>PLZO01000165.1 GCA_003152165.1 Chloroflexota bacterium
CCAGGACGAGTTCGGCATGGACGCGCCGAGCCCCGTAGGTGGCCCGGCCCTCGAGGTGGACTCGGCGGATCAGCTCGGTGAGGAGTGCGTGCCGATGGATCTGGAGCTCGGCTTCCAGCTCGCGGATCCGCCGCTTCGCCGCGGCCAGCTCGTCGCGTTCGACTGACGACAGACCCGCGACGAGTCCCCGATCGATGTGTTCCTGGCGCCGCCAAGTGTAGATCGTCTGATTGCTGACGCCGAGATCACGGGCAACATCGGTGACCTTGCGCCCGGCCTCGACGAGATCCACGACGCGNNCGCCGGAACTCGGCCGGGTAACCCCGTCTTCCCATGGCTGCCTCCTAATCGAGACAGGAGCATGACATCCAGTTATCCGACTCTACGAAAGCCGGGGCACACCAATTCTGGGGGGGGCGGAACCTTCGGGTTGGGCTCTAGGCATACCCGAGGTGAGCCCGAAACGCTCCTCAGCTCGATAGCTGATGGCCTGCGCTCGGCGGGGAATCCCGCGCTCGCGGGGGAGCGACGGGAGTCGCGTACACCTCTACCGTCAATCGACCGTTCACCGTGATTGGTCGAACCTTACACGCTGCGCACGGTGCAGCTGGATCAGCCTGACGAACCCTTTCGCGAATTCGAGGAACTGCTCTGGAGCCAAGACAAGCGTGTCCTGGAGAGTTCAGCCGCCTTTCATTACGCCGTTGGACTTGCACGAGGAAATGCACATCAACCCGCCGGATGTCGTCAACGTCGCGTACCGACGCTACGCCGAGATAGCACGGAGTTGCCCAGCAGCGTGCTGGCCCAGTAACTGACTTCGGCCGGGACGCCCTCGAGCCCGAGTGATGTGGGCGTCCTCGGTCCGACACGTCCGTTACGGGCATCGCCGGGGTTGATTCAATCAGCCTTCACCAACAAGGATCACCTCCGACTTAGACATGACCTCGACCGAGCGCCAAGAGGACACCGGCGAGGAGGGCGCCGCGATCTGGAAGTGAATCGAGCTCGACATATTCGTCGGGCCCGTGCGCACCGCCGCCAACCGGTCCAAGCCCGTCGAGGACAGGGATCCCGAGGGCGGCTATCGCATTGCCGTCGGATGCGCCGCCGGTGGACACGCCTCGGATGGGCAAACCAAGCGCCGTCCCGACCTGCCGTGCAACCGCAAGCAAGCGCCGTGATTCCACGGTGGCTGACATCGGGGGGTACGTACCTCGCCATTCGATGTCGATCGATACGTCGGGAACCGCTGGCGACGCACCGATCGACTCGATCGCGCGGATACCGCGTTCGAACGATTGCGCGTCAGGAGCTCTGAGGTCGAACTCGAGGACTGCATCGGACGGAACAACGTTGGGCCGCGACCCCGAATGCAACGAACCCACAGTACACGTGATCCCGGCGCTGGGGTCACTCATGGCCTCGAGAGCAATCGCCGCATTTGCAAGCGCGATTAGAGCGCTGCGGCCTCGCTCGGGATCGACGCCGGGATGCGCCGTACGTCCACGCGCAGTGAGCTGCCCCTGAGCCATGCCTTTTCGCTCGAGGACGAGCTCACCGCCCGGCCGTGCCGGCTCCAGCACAAGAGCCGCAGCCGCTCCCTCCGCGGCTCGCTCCATGATCGGGCCGCCGGTCGGCGAGCCGATCTCCTCGTCCGTGCTCAGAGCAATCACGATCTCGCCATTCAGTAGCGGAGTATCGAAGCGCCGAATCAGCGAGGTCATTGTGTGAAGAGCGAGTGCGAGTCCACCTTTCATGTCGGCAACACCGGCTCCGGTGAGGCGACTGCCGGCTCGGACTAGAGGTCGTGCAGCAGCACTGCCGGGTCCGAACACAGTGTCTACATGCCCGACGAGAAGAACTTTTGGTCCCGGCAATTTGGCGTGATGTCTGGCAACGAGGGCTCCACACGACGGTGACGGACAGTCGACTTCGAACCCAAGTCGCTCGAGGTGACGCCCCATGATGTCGAGCATCAGGCCAATGCCCCGAGCATCGTCTGATCCGGAGTCCACTCCCACAAGTTCAGCCAGGTCGTTTTCAAGATCTGCCATTCGGTCGAGCAGGTCTTCGCGGACGGCCAATGCCTCCTTGAAAATGTCGGGCACGCCACGGAGGTCAGGCACTGGCGAATCTGTCACGCTTATCGTCACCAGCGACGACGTCATACTCCAAGCTACGACTCCTTCACTCGCAGGTTCGCGGCGAGCTCAGCGTGCGGCAACCACCTGGATTTCGATCCTGAGAGGCGGAACTAGTCCGGCCTCAACGGTTGCCCTCGCTGGAGGTTCATTCGGGAAGAACTCGCTATATACGGTGTTGTACGACTCGAAGTCGGCCATGTCCGTCAGGTATGTCGTTGCAGAGATGACGTTCGAATAGTCGAGGCCGATGCTCCGCAGGATCGCGCCGATGTTCTGGAGAACTTGGCGAGTCTCAGCCTCAATGCCGCCGGAAGGGATCTGGCCCGTGCTCGGATCCTGGCCGGACTGGCCCGCAAGGTAGACGAGCCCATGAGCCTCGACGGCTTGCGACCAGGTCGGAAGCCGTGTGGGCGCGTTTTGGATCGTATGTACCTTCTTCGTCATGGACGCCTCCAGGCCTGCTCGACGATTAAGCGCATCGGCCAGATGCCGATCAAAGTGCCCACTGACCGTCACGGAAGATGAAGACTCCGGTGTCGAGGTTTTGGAGAGTGGCGTTGCGGACGACGCCGTCAAGGTGAAGTCGGCAAACGTTCTGGCCGCCGGGATAGGCGTTCTTGTTGTCGCCCATTGCGAAGTGGACATTTCCGATCCGACCCTTTTCAGACGGGCTGCCCAGTGGAGCCTTGTGGCTCGTGCCGAAGGCGAACTCGCCGATGACCTCGACGTTCGGCACCCCTTCCACGACTTTCGCGAGCCGCCGCGCATCCTCGCCGCCGTCTATCGAGACGACCCTCCCCCCTCGGACCGTCCACACGATCGGGCTGCTCACAACGTCAACGCCAATCCCGAGCATGTTGCCGTCGACAGCGATGATTCCTTCGGTTCGGTCTTCGACTGCCGCATACGCCACCTCCGCCCAGAGCGGCAATGGCCCCATCATCCAACCGCGCTCACGAATGGGGGTAACTTGAAGGGGCGGACGACCCTCGATGGAGACGATGACGTCTGTTCCGGATGGGCCAGTAACACGGCATTCCCTCGCGTCGGCCAACGCCTCCATGGCTCGTTTTGCGCGCTCGATAGATACCAGGATGTCGTCGACAGTGAGGTCCCACTCCCCCATTCCGGGTTCGACGGAAGCGATCTTCACATTGTTCGCGCAGGACTCCTTGACGGCATCGACATGGGCGAAACGGTTCGCCCATTCGAGGTTGCAGACGATGATAATTTCATCAGATGCGAGCATCGCTTGATGGAGGTTCCTTGGCGGCGCCATCGGGAAAAGCGTGTTCGCAAGACCTCGCCGGACCTGCATCTCATTGTTCATGATCACGGGCCAAGCTTGGCGTTCGGTCGCTACCTCCGCGATGGCGTGTGCGAGGTGGGCATGCGCATCGTCGGTGATCAACGTGACCACATCGTCCTTTTGGACGCTGAAACATGTGTCTACGATAAGTTCCGCGTGCTCTCGTACCTTTGCGCTGGTCGACATCCTCGTCACCCCTTCTTAGCCGGAACGTGCGCACGGATTGCGGGGAGCACTTCGGTAGCAAACATCTGCAGCTGTCCGGGCTGATCGAGGCTCCCGAAGCGACAGATGAAATGGTCGACACCAGCATCCGCGAACGTCCGGAACCAGGCGATGACCTGATCCGGGGTGCCAACGGGCCCCCAATTCGCGGTTTGCGTCTTCTTGCTCATCTCAGGATAGTACATGCTTAGATAGCTGGCTTGGGACCGCCTTGCACCTTCCTCCGAGTCCCCGAGGGTGAGCGTCACCTGGTAGGCGACGTCGAGCGCGGTGGCGTCATTCCCGTCGGCCTCAGCTAAGTCGGATATATAGCCCAACTGCTCGATAAGTTCCTCCGGATGCAGCGCGCGGCAGCAGGTCAGCCATCCCTGCCCGTATCGCAGGATGCGGCGACATGCGGCCTGCATGGCCTTCACCGCTGCCTCGTCGGAGGTATCGTCAACTAGACGCGGATTGGAGGTTACCCAGATCGGCGGAGGTGATTGCAGAGGGGCAAGGGGACGCTTTTCCGTACCAGAGTAGAAGCTGATGTCGTCGTAGCTGAAATGCTTCCCGTGCAGGGTAACGCTGCCGCTCGTCCAAAGTTGCTTAAGGACCTCGAGGCCCTCTTCGAAAATGGAAGTTCGCTGGCGGTAATCGAGCCCGACTGCCGCAAACTCGCGCTCGACCCCGACCTCTGGACTTCCAGGACACGCACCCAGGATTGTGCGGCCACCAGAGATCGCATCCAGCGTTGCCCACTCAAGTGCGAGATAGAGTGGATTACGGGTCGAGGTCACGAGGCACGACGTGCCAAGACGCACCTTCGTCGTCCTCTGAGAGATCGCAGAGAGGAGCACAATCGCCTCCCACCTCGGCTTCGAGAAGAGGCTGTCCCCTACCCAGACGGAGTCGAACCCATGCTCCTCTGTTCGTTCGGCCATGTCGAGAAGATCGGGGAGGCCGTAGGCTTCTGGAGCAATGAGAGGCTCCCTGTTGTTCACATTCACTCCGACCTGGATCGGCCGCCGCTCTGCCACCTGTACTCCTCAGTCAAGATCGGAGTCCGATTGCGGACCAACTAGTTCACGTGGGTCGACGCATAAACCAAATGGTACGATACAGGCGACGACCTCGACGGGTCAAGCCCCACCAAGCGACCGAGGCAACAAGTGAGTCAGCGCATCAACAATCGCGCGAGCGGCCCTGCTGACGGTCGACTGCAGGCCGCGTCGGTGGCCGTCGCGAGGCCACGCCTCCACGTGCGGATCGAAGAGTCGATCCGGTCGCTCTCACCTAATGACCGGCGCGTCGCGAACAGGCTGCTGAGCTCCTACCCGAGCCCAGCGTGGGAGACTGTGGAGGAGGTCGCCGGGGATATCGGCGTAAGCAAGACTGCCGTCGTGCGCTTCGCGACGCGGCTCGGGTACGAGGGCTTTAGCGAGCTTCAGCGCGAGATCCAGGAAGACGTCGCCCAGTTGGTCGCGTCCCCTCTCCGGCTAATGGCGCAACGAGCCGACCTCGGCGGAGGCGAGCTCGTGACTCGAATGAACGCCCAGGCCCACACGAACCTCGACACTACCCAAAGGCGGTTGTCGGAGGAGACGCTACGCGGCCTTGCGTTGCGGATTGCCGACTGCAAAGGCAGGGTCTACGTCATAGGCGCGCGTAAGTCGTCCGGCCTGGCGGCCTATGCGCAGCACCTACTCGACACCGTCATGCCGCGGGTGCAGCTGATCCGGACCGACGGCGCCTTTCCGAACCAGCTCCTCGACATCGGGCGAGCCGACGTGCTATTGGCAATCACGGCTCGACGATACGCGAGAGTCACGATCGAGGCCATCCGAATCGCACGAGAGAACGGTGCACACGTGGCAGTCGTCACTGACTCCATCGGCGCTCCAGCGACCGCCCATGCAGACTCAATGCTAGTTGCAGCCTCCGACGGTATCTCGCTGTTTGATTCGGCGGTGTCGGTTGTGTTTGTTGTCGAAGCGCTAGTCACGATGATCGTCGAATCGCGCCGGGCCGCAGTCACAGAAAGACTTCGGCGGTCCGAGAGTCTCCTTCGTTTGCTCGCGGTGCACGAGGGGTCGATTTCACGGTAGCGACCTCGAACCGACGAGGAGGTCCCGAAGCCACGCCTCGTCGACCGCCACTCCGATCCCCGGGCCAGACGGAACCTCGACGTAGCCGCCATCCGTCATCTCGATCGGTGGGTCAATCAGGTCTCGCTCGAAGTAGCGGCCCGACGGGGATAGGTCGTGCGCGATCCGCCCTCCTGTAAGGCTCGCGAAGGCGAGATTGGCGGCGCGGCCGATCCCAGTCTCAAGCATGCCGCCGCAAAACGTGTCCACATTGATTTCATCGGCCAGATTCTGCACCGCTCCCGCCTGGCGCAGCCCGCCGACCCGACCGGGCTTGATGTTCACGATCCGGCCGGCGCCGAGAGCGGCGGCGACCTCAAGGCCTCGGGCATCCCTAACGCTCTCGTCGAGACAAATGGGTGTCCTGGTAATCCTTTGCAGGGAGGCGTGTGCGGGGAGATCATTGGGCTCGAACGGTTGCTCCAACATTGACAATTCAAACTCGTCGAACTCGCGTAGGCGATCGATGTCCGGTCGTCCATATGCTCCGTTCGCATCGACCGACAGGTCGAACTCACCGAAGAGAGTTCGCAGCTGACGAATTGGTTCCACGTCCCAACCCGGTCGGATCTTGATCTTGATACGTCGATATCCGCGCGACAGCGAGGCGTCCACGATGCGCGATAGGTCTTTCAGGGTTGCCTGTATCCCGACGCTGATACCAACGGGCACCGGCGTGGGCGCGCCCCCTAACACTGCCGCCAGAGAGCGGCCCAAGAGCTTTCCAACCAGGTCGAGAAAAGCTGCCTCGAGCCCTGCCTTCGCCATGGGATGGCCACGCACGGAATTTCGCATAGTTTCAAGATCGCCGCGCTTCAGAAGGCTCGGCCCGAGGTATCTCTCGAGGACGTAAAGCGCCGTCGCAACGGTTTCTTCGGAGAACCATGGCTCTGGCCATGCCGCTACCTCGCCCCACCCAAGGAACTCACCGCAGCGAAGTCGAACGATCACCGCCTCCTTCTCGTATAGGACTCCGAGGCTTGTTTCGAATGGGCTGACGAGCGGCAGCCGGACGCAAAGCAACTGGACGTCGTCGATCCAAAGCGAGTCGGCGTCCGCCTCTGCCGCCGAGCTAATTGGGTAGATTGGGCCGCTCACCCGGCAAGGCTACCCTGCGAGCCTTGTTGTCCGCTCGACAACCTGGACCTTCCTGCGCTCGAACCGCGACGAGGCGGCCATAGCACTGCCCCGGGGGGCGCTCGGCGGCCCAAGGAGAGACCCCCGGGGCCGTCTGTTCGGCGGCATTGGCAACTCCTGAAATGCTCAGGTGTTGCGACGATCCCCAGAACTCAAGGTTGTCATACCCAGGGATCCATCTCGTGGGTTCCTAACTGCCTCGACCGTCTGGGCCGGTCTTTCGGTCATCTCAGGCCTAGTCCAAGTAGTTTCCGGATTGACGCATTGGGCCTTATACGGGTGCATTGTCGCGTCCGGGGCCGCCGGTGTCGCTATGCATGCGGTCTACAACCAGCACGTGGCATTGGGGGAGGCGAATTGGAAGCGGGGCCGGCCCGAAAGGGACCGGGATGGAAAGTTCTCGTATGGGGCGGGCTTTGGACGGGCCCGGGCTCGCCTCTGCGCGTTCCAGTCGCTGGTCGTCCGATCGCCCGATCTGTCATAGTGCCGTGTGCAATCAAGCCTCAAGAGCCGCCGCCGTCTTCTCTCGCGAAATCCGGCTGAACAAGGTGTCCCAGCCGACTCGAGGTCACATTTCTCGACCTGACCTCGATCGCCCTTCGAGCAGTGCCTCGACGCGACCAGTTGCGTCAGCAATCGAGTTATGCTGCTGCTTAGGGGGTCAGCCAGGTGCAGGCAGGCCACCCAGGTATGCGGTACGGATGGCTTCGGAATCCCTCAGGGCGTTCGGCGTGCCGTCGGCGACGACGCGTCCCGCACTGAGGACATACACATGATCTGCTAGCGACAACGCCAACTTCGTATTCTGCTCGACGAGGATGATCGCGAGACCCCCAGCCTGCAGCCGCCGGAGCGACTCGAAAAGACGTGCCACGAGCAGCGGCGCAAGGCCCATGGAGGGCTCGTCGAGCAGGATAACGCGAGGCTGTGACATCAGCGCTCGGCCGACCGCGAGCATCTGCTGCTCTCCGCCGCTGAGGCTGGCTCCCGTCTGGTGCCGGCGCATCGCGAGCGGATGGAACTGCTCAAAGACGTAATCGAGCCGGGCCTTGACCCGCCGCTGATCGCGGTCGAGATAGGCGCCCATCCCTAGGTTCTCGAGCACCGTCAGGCCGGGGAAAATCCGGCGTCCCTCGGGCACATGCGCCACGCCCCGACGAACGATCTCCGCAGGCGATAGGCCATCAACCCGCTGCCCGTCGAGCAGGATCGAACCCGACCACGGGCGCAGCAGCCCCGAGATAGTGCGCAACGTCGTTGACTTGCCGGCCCCATTCGGCCCGATGATGGCCGCGACCTCACCAACGCCGAGCGTCACGGTTACGCCATGGACGACAGCGGCGGCCCTGTACCCGACCGTCACTTCATTGATCGTGAGCATCGACCTCTTCTCTGTCTTCTCTGCCCAGATAGGCATCCAGCACCTCGGGGTGCCGTTGGATTTCCCCAGGTGTCCCCTCGGCGATTCGCGTGCCGAAGTTGAGGACCGTGATCCGGTCGCAGAGCTGCATCACTTCTGGGACGTTGTGTTCCGCGAAGAGCACCGAGCCGCCTTTGAGGCGAAGGTCCTTGACAATCGCGATGACTCGATCCATCTCGACCGACCCCAGCCCCGCAAGTGGCTCGTCCATCAGCAGCACCCGAGGATCGGAGACGAGCGCTTGGGCCAGACCAAGAAGTTTCTGCTGGCCATAGGACAGGTCCTCCGCGCGGTCGGCCATTCGGTCTCCCAGACCGACGGAGTCCAGGGTCGATACGCTGCGCTCAAGCAGGCTGTTGAAGACGCGCTTGCTGGCCCATGGTCTGAAGAACAGATCACCGACGCGCGTGCCAACCCGATCGACCGCGTGGCAGCCGACGAGGACATTGTCCAGAACGCTCAACTGAAGGAAGACGGCCGGCGTCTGGAAAGTTCGACCCAGGCCCAGGGCCGCGCGGCGATGCACAGCCAGCCGATTGAGCACTTGCCCGTTGAGGCGGATGGTGCCGGCATCTGGCCGAAGGTAGCCGCTGATCAGGTGCATGGTCGTGCTCTTTCCGGAACCGTTCGGACCGATCAGACCCCGGATCTCACCAGGTGCCAGCGCCACGTCCAGGCCGTCTACCGCGGCTACGGCGCCAAAACGTTTGGATAGTCCCGTCGCTTCCAAAGTGGCGCTCACCGAGGACGAGCCGCCCGAAACGGTCTCCTCCTTGTCGACCTGATCTCGCGCCCAAGGTTGATGATCCCCCCCAGCCCGCCGGGTGCGACGGCCATTACGAGCATGACCAGGACCCCGTAGATGAGGATCCAGTAGTCAGCGAGATTCTGAAGTTGCTGCTGCGTCACCGTGAGGACCACGCCGACGATGACCACGCCCGCGGTGCTGCCCATGCCCCCCAGGACCACGATCACGATGTAGAACAGCGAACTGGTCAGGCTGAACGATTCGGGGCCGAGGAACTTGATCAGGGCCGCAAAAAGGACGCCGCCCACACCGGCATACAGGCCCCCGAGGCTCATGGCGAGAACCCGGTAGTAGGCTGGGTTGATCCCCGCTGCTTGGGCTCCCTTCTCGCTGGACTTGATCGCGAACATCGCCAAGCCGACTCGCGACCGACGCAGCCGCTCAGTCGCGTAGACCAGGATCACGGCCAGCACGGCCACGACATAGAAGAGGTCGCCAGGTCCCTGCGCGATGAATCCGCCCAGCTCCATCGGCGGGATGGGGTAGAGCCCGGTCGGTCCGCCTGTCAGCGCTGACCAGTTGACGATGAACAGGAGAACCACGGTGGAAAAGGCAACCGTGATAAGGATCAGGTAGTGGGTTCGCACGCGCATTGTGAGGAGCCCAAGCAAAGCGCCGGCGACCGAGGCGAGCGCGGCGCCCGCCGGCGCGGCGAGGATCCACGGCCAACCTAGGCGCATCACGAGCAAGGCAGCCGAGTAACCCCCCAGCGCGGCGAGCGCTGCCTGCGCCATCGAGATCTGGCCCGAGTAGCCCAAAACGATGTTGAGGCCGACCGCCACAATGACGTAAATCATGGACTCGTCGGCGAGCAGCATGACGTACTGGCCACCTGCGAGCGCGAAGCGCAGTCCGAGGAGGCCAATCAGGACGACGACCATCCGCAGTTCGAGGCCAATCCCTGCACGGAGACTGCGCCACGTCATCGGCCTTCCTCTATCCCTTCTTCTCCGAAGATCCCGAACGGCCTTAGGAGGAGCAGTACGACGACGATCGCGAACACGATGCCGTCTGTCCAGCTGGGGTCGAGGTAGGCTCCAACCAAGGTCTCGAGCAACCCTAGCAGGAGGCCCCCGACGACGGCACCGGGCAGGTTGCCCAATCCCCCGATCAACGCAGCAACAAAGCCCTTAATTCCGAGGGCGGTGCCCATGGTCGTCGTGAGCAGCGTGATCGGAGCCAGCAGCACACCGGCTATGCCGCCCAGCGCTCCTGCGATGAAGAAACTCAGGGACTTGGTCCGCTCGACGTTGATCCCGACGAGGCGAGCCATGACGGGGTCGCCAGCGACGGCGCGCATGGCCACTCCGAGCCGCGAGCGCGTCATGAATAAGGTCAGTATGACGATCCCGATTGACCCGATCAGAAATAGGGCGACCATCTCCGGCACGATCAACACCCCGAAGACAGGCACCGGGTTGTTCCCGAAGACGGTCGGGAACGAAAGCCCGAGATTGCCCCAGAAGAGCTGGGCCCCGTTCTGGAGGGCAAAGGCTAGGCCGATGGTGCTCACCGTCGCCGCGACCCCGCTCCGGCGATACGCCGGGGCGAGAGCGAGACGATCGACGATCACCATCAGCAAGCCGACGGCGAGGCTACTCGTAAGGATGACCGCGATGAATGGCCAGCGAAGCTGAACGTAGAGGCTGAACCCGATGAAGCCACCGAGCATCAGGAGGTCGCCGGCAGCGAAGTTCAGGACTCTGGTCATTCGATAGACCAGGCTGAAGCCCATGGCTACGAGGGCATAGACCATCCCGAAGAGGAGGCCGGACACAACAACTTGAGCCATAGCGTTCGGCCCGCTCCGATCGGTTGGCTAGCAAGCTAAGCCCCCAGCCAACCGCGGATCGTACTCGCTACAGACGCGCGACGAACGTGGGCTGGCCGTTCACAATCCGCCCGATCACGACCAGGTTCGAGCCTACGCGCGCTCCCGATGCGTCGAAGCTGATTGCTCCAATCGGCGACTCCGAGATGTTCACCTGGCGCAGCGCCGCGGCAAGGTTGGCTCGAGTGACGTCCCCCTGAATGCTCTTAATCGCCTGGATCAGGACTAGGCCGGCGGCATAACCGTCCGCCGTTTCGTCCGCAAGCTCGCCATTTGCTGCCTGGACCTTGGCGACGAACGGCGCTATGGCTGGCATCGTGTCGCCAGGCAGGAAGCTCGATTCAAAGTACTGGTTATTCGCGGCGTCACCCGCCGCATTCAGAAACACCTTCGTCGCGTAGTCGACGTCACCGACGATCTGCGTTTTGATGCCTGCCTGCTTGGCCTGCTTGACGATCAGGCCGAGGTCCGAGTCGTAGCCAATCAAATCGATCGCGTCCGCTCCGCTCTTGTCGAGGTTCAGGAGCGTCCCGGTGAAGTCCTTCTGACCGCTGTTGTACGTCGCCTGAGTGACGATCGTGTCCCCTGCCGCAGCCGCCGCGGCTGCAAAGTTCTTTGCCCCGCCGGCACCGTAGCCGCTCGTGTCGTGCAGGACCGCCCACTTCGTGATGCTGAGATTGGACTTAGCGAACGCGATCAGCCCCGCTCGCAACACTTTGTCGCCCACGGGCACCTGGAAAATGGTCTGGTCGCCAGTCTCGGTGACATCGCTGAGGTAGCCCAGGAATAGGTGGGGAATGCCCGCCGACTCGAGGGAGGCTTGTGCGGCCGCCATGTTACCGGAGCACGGAAAACCGACCACGACTAGGGCCGAGTCGACGATCTTCGCGACCTGCTGAACAGCGGCGGCCGGTGAGCACTGGTCGTCCGCGGTGACGACCTGAATCTGGTGTCCGTTGACCTGGTTATTGACCTCGTCGAAGGCGAGCTTCAGTCCCAGCTGGTTGTCCGTTCCGAAGGAGGCTGCGAACGAGGAGAAGGGGGCGATCAACTGGATGGTGATCGGTGCGCCCGCCGCCTGTGTCGAGGGCGCCGCCTGTGTCGAGGGCGCCGCCTGTGTCGAGGGCGCCGCCGACCCCGGGGCCGGGGCGGGGGTGTTTCCCGAGGGTGGGGTGGTGGCGCTTCCCGTGCACGAAGCGAGCACACCTACGCTCACGGCAACCGCAGTCCAGCGCGCGAGAGCTGACCCATGCCGCTTCATCTCAGCCTCCATCCTTCATCCGGGCGAGCGCCCTCATTGCACCATTTGTCCCGGACGTGCATTCTAGTGGAGCAGTTGGAACAGGTCAAGATTGACGTCGTCGAAATGCCCGAATCGACGTGGACGACCCGCATAAAGGCCGAGGCAGCGGACAACGGGATGAAATGAACTGCCACAGTTCGCATGACCCGAGACGAGACCCCGACGGCCCCGATCAAGTGTTGTGGCCCCCTCGGCTAAATTAAACACTGGGGTTCCGCTCGTGGGCACACCGGCAGCTGTGGCGGGTTCGTCTCCACGACCTTCAGCAGGAGGTCGAAGGACGCCTTCAGGAAGCCGACCTGTTGCTCGAGGTGGGCACGATACGTCTCGTCATCGACCTGCACCGCGGCGGTACAGCCGGGCACCCAGGTCGCGAGCTTGGGGATATCCCAGATCACGTTCCTGGGAGGCCTGGAGCGTGAATGCGCCTTGGATGATCACCGCGTCCTCCCGATCCCTCGGCAGGCTCGTACACGATCACCCGCAGGGGCTTCAGCCGGTACGCGTTGCAGGCGTTGAGGACCTGGGGACAGTTCGAGATCGCGACGAGGCAGTCCATCTCCGCTCGGAGGTCGATGTAGTCGCCCGCTCGAGAGATCGGCTCCTCGATCTTCACCGAGTTGTCTGCCCCGATGGGCACGTTCATGAAGATGTTGAAGGCGTAGGGAACGTCCTTCCAGCCGATCCCGTACGGCTCGAGGACTGACGCGAGGTTGTCGCGGCAATTGGCCGAGTCCCCGACCCCGTAGCGGAGCTTGTTGGTGTACTTCGAGCACGCGCCGGCGAGGACGTCGTGCAGGCCGACGCTATCCGCGACGATCGTGAACATCGCGCTGGCCTCGTCGGAGTAGAGCGTGTGGCCGATCGTCAGGCGCACTGTTTTGTTGAGGATTGCGGTGTTCGGCGGCGAGAACTTCTCGTCGGGCCGACGCAGGTTGAAGCAGACGAAGTCCCCCACCTGCTGGCCTTCCACGGCAATGAGACGGAGTACGTGGCCGCGGGTCACAGGGCCGGCCCAAGGCGTGCCGGGTGCCATCACGTAATCGGCAACCACACCGCCCGGGGCCCGCTCGGGCGAGGAAGTGGATGCGTCCGTACCGGCCAACCGTGCCTCCATCTCTCAGACCACCTGCTGGGTGGCCGTGCGGCTCCCGTAGCCGCCACCGGCACCACCGAGCACCCGGGACAGTCGTCCGTATCCCTGATGGTACCTCGAACTCCACCGTGCGCAAATGCCCGGGGTCGGAACGCCGTTCGGCTCTGGCCGAGCGACACGCGGCTTTTCCCCGTCTCCACCGCGACGTAGAGTCGGGCTCTCACAACTCTCAGAACCGTGCGTGGCGGCGCGAAGCTGGGCAACGTGGAACTGGCTTATCCAGTTGACTCCGAACTGTGAGGGCGATAGGGTCGTGGGGTGCCCCGTCCGACGTACCCGCGAACGGTCCCGGAGTTCAACCGGTTCTCCCCCGACGAGCAGGCGTGCCTCGGCTATCTTGCTGCCTGCCGCTGGCCCGATGGGTTCCGCTGCCCGCGCTGCGGCTACGACGAAGCATTCGTCCTACCGCGCCGGCGGCTCTGGCAGTGCAAGTCGTGCGCCTACCAGGTTTCGGTCACGGCCGGCACGATCCTGCACCGCACCAGGACGTCGCTCCTGAGCTGGTTCTGGGCGGCCTAGCCGATGACCGCCCACAAGCCCGGGCTGTCAGCGCTCCAACTCCAACACATGCTCGGGCTGCCGATCTACGCGACGGCCTGGCTGATCCTCCACAAGCTGCGCCTTGCCATGGTCAAGGCGAACCGGGAGCCGCTGGCAGGCACAATCGAGATCGACGAGACGTTCATCGGCGGCGAGCAGCTCGGGCTCCGCGGCGGCCGCCAGCTCGTCGACCGCAAGGCGCTCCTGGTCGCGGTCGCGGTCGAGGTCCGAGGCGAGGGCTCGGGCCGCTGTCGGATCGAGGTCATCCCCGACGCCGCCGCGCCGACGCTGTCGGGCTTTATCGTCCGCAACATCAGGCTGGGCTCGACGATCCTCTCGGATGGCTACCGCGGCTATACAGGTGAGCATGGCGTGATCGCCGCGGGCTATGTCCATCTGCCGCGCACCCGGGAGAACTTCCGGCTGGCCGGGACGGAGGACGTCGTGCCCCACGCTCATCGGGCGATCTCGAACCTGGAAGGCCTGGCTGCTCGGCACGCACCGAGGCGTCGGGGCCGACCATCTGCAGGTCTATCTCGACGAGTTCGGGTTCCGCTGGAACCGCCGGCGCAACCCCATGGCCGGCTTCCAGACGCTCCTCGGGCTTGGGACCGGCCGCGAGCCCTCGACCTACCTGGAGATCCTCGGGCCGCAGCCGGCCGCCGGCACGCCACGGCGGCCAGGTCGCAAGACCGGGGTCACCCGGGTCGTCCGACCATTGGCAGGATGATGCGCCACGGCCAGATCGGTTCGGAGCCAGCTGGATAAGCAAGACGTGGAAAGAGGCCGGGCGAGAAGCGGGACGAGCGATCGGGGGTGCGGGATGGGCCCGGGCAGAGACCTGCTTGGGAAGCAGACACTCTGCCAACTGAGTTACTCCCGCTCGGGAGGCCTCGAGACTACCATCGGCCCGACGGCGGTAGGCTGGCCGTCAGTCTTGCGGTCAGC
>PLZO01000160.1 GCA_003152165.1 Chloroflexota bacterium
CGCCGAACTCGGCCCACAGGCCGTCAGTGGCCAGAAAGACGCCGCCCTTCTTGCCCACGTCCTCGCCCAGCACGATGATCGACTCATCGCGGTGCATTTCCTCGGCCAGGGTTGAGCGGATGGCTTCAATGAACGTCCGGGTCGGCATCAGTCGCCGCCGCGCCCCTCGCCTGCGGTCCCATCGCCCGGGCGCCCGTCGGCGGCCGCGTGCTCAGCCTCGCCGAAGCCCCATGGCGGGGGCGTCTCGGACGGCCACTCCTCCGCGTAGACCCAGCGCATCGCGGTCGACGGCTGGGGATCGGGCTCGCCCTCGGCGAAGTCGGTCGCGTCCGTCACCAGCGCGGCGATCTCCTCGGTCAGGGCGGCCTCGACGGCCTCCGTCAAGATCCCGGCCGCCCGAAGCTGATCCCGGAAATGAGGCACGGCGTCGCGACTCTTCCCGACCGCCAGATCCTCCTCGGTCCGATACTTCGTCTGCTGGTCGTCCGACGAGTGGCCGGTCAGACGGGTCACCTTGGCCTCGATCAGGGTCGGCCCGTCGCCGGCCCGAGCGCGCTCCACGGCAGTCTTTGCCGCGCGATAGCAGGCTAGGACGTCCGAGCCGTCGACCACGACCCCGGGAATCCCGTAGCCGGCCGCCCGCTGGGCCACGTCCGGGACCGAGACCTCCAGCGCTGCCGGCACGCTGATCGCATAGCCGTTGTTCTCCACGAGGAAGACGAACGGCAGACGATGGATCGCCGCGAAGTTCAGGGCTTCGTGGACATCGCCCTGGTTCGACGAGCCCTCGCCCATCGCCGTGAGCGCGACCTGACCTGTTTTGCGGATCTTGGCCGCCAGGGCAATCCCCACCGCGTGAAGGATCTGAGTGGCGACCGGCGACGAGACCGAAAGCAGGTTGTGTCGTCGATCGCCGTAGTGGCCAGGCATCTGGCGGCCGCCCGACGAGGGGTCGCTGGCACGGGCGTACTGGGCGAGCATGATGTCCCGGGCGTTCATCCCGAAGGTCATGCACATCGCGATCGAGCGGTAGTACGGCGCGATCCAGTCGTGGCCCTTGCGCAATGCCCAGGTGACCCCGACCTGGGCACCCTCGTGGCCCTGGCCACTGATCACGAACGGGATCCGGCCGGCCCGGTTGAGAATCCACATTCGCTCGTCGACCGCCCGGGCCAGGGCGACCATCCGGTACATCGCGAGGAGCTGCTCGTCGTCCAGCCCGGCGTCGGCGCCGAAGTGGCTCGATATCTTCGCTCTTTGCCCGGTCGCGGTCATTGCCGCCTCCGTGGTCAGAAGTTGATCGATCGGCCGTCGACCGCCAGAGCCGCTTCGCCGAGCACCTCGGAAAGCGTTGGATGGGGGTGCGTCGCAGCCCCGATCTCCCATGGTGTCGCATCGAGTTCAAAGCCGACGGACGCCTCGGCAATCAGGTCGGTCGCATGCGGGCCAACGAGGTGGACACCCAGCGTATCGCCGGTCTCGGTGTTGCCGATCACCTTGGCGAACCCCTCGTACTCGCCACCGATGATCGCCTTGGCGATTGCCTGGAAGGGAACCTTGCCCACTTTATAGGGCAGGCCCTGCTCCTGGCACTGCGCCTCGGTCAAGCCGATCGAGGCAATCTCCGGCCGGCAGTAAGTGGCACGGGGCTGCTTCGCGTAATCGATCTCGCGGACATCGCTTTCGCCGGCAATCGTGTGGGCGGCCACGATTCCTTCGTGGGCTGCCGTGTGGGCCAGCCACAGACCGCCGACCACGTCGCCGATCGCATAGACGTGCGGCTCACGGGTGCGCATCCGGCCATTCACCTTGATGATCCCGCGCTCAACCTCGACCTTCGTCGTTTCCAGGCCGATCTCCTCAACATTGGCCGCCCGGCCGGTCGCCACGAGCATCAGCTCGGCAGCGATCTCCTCCGTTGGGCCGCCCTCCGGACCAACGACGAGGCGGACCGCCTTATTGCTGGTCCTGACCTTGGCGACGTCGAAGCGGGCGCTGGTGATCACCCGGATCCCACGCTTGGTGAAGCTGCGTTCGAGGAGCTGGCTCACATCGCGATCCTCGAGCGGGACGATGCCGGGCAGGTACTCGAGCAGGGTGACCGACGTGCCGATGTCGTGATAGAAGCTGGCGAATTCGACGCCGACCGCTCCCCCGCCGACGACCACGATGCTGGCCGGCCGGCTGGCAAGGCGCAGGATGTCGTCGCTGGTCATGATCGTCTTGCCGTCGGGCACGAGCCCGGGCAGGCCCTTGACCCGGCTGCCGGTGGCGATGATCACGTCGGTCGCCTGGAGGATGCGCTCGCCGCCGGCGCCGAGCGTACCGTCTTCGCCGGGCTGGCTGACCCGGACCCGGTTCGGGCCGTCGAGTCGCCCGCGACCGGGGACCCAGGCCACCCTGTTCTTGTCGACCAGGCTCTTGAGGCCCGTCCACATCCGCTTGACGACGGCGTCCCGGCGGCCGGCGATCGTGGCGTAGTCGACCTCGGGCTCGCCGGCCAGGACCACGCCGTAATCCTTGAGGTGGCGCGCCCGGTTCATCATGTCGGCCGATTCCAGGAGCGCCTTGGTCGGGATGCACCCGCGGTGGAGGCAGGTTCCGCCGATCCTGTCCTCGTCGACGAGGGCGACCCGCAGACCCAGTTGGGCGGCCCGAAACGCTGCCGTGTAGCCGCCAGTGCCGGCCCCGAGCACCACCAGGTCGAAGTCGTTACTGGAGCCGACGGCCATCGGGTGGGACAACCTCGCGAACTTGGCTGGGGGGACCGGCCGATGGTACGCGCCACGTCCCGACCGATGCAACCGAGGGGGAGCACCATCGCGCCAACGTTGTGTCGAACCGGCGCGGAATCACGACCGCCGCCCGGGTGGCCCCGACGCTCCGGCTCGGCGGCTGGACTGACGCAACGCCGATGTCGGGGGGTCGAGGACCGCCAGACGGCGGTCGGGTCAGGCGATGGGTGGCTCAGGCGCCGCGCATCGTCCGAAAGCAGTCACTGCAGTAAACGGGCTTGCCGCTGGTCGGGCGGAACGGGACTTGCGCGTCGCGACCACAGTTGCTGCAGGTGGCCGTGAACATCTCACGCGGTCCGCGATCACGCGCGCCGCTGTAACCACCGGCGCTGTACGAGCCACCCGCGCCATAGCCGCCATAGCTCGACGTGGAACCGCTGTCGGCGCCGGCGTAGCCACCACCATCGGCGGCGTTCCGAGCGGCCTTGCGGCTGGCCCGGCAGCCGGAGCAGCGACGAGGCTCGGTGAAGTTGCGCTGGCCGTAGAAATCCTGCTCGCTGGCAGTAAAGACGAATTCCTGCCCACAGTCGGCGCAGGTCAGGTTCTTGTCGGTGTACACGAAAACTCCTCTGTGTAGCCGCGCGAGCCGTTGGTCCCTCGCGTCAGCCAGAGAGGAGTTCGGTCAGCGTGCCACGGGCTCTGGTCACGGCCCCGGGCCGCGGCGTTTGATGGGCGGGAGTCTAGGCCGTGCGCGTGCCCCTGTACAGAGGCAAAGCGCGTCGGCGCCCTAGCTGGGCGCCGATGGTCCCCGAAAGAGGCTTGCCAGCACGAGAACGGTCCCCACCACGATGATCACGATGAACAGCGGCGACTGGAAGACGAACCACTGGGCGCCACTGGGCAGAACGCTGGTCACGACCGAGATACCGAGGACGATCACCACGATCGCCCCACCTACAAGAAGGACTTCCCGCCAGCCAAACGTCCGCCCGACGGCTGGCTCAGGCACGATCGGCATCCAGAGGAATCCCAATCGGGGCAACGAGGACCTTGCCGGCCAGCGCCGCACCGCGCCGGGTCAACAGGCCGGTCTTGGGCCGATGGAACGTGACCGTGAGGTCGGCTCGGACGGCTGGCTGGGAGGCCTCGCCGCTGGTCAGGTCGACGGCCGTTGGTGTATCGACGGCCACGACGGGGACACCGCCCTCGGCGGCCCGCTGGATCATCTCAACGGCTGTCCGGATGGGATCGCGCAGCGCTCCGCGGACGCCGGTGCCGAGCAGGGCGTCGACGATCACGCTCGCCTTCTCCACTCCCTGGCCCAGGATCGCCAGGTCGCGCGGCGAGGCCGCATGGATCCGGGTCACCGTGGGCTCGTTGGCCAGTCGGTCCCAGTTGACACCCGCGTCGTGCGTCCGGGGCTTCGCCTCGGGCGCCACGAAGACGACGACGACCGACAGTCCGAGATGGGCAAGGCGGCGGGCGGCCACGAAGCCGTCCCCACCGTTGTTGCCCGGTCCGCACAGGACCAGGATCGGACCGTGGCCGAGGCGGCCCTGGTCAACCGCGACGGCTCGCACCGCGGCGGCCACGGCCGTACCCGCCTGCTCCATCAATCGCGCTCCGGGCACGCCGATGGCCTGAGCTCGCCGGTCGGCGCCCGTCATCGCCTCGGCAGCCATTGGCGGCAGGTCCTTCGCCGCAGCCCAGCGCTTGACCAGGTCACGCAAGCCCAGAGTCAGGAGCTCCGGGTCTTCGGCGGGAAGCGTGATTCCGGTGCGCGGATCGGTCGTGACGTGGGCCACGGGCAGGGTTGCGGACACCCGCCAAGCGTAGCCGCTCAGGCGATCGGAAGGCGAGCCCTGGGGACAGCGGGAGCGCTGCCGCCGGATCGACTCGCGGCTGCTCCATCAGGCGGACTGTCGGGCGGATCCTCGAGCTCGAGCAGGCCGTCGCGCTCCATCGCTCGGAGCGACGTCCGGATGGCAGCGCGATCGTGGCCGCCGATCGGCTCGGCAAAGGTGGTCCAGGCCGGGCCGGGCGCTTCGCGGAGGCGGTCGAGAATCCGGCCGCGAAGCCAGCGTGTCGTGAGCTTGAAGTCGCCCGTCCTCGTTCGGGCTCGACCGCTTCGCGAGCCCGGACGTGAGCCTTGCGCCAGGGTTGTTGGCCGCTCCCCCGCCGCGTAGCGGCACATCGACACGACCGGACAATCCGGACAGATCGGCCGGGTGGGCCGGCAGAGGGTTGAACCGATGTCCATCAGGGCATGCGTCCAGTGGTCCGGCTGGTCCGGATCCACGAGAATGTCAGCCGACGCCTGAAGCTCCTTCGGCCGAAGTCGGGCGGGGTCGCCAGTCAGCACGCGGCCAAGGACGCGCCGGACATTGGTATCGACCGGCCCGGTTGGGATCCGGTAGGCGATCGAGGCGACCGCGCGGGCGGTGTATGGGCCGATCCCCGGCAGGCGCTCGAGCGCCGCAACGTCGGGCGGGAACACGCCGCCCATCTCGCCGACGACGATCCGGGCCGTGCGCTGCAGGTTCACCGCTCGCCGGTTGTAGCCGAGTCCCCGCCAGGCCCGCAGGACGCGAGCCGGCGTCGCCGCCGCAAGCGATTCGACGGTCGGGAACTGCCCCGTGAACGTCACCCAGGCGGGTCCGCCGCGCGAGATCTGTGTCTGCTGGAGCAGGGTCTCCGAGACGAGGACGAGGTATGGGTCGGTGGTACCCCGAAACGGAAAGGTTCGCCCACTCGCGTCGAACCACGCCAGGACGGCCCGCCGGAACGCGGCGATGTCCAGGTGCAGGACGGGCACGCTCCCTCTTGTCAAAACCTCACCCGAGCAACTCTTATCGTCGGTCGCAGGGGCTTTGGCCGCTCGAGGCGACCGACCGAGGCTACGATCCGAGCACGATTCAGCCGCCCGGAGGCGTAAATGAGCCGGGTCCGGGTCTCAACCGTCTGGACCAACCAGACGGAGGGCTGAGCACGCGCTTTGACAAAGTGCCTTGCCCGAGCTCCGCCGGGACGGCGCCGCGCGGCACTCGGCGCACATCGGCGGGCCGCTATCAGGCGAGTCTCGCCCCGACCCGGATCGCCTATAGCTTGATCATCACATGCTTGACGACGGTGTAGTCCTCGATCGCATACATGCTTTGGTCCTTGCCGTAGCCGGACTCCTTGAAGCCGCCGTGGGGCATCTCCGAGACCAGCATGAAGTGGTCATTCACCCAGACCGTGCCGAACTGGATCGCTTTGGCGACCCGGAGCGCCTTGCCGATGTCGCCCGACCAGACCGAGGCGGCCAGGCCGAAGCGGACATCATTCGCCCAGGCGATCGCCTGGTCTTCGTCACTGAAGCGCTGAACGGTGACGACCGGCCCGAAGACCTCGTCCTGGACGATCTCGCTGCGCTGGTCCGGGCCGGCGATCACCGTCGGCTCGTAGTAGGCGCCAACCCGCGTCGGACGATGGCCACCAGCCACGATCTCGGCCCCAGACCTTGCCCGCTCGACCATGCCCTCGACCTTGTCGGCCTGGGCGCCGGCGATCAGCGAGCCCATCTCGATGTGCTCGCCCTCGGCCGGGTCGCCCCATTTGATCGAGCTGACTTCGTCGGCCAGCTTCGCCACGAACTTGTCGTAGACCTTCGGCCCCACGATCACCCGACAGGCCGCCGTGCAGTCCTGGCCCGCATTCCAGTAGCCGAAGAGCTTGATCGTCTCGGCCACCGCGTCGAGGTCCGCGTCGTCGAAGACGATGACGGGGGCCTTGCCGCCGAGCTCCAGGTGGAGGCGCTTGACCCGGTCGGCCGCCGTCCGGGCGATGTGCTTGCCAGTGTCCGTGTCGCCCGTGACCGAGATCATGCCGACGCCAGGGTGCGCAACCAGGGCATCACCGATGGCGGCGCCCGTTCCGGTGATCACGTTCAGGACGCCTGGGGGCAGGATATCGGCGGCGAGCTCGGCCAGCACCACGGCGGTCAGGGGGGTCCGCGCCGACGGCTTGAGGACAACCGTGTTGCCGGCCGCCAGCGCCGGCCCGATCTTCCAGCCAGCCATCATCAGGGGGTAGTTCCAGGGTGCGATCGAGGCAACCACCCCAACCGGCTCGCGCCGGATCATCGATGTGTGGCCGGCCAGGTACTCGTTGGCTGCCTTGCCTTCCATCACCCGGGCGGCACCGGCGAAGAAGCGCAGGTTGTCAACCATCGCCGGGATCTCGTCGATCGCAGCCCCCACCGGCTTGCCGGCGTTCCTGCTTTCGAGGCGACCGAGCTCGTCCGCCCGAGCCTCGACGGCATCGGCCAGCTTGAGCAGGGCGAGGCTGCGCTCCTGGGGCGTCGTGTGCTGCCACGTCTGGAATGCCTTCTCGGCCGCCTTCACGGCCCGGTCGACATCCTCGGGCCCGGACGCCTGAACGTGCGCGATCACCTGGCCGTTGGCCGGGTTCTCGACGGCCAGGGTCTGGCCGGTCGCGCTGTCCACCCATGAACCGCCGATGAACTGCTGATGGGTCGTGGTCTTCTCGAGAGTGTCGGTCACGTCGCTGGATCCTCCGGCAAGTCGGGTTACGTGGCTCGGCGCCGGGGAGTCCCACGGCGCTTGACGCGGGCGATCGAGTCGTGCCGGCATTGTGCGCCAGCGAACAAGGGCCGTTCCACTGCCCGAGCCGATGGGCGGACCTCAGTTGGTGACCGGCTCGCCTGTTCGGGCCAGGCGCTCCACGAGGTCCGCCGCGCGGACCGTGCCCGGGTTCGACTGGAGATGGGCCGACAACGCTGCGAGCCGCGATCCCAGCTTCCGATCCAGCAGCAGTCGCTCGATGGCCGCGGTCAGCCCATCGGCCTCGACGGTGTAGGCCGGCAGTCGAGCGCCGAAGCCCGTCTCGGCGATCCGCTGCGCGTTGTCGACCTGGTCCCAGAACAGCGGCAGGACCACCATCGGCTTGCCGTGGTGAAACGACTCGGTGACCGTGTTGTTGCCACCGTGAGTGATGACCAGGTCGACTTGGGGGATGATCGCCGGCTGGGGCAGGAACGCCTCGCCGGTCATGTTGTCGGGCAGACGCAGCTGAGCCGCCAGCGGTCCCTTGCTGACGATCACCCGATACAGAGACCTGCCCAGGATGTCGACGAGCCGCTGCATCAGCCCGACGTCGGCCGAGCCGAGGCTGCCGAGCGAGAGGTAGAGCAGGGCCCCGTCCCGGCCGCCGCTGCCGGGGGCGAGCGACTCGGGCAGCGGCCAGGTCTCAGTCGTCGATCGGACGCACGAACCCAGGCGATGCCAGGTGGGACCGAGTGGCGTTGCCCGGCGGTAGTCCGCCTCCTCTGGATAGAGGACCAGGTTGAGGAAGGGTGAGTCGTGGATGAACTCGGGTCCCAGCGGTCCGCTGCCGAGGCCAGGGGCACCCTGCTCGCGCATGAACGCATCGAAGCCCGACCAGAGCTCGTCATGAGTCCGCCAAACCTCCTCGAGGAAGGCCGGCCACTCACGCCGGTCACTCGTCGGGTAGCCGCTCGAGAACGGCGGGATCCGGCTGTCCTTCACCTCAGCCGGGTTACAGCTAACGATCCGAGCCCACGGCCGGCCCGCCGTGACGACCGCCGCAAAGCCAACGACGTTGTCCTCGATGATCGCGTCCGGCTGGAGCTCGTCGAAGATGGCCCGCAATCGTGGCTCGACGTAGCGCGCGCCGTCGACCAGGGCGGACCAGGTGGGTGCAATGAACTCGCCGAGCTGCTCGATCGTGGACTTCCGGAAGACGGGTGCAGTATCCCGGATGAAGTCGATCCAGAACTGGCCGGGGATCTCGGCCACCGCGGGCGGCGGGCCAAGGCGCATCAGCCGTTCCTCGAAACCCTGCGCTTCGAGCCGTCCGGCGAACGACTCCTCGACGACGAACACGACCCGATGGCCGCGGGCGCGGAGCACGTTGCCGATCCCGACGCAGTTGTTGGTCGGCCCGAAGGCGCCCTCGGGAAAGAACACGATCGTGCGACCATCCGCCACCGTCGGTCCTCCAGCAAGCTCCGGGAAGGCCATGATATCGAGCGCAATGCAGGAGGAACCAGTGGTCGACGAGACAGGTACCGGGCGCCGTCGCAGCGAAGCCTGGCAGGAGATCGGCGACCGCGTCTTTACCCGCCATTATCGCTTCCTGGACCAGGAGATCGGGGCAATCCTGACCGACGTCGGCCCGGTGATCATCGATACCCGGAGCACGGTCTGGCAGGCTCGCGAGATCCTGGCCGAGCTGCGCGAGCTGACCCAGCAACCGGTAGCTGCGGTGATCGACACCCATCACCACTTCGATCACACCTATGGCAACCACGAGTTCAGGCCGGCGCCGATCTGGGGCCACGTTCGCTGTGCCCAACGAATCCGCCAAATGGTGGACAACCCGGACGCCCATGCCCGTAACCTGGCCGAGATCGCTGAGGAGTACCCGCGGATCGCCTCGGAGCTGGCTGACATCACGGTCGATCCACCCGACCAGGAGGTCGGCGACGAGGGTGCCGAGATCCAGATCGGCGGACGCCTGCTGGAGCTGCATTGGCTGGGCCGTGGCCACACCGACAACGATCTCGTGATCCGCATACCGGATGCCGCCGTGATCTTTGCCGGCGACCTGCTCGAGAACGGTGCGCCGCCGTGGACCGGCGACGGCTATCCAATCGACTGGCCGGCGACCACCGAGGGGATCCTGGGGCTTGTCCCCCGGTCCGGAACCGCGGCTGTCGTCCCGGGCCACGGCGAGGTCGCCGATCGGACGTTCGTGGAGCGCTCGCTGGCCGAATTCGCGGTGCTCGCCGACCTCGCGCACCGAGTCGGCGCCGGAGAGCTTGGCCTGGCCGATGCGATCCTCGCCATGCCTTGGCCGGCCGAGGCGGCAGGCGAGGCGCTCAAGCGCGCCCTGGCCCAGCTGCGCGGCGACCTGGACTGAGTCGCCGGCCTGAGTCGCTGCCTCCTAAGGGAGCTCAGGCGGCCGGCAGGTGCTCTCCGATCCAGGTTGCGACCGCGCCGACCACCTGGGGTCCCGCGGGTTCGTTGAACGTCTCGTGGGCGAGCCCCGGATAGACCCGCCGCTCGACGCCGGGCAGCGTGGCGAACACCTCGGACGAAGCTGTGGGCACGAGGTGATCGACACCACCGTGGATCACCAGCGTCGGCACGCGAATCCGGTTTAGGTCCGCGATCGTGGGCGCCTGTGCTTCGAGCAGCACGGCTCCGAGCCGGCTGGTCGTTGAATGAACATTGAGCGGATCTGCGACGTAGTCAGCACCGACGGCGGGATCGCTTGACAGAATCGATCCGTCGAAGCCGTTCTTGACCGCGATCGTCGGAGCCAGACGGCCAAGAACCCCGGCCAGGGCCTGCTTCCACGCCGGGACGTTGCCAGCAATGGCCGGCGCGCTCAGGACCAGCAGGTCCGGCTGGGGCCGATCCGTCTCGGCGTAACAAGCGCTGACCAGGCCACCCATCGAATGGCCGAGCAGAACCACAGGCCGACCAAGGGCGCGCAATGCGGTCATCCGATCGGCGATGTCGTCGAGCCAGATATCGAGGCGCTCGATGTATGCGCGCCGGCCGCCCGAGGCGCCAAACCCGCGCAGGTCGAGCGCCCAGGTATCGAGCCCACTCGCAGCGAACAGGCCGGCCGCACGCTCGTAGCGGCCGCCGTGCTCGCCCAGTCCATGGATGACCAGGAGGCTGCCGCGTGGCTCGCCCGCGGGATCCCAGTGGCGGATCGCCAGCGTCTCGCCGTCGCGGGCCGTGAACGTCGTCAGCGTGCTCATACGGCCACCCGGACGAGCCAGCGACCGTGGGCCTGGCCGGCCAGGATCGCGTCGAGGGCCTCCGGCAGCCCATCGAGCGTCACCTCGGTAACCCGGTCGCCGAGGGCCCGCGGCCGGAGGTCCGTGGCGAGCCGCTCCCATAGTGAGCGGCGCTCGGCAATTGGCAGTGCTGCCGAGTCGATCCCGATCAGGGCCACGCCCCGCAGGATAAACGGGAAGACCGTGGTTGCGAACGGAGCGCCACCGGTGTTGCCCGAGGCGGCCACCGCCCCACCGTAGCGCAGGGTCCGCAGCAGGTACGGCAGGGTCGCTCCACCGACGCAATCGACCGCAGCAGCCCAGCGCTCCGGGTCGAGCGGCCGGGCACTCTCGGCAATGACGTCCTCTCGGGACAGGATGCCCGCCACACCCAGGGCCAGGAGGTCCTGATGCGCGCTGGCCTTGCCGGTCGAGGCCCAGGTCTCGTATCCGCGCTCGACGAGGATCGCAATGGCCGTCCGACCCACCCCGCCACTGGCGCCGGTGACAAGGACCGGGCCGTCCACTGGCGACAGGCCGCGAGCCTCGAGTCGGGCAACGGACAACCCCGCGGTGAAGCCGGCAGTCCCGATCGTCATCGCGTCGCGGGCGGTCAGCCCCTGCGGTAGTGGCACGACCCAGCCGGCGGGCAGGCGGTTGTATTCGGCGTACCCACCGTGGCGGGCGACGCCCAGCTCATAGCCGTGGGCGAGAACGGGAGTGCCGACCTCGATCTCCGGGTCATCGCTGGCGATCACGGTGCCGGCCAGGTCGATGCCCGGGATGAGCGGGTTGATCCGGGCGACCCGGCCATTCGGAATCGTGGCCAGGCCGTCCTTGTAGTTCACGCTCGACCAGTCGACCCGGACGGTCACCTCTCCGGACGGCAGGTCGGCCGCCGCGAATACCCGCACCCCGCGCTCGACCCGATCGTCGATCCTCTCGGCCACGAACGCCCAGAACTCCGCTGGAAGGTGGGTCACTGGCTGATTCTACGGCCGCGCCCATGCGCGCCGCGGGCTCGGGATCCGTGGCAGCGCGGCTGGCAGCACACCGCCCGAGCTCGCCCGAACGAGGCCAAACCCTCTACCTCGAGCTGTGGGATTGACGATCCGCGGCGCGTCTCGCACCATTTGCGTCGTGAAGCACACCTGCCGGTCCAGCGAAATGTGTATGCCCGGGCGGCCCCGCCGTGCGGAGGATGGGGTCTGAGGTCACGCACATCCTGATCAGCAGGTAGCGGGACCGCAGGCCGGTCCCGGGGCCGTGGATCCGAGGAGGATCTGCGGTTTTTTGTTTCTCCGGCACAGCGCGACGGGTAGCCGCCGAACCCGTCCCGCCCGGGTCGCAACCACCCAATCCAGGCCAATCGAACGCGACAGGAGATCCCCATGGCAGACGTTGACCAGTCCAAGCTCCACCCCGAGACGCTGGCGTTGCATGCCGGCCAGAAGCCCGACCCCGCGACAAATGCCCGCGCGGTGCCCATCTACGCCACGACGAGCTATGTCTTCAATGACGCTGCCCACGCCGCGCGACTCTTCGGGCTGCAGGAGTTCGGCAATATCTATACCCGGATCATGAACCCAACGACGGGTGTGTTCGAGGAGCGGGTCGCCGCCCTCGAGGGCGGCGTCGGGGCGCTGGGCCTCGCCTCGGGCCAGGCCGCCGAGACCCTGACGATCCTCAATCTGGCCCGCACCGGCGACAACATCGTTTCCAGCTCGAGCCTGTACGGCGGGACCTGGAACCTGTTCCAGTACACCCTGCCCAAGCTCGGGATCACCACTCGCTTCGTCGACGGGACACAGCCCGAAACGTTTGCCCCGGCGATCGACGAGCGGACCAAGGCCGTTTACCTCGAGACGATCGGGAATCCGCGCCTCGATGTCCACGACATCGCGTCAATTGCGGACATCGCCCACGCCCACGGCGTACCGCTCGTCGTGGACAACACGTTCGCACCGCTGCTGGCCAAGCCGATCGAGCACGGCGCGGACATCGTCGTCCATTCGGCGACCAAATGGATCGGCGGCCACGGCACCGCGATCGGCGGCGTGGTGGTCGATGGTGGGACGTTCGACTGGGCTGCCTCGGAGCGCTTCCGCGCCGCCTTCGTCGATCCGGATCCGAGCTATCACGGGATTAGCTACACCGGCGCGTTCGGTCCGCTGGCATTCATCCTCAAGCTGCGGGTCCAGGGCCTGCGGGACCTGGGGCCGGCCCTCAGCCCGTTCAACTCGTTCCTCTTCCTGCAGGGCCTCGAGACGCTCCCGCTGCGGATCCAGCGCCATAGCGAGAACGCCCTGGTCGTTGCCCGCTGGCTCGAGCGCCATCCCTCGGTCACCTGGGTGAGCTACCCGGGCCTGCCCTCGCATGCCGCCCACCGGAACGCCCTGAAGTATCTCAGCGGTGGCTTCGGTGGGATCATCACGTTCGGGGTGAAGGGCGGCCTTGAAGCTGGCCAGAAGCTGATTGACTCAGTCAACCTGTTCAGCCTCCTGGCCAATGTTGGCGACGCGAAGTCGCTGATCATCCACCCGGCCTCGACCACCCATTCGCAGCTCAGTGCCGATGACCAGTTTGCGAGCGGAGTGACCGACGACCTCGTCCGACTGTCGGTTGGCCTGGAGCATGTCGACGACCTGATCGCCGACCTGGACCAGGCCCTGGCTGTCTCGACCGGCAGCGCGATTACGACCGGCTCGGCGGCCGAGCTTGCGGGCGCCGGCGCGTGACCAAGGGGCCAACCCCTGGCCCAGATCTGGATCCCGGGGGCCACTCCCCGGCGGGGACGGCAACATCCCCGCCGGCCCTCGGGACAGGTCGACTCGAGTCGCTCTCGGTCGGCTCGTTCGAGCTCGAATCGGGCGTCACCCTCGCCGACCTGACCATCGCCTACCGGCATGACGGTCCGGGACCGGGCTCGGCGCCACAGGTCGTCGCGGTTCATGCTCTGACCGGGTCAGCTGACGCCGCCGGCGACTGGTGGGCGCCGCTGATCGGGCCGGGTCGGGCGCTCGATACGAACCGGGTCGGCGTCCTGTGCGCCAACCTGCTCGGCGGATGCTACGGCACCACCGGGCCGACATCGCTCGATCCGCTGACCGGCAGGCCGTTCGGCGCGGCCTTTCCGGAGGTCTCAACGCGCGACCAGGCCCGGGCTCAGTGGCGCCTCCTCGATGCCCTTTCGATCGGTGAGCTGGCAGTGGTCACGGGCGGGTCGCTGGGTGGGATGGTGGCGCTCGAAATCGCGCTCGATCGGCCGGCCGCGGTCCGGACGGTCGTGCCGATCGCCGCGCCGGCTGCAACCGGCGCCCTGGCGATGGCCTGGAACGCGATCCAGCTCCAGATGATCGAACGCCTCGGCGATGACGGGCTGGCCATCGCCCGGCAGCTGGCGATGACGACGTATCGGAGCGAGACCGACCTAGATGGCCGGTTCGGGCGCCGGCTGGAGGCTGACGGCCAGCTGTCGATCGCGAGCTACCTCGAATACCAGGGCCGCAAGCTCGTCGAGCGCTTCGATCCGGCGACCTATCGGATCCTGGTCCGGGCGATGGATCTCCACGACATCGGCCGCGGCCGGGGCGGCGTGGTTGCCGCTCTGGCGGCGCTCGCCACGGTCGGCACTCGCCTGACGGGGCTCGGGATCAATGGCGATATCCTGTACGGGCCGGCCCAGGTCCGGGCCCTCGTCCGGGACGCAGCCGCTGCTGGCCTGGTGGCGACCTACCGCGAGCTCGACTCGGCCAAGGGCCACGACGCGTTCCTCGTCGAATGGGACCAGCTCGGGGCCGTCCTCATCGAGGCGCTCAAAGGGGTCGCGCTGACCGCCTGAGGTTCCACGCCGGATGGGCGCCGGGCGAGGCCGCCCGAGCCGGTCCGAGCCCGCAGTCGAGAGCGAGGAACGGGATGCCGAAGAACGCTGCGAGCCTGCGCCGACCAGCAACCAGGTGGCCCAGGCCGGGCACGATCGCGTCCAGGGCAGTGGGAAGATAGCACGCCGGTCATGCCGGCATGACCGGCGTTCCGGGGCCCGGCGGAGGTGTCGTCACGGTCGGAAGGCTAGCAGAGGGTCGCCCCGCCTGCGCTGAGACCCGCGGGCGCTGGCCCCTTGCAACGTCGACCGACTGTCCGTCCTCCGGCGAGCGCCCCTGCCCGAGCCGGTCGAGGGGCTCGTCTGGGGTATCATCCCGACCGGCTCCACTGGCGAGTGGCCAAGCGGTAAGGCGCCTGACTCTGGATCAGGAGATCGAAGGTTCGAATCCTTCCTCGCCAGCCAATACCCGTTCAGGATAGGCCCGTTTCGGGGCGCTAGGCGGCGGGTCGAGGCACGTCACGGCAGGCCCGTGGATGCTGTCGTGCCGGAGGATTGAGCGCCGGTTCGCGGTTCAGCTGGCAAGACGGAAGCAGGTATGCCAGCCCGCAAGGTCCGGGTTCGCGGTGGGCAAGCCGATGGCCCGCAGTCGGCGGTGTGGTTGGCGTGGACAGCCCAACGGAGGAGCGACGGGTACGTCGCCTGTCGCCATATCGCCGCGAACTTGAAGGTCAGCCTTCACCAATCCGGCTCTTGGCGTCTGGCCTACACGCCGAGGTACTTGTTACAGTCCGGCCAGTCCGGCGACCCGAGTGTGGACCGCGCCCAGGCGAAGTGAACGCGCCCGGTCGAGTCGCGATCCGGCTGGACACACGCCATGAGCGGGCTGCAGAGCGCGTCGCGGCTACGCGGCAGGCCAGACTCGCCCGCCGACCGGTCACAACGATCGAGGAGTTGGTCATTCTCCTGACGGCAGCCGCTGATGAGCGGACGTCCGATGCGTTCTTCGAGACCTTCTGGGACCGCGCGACGCCAGAGGTCGTGGCTGCGTTCGAAGTAGCGATCCCGGCTGAAGCCGCCCGATGGGGCGCGGGTGGATGGACGAAACAGGATTAGAACCGAAGTCACGGCCACCAACCGCAAGCGTAAGTGGAACCAGCCGGTGCCCGGCGACGTCGATCAACCATGGCTCGTCGATTGGTCCTTTCTCTCGTCCTGGTCGCCGTCGCCGCCTGCACTCCGGCACCGGCAGGGTCGACCTACCAGATCGGAGGGCAGGCGCTCGCCGGCCCGACCTGCCCGGTGCAGCCTGCTTCTCCCCTGCCCGGCCAGTGCGCACCTCGGCCAGTCGCTGACGCGGTCGTCGTCATTACCGACGCCGCCGGGCACGAGATCACCCGGGCCACGACCGATGCCGATGGGCGCTGGCGCGCATCCGTCCCCGACGGGTCCTATACGGTCACCCCGCAACCGGTCCAAGGTCTGCTGGGCACCGCCCGCCCGATCATCGTCCGTGTCGCTGCCGGGTCAGTCCCGACCGGCATCGAGATCGACTACGACACGGGCATCCGGTGAGGTCACACGACCGATGAGCGGCCGTTCAAGTACCTCCGGCCTAACCGGCGTCATCCTGATCGGCCTCGGGCTCCTCCTCGCCGCCTGTTCGGTCGGGTCCGTTGCCACGCCGTCGGCTTCGAGTCCCGGGACGACCCCGGCCGCCTCGGCGTCGAACCAGCAGGTCAACGAGGCCAACAACGGCCACAGCCTCACCG
>PLZO01000148.1 GCA_003152165.1 Chloroflexota bacterium
CATCAGCCTGAACCACGAAGGGAGGCCCATGCCCCAGGCGATCTACGCCGAGCTCGCGACCGCGCCGCAGCAATGAGCCTGCCGGATGCGGACCGCGCGCCCGTTCCCCAGCGGGCTCGCCTCGTCCTCGGGTCGGACGGCAGGTTCGACTCGCGCGCCACGAGGATCGCGGCCACCCTGGCCGGCCGGGGCCACGATGTGCTGCTCGTGGCCCGGCGTGCGCCGGGCGTGCCCGACGAGGAACGCGCCCCGGGCGGGTATGGGATCGTTCGCGTGACAGCCGCGGCGATCGATGGGCTGCCTCTGCCGGCCGCCGTGCGCCGAGGGCTGGAGCGGCGCCGGTCGGCGCGCGGACCGGCAATCGCCGACGCCGCCCCGGGGACGGCCGCACCGGCCCGCCGGCTGGCCGCCGGTGTGCGCCGAATCGCCGCGGTCGTGCTCACGATCCGTTCGCAGCAACGCTCCGCCGGCGCGGCCGCGGGCGCCTCAGATGTCGTCTTCGGGATGGGTTTCATGGGCCTGCCGGTGGCCCTGTCCGTGGCCCGGGCCGGCGTCCCCGTCGTCTACGATGCGGGCGACATCTACCTCGAAGCCGGGAACATCGCGGCGCTGCCCGGCCCGGTCCGGCGCGCCTTCGGCCGGCTCGAGCGGCGCTGGGCCCGGCGCACGGCCCTGGTGTCCACAGCCAACGACGGGTACGCCGACGTGATGGTCCGGCGCTTCGGTGTGGCGCGACCTCTGGTGCTGCTCAACTGCCCGCCCCGCCCGATCGCGCCTGCGGCCCGTGTCCGGCGGATCAGCGCGGCGCTGGGTCTTCCTGACGATCGACCGATCGTCCTGTACCACGGTGGTTTCTCGCCTGGTCGGGGGATCGAACAACTCATCGACGCCATCGGCCAGGTGCCCGAGGCTACGCTCGTCCTCATGGGCTACGGCTCGCTCCAGGCGACGATCGAGGCTCGGGTCGCGGTCGCCGAACTGGGCGACCGGGTTCGTGTCCTGCCGGCCGTGCCCCAGAAGGAGCTCATCGCGTGGATCGCCGGGGCGGATGTCGCTGCGATGCCGATCCAGCCGACGACCCTCAACCACCAGCTGACCGTGCCCAACAAGCTGTTCGAGGCGATGGCCGCCGGCGTCCCGGTCGTGGCGAGCGACCTGCCGGGCATGGCCCCGATCGTGCGCGAGACCGGCTGCGGGTTGCTGGTGGACCCGACCGACCCGGTGGCGCTGGCCGTCGCCATCCGGACCGTCCTTGACGCGCCGCCGGACCAGCGCGCTGCCTGGCGCCGGGGCGGGCTCGAAGCCGTGGCAACGCGCTATTCCTGGGAACACCAGGTCCCGCTGCTCCTGGCGGCGCTGGAGCGTCTGACGGGCAACCCGTGGTGACGGCCCGACCACGAGCGGTTGTTCTCGTCGCCGACCCTGCGGCGCCGTACTCGCGCGGGCTGCGGATCGCGCGCAGCCTGTCCGGTGCCGGCTTCGACGTAGAGATCGTCGCGATCGCCGCGGCCGGGCTTCCTCTCGTCGAGCGCGACGGCGAAGTTATCGTGCGTCGCTATGTTGGCACAGGCATCTGGGTACGCTGGTCGATCGGTCGCGAGGGCGTCCGGCGAGCCTCGTTCGCCACTTCGAGCGGGCCACCGGCCCCCCTGCCCGGGCTCCTGCGGCGCCTTCGGCGCCTGCCCGGTCTCGCCATCAAGGGCGTCGCCTGGCCGATCAACGCCCGGGCCTGGTGGTCCACCTTGCGGCGCGACCTCCCAGCCGCGGACCTGTACCACGCTTGTGGGATCCTGGCGATCCCGATCGCCCTCGACCTGGCCGCTGCCGCGCGGCGCCAGGGCCGGTCCGCTCGCGCCATCTACGACGTCATCGACGTCATCCTGGAGTCGAACAACTACGCCCGGGTGCCCCGGCCCATCCTTGCTTGGTATCGGCGACGCGAAGCCGGCTGGGTCCGCCGGGCCGACGCCATTGTGACCGTGAACGACCCGATCGCCGACCACCTTGCGCAGACCTGGCCCGTCCGGGAGAGGCCCACCGTCCTCCTGAACTGCCAGCCGCGCTGGAATCCACCACGGCCCTCGCCGGACCTGATCCGCGCCGCGACCGGGATCCCGGCGGAGCGACGGGTCGTCCTGTTCCTCGGCCGCCTCGGTCGCGAACGCGGCCTCGAGGAGGCGGCCCGGGCCGTCCTGTCCCTCGACGACGCCGCGCTCGTCATGGTCGGCTTCGGGCCCTGGGCGGAGCGGCTTCGCGCTCGCGATTCTGACCCCCGGTTCGTCGGGCGCCACTTCACCCTGCCGTCCGTCCATCCGGACGACCTCCCTGGCTGGACCGCTTCCGCCGATGCTTCGATCATCGCCGTGCCGGGCCGCTCATTGAACCAGCGCCTCTCTACGCCGAACAAGTTCTGGGAGAGTCTCAGCGCCGGTACGCCGGTCGTCGTGGGACGCGACCTGGCGGTCATGCGCCGGATCGTCGAGGCCGAGGGGCTCGGAGCCGTCGCCGACCCGTCGGATCCGGCGGACCTCGGCCGCGCCCTGCGCGAGGTGCTCGACGGCCCACCGATCGAGGTCGCGGCGATGCGCGAGCGCTGCCTCGCAATCACCCGCGACGTGTACAACTGGGAATCGGCGGTCCAGTCGTACCTCGAACTCGTCCAGTCCCTGGTGCCGTCCCGACGGCCCTGGATGGAAACCGAATCGAAGGCACGACTCAGCTGACCGCCCAGCGCGAGTAACATCCGGGCAAGAGGCTCGCCTCAACTTGGCTCTGGTCGTCCCGTGATCGGGCCGGTCGACGGGGCTGTCATCGGTTAGCAACAATGCCGTCATATCCTGTGACCATGAGTGATCCCAAGACCACGCCTCCACCCGCCAAGCCGGACGCCGAGTGGCGGGCCGAACTCACCCCCGAGCAGTACCGGGTCCTGCGCGAGAAGGGGACCGAGCGCGCGTTCAGCGGTCAGCTGTTGGATGAGCATCGTGCGGGGGTGTACCGCTGTGCGGGCTGCAACGCGGAGCTCTTCCGATCTGGTGCGAAGTTCGAGTCGGGCACGGGCTGGCCGAGCTTCTTCGCACCGGTCGATCCCGCGGCCGTTGCCACCGAGACCGACCGCTCCTTCCTCATGACCCGCACCGAGGCGACCTGCGCCACCTGCGGAGGGCACCTCGGGCACGTCTTCGACGATGGACCGAATCCGACGGGCCTGCGCTACTGCATCAACTCAGCAGCGCTGAAGCTCGAGCGGATTGTCTGAGACCGCCGGACGGTCGTGGCATCGTTCTCGGGCAGCCAGCTCGATTGAATGAAAGAAGATGTGGCAGGGAGGGTGGCGATGGCAGGATCCGGCAGAGGTGGGCTGGAGGCCCGGGTGCTCGAGGGGATGCGCGTCGTCGTTCTCGTTGCCGAAGGCGTCGAGGATCTCGAGTTCTGGGTGACCGTCATGCGCCTTCGTGAGGCCGGCGCGATCGTTACCTCGGTTGGCACAACGCTCGATCCCGGGACCGGCAAGAATGGCCTCCGCGTGCAAGCTGAACGCCTCGCCGGTGATATCGACCCGGACGCGGTCGATGGGCTCGTCATTCCCGGTGGCTGGGCTCCGGACAAGCTACGGAGGAACGAGACGGTCACTCAACTCGTTCGGTCCGTCTACCTTGCGGGCAAGCCGCTCGGCATCATCTGTCACGGTGGTCTCGTGGCGATCTCGGCCGGGATCGTTGAGCCAGGTCGACCGACGACCGGCTCTCTCGGCATTCGCGATGACCTGGTCAACGCCGGCGCCCGCTGGGTCGACGAGCCGGCATTCCGGGACGGCACGCTCGTCTGGGGTCGGGTGGTCGAGGATATCCCGGATTTCGAGCGCGAGCTGATCGCGCTCTTCGCCGCCCACCGGGTCCGATCCGCGTCCCTGGCCTGAAACGACCTAGGGGTCAGCGCCCGCCGTCTCGGCGGCTCATCCCCAACCCGCCCAGCGGCAGACCGCCGATCGCGAGCACCAGACAGGCCACGATCCCTCCGATATCCCAGCTACCGACCATCGGTTGGCCCATGTGCGCGGTGAGAGCGAGACCGTGGACCCAATCCGGCAGTCGCAGGGCCGGCGCGAGCAGGTCGATCAGGAACGTCACCGTCAACGATCAGGGCCACGATCTCGGCCGCGATCGAGGCCCGCAAGAGCCCATAGGACAGCTATGCGGCCCTTGCCGCCAACACGCTCGGATCCGTGCGCGAGCGGGTCGCCTGGCATCTCCGGGACCTCGCCACCGAGGTGCCCGCGGACAGTCGGTGCATCGCGTCGGTGACCCAGCAGCAGCTTGCCGATCATGTCGGGACGGCCCGCGAGGGCGTGGCGCGCGTCCTGCGCGAGCTGCGCGAAGCGGGAATCGTGCTGACGACGAAACGTCAGCTGGAGATCACGGATCCGGCCCGTCTCGCGGCCATCGCCGGGCGTAAGAGCTCACCGGTGTTCCAGGGCAAGGCCCCCGCGGCAGTTGACCAGAATCGCCAACTGAGGCCCGAGGCACCGGCTCGGCTGCCCTGAGCGGGCTTGTCGGCCTGCCAAGTGGGGCCGCACGGCCCGTTCCCCGGCGATCCCGCTGACCTACGGTGGTCGTATTGATGGAGAGACCTGAAGAGACCGGGTCACCCAAGCCGAATGGAAGGCACGACCAGATGACAACCAACAAGGCACGAGCGATCGCGGGCTTGCGAATCATGCTTGGAGCCGGCCTCCTGTATGCCGGGCTGGAAAAGGTTCTGCAGCTCGCCGGCACGGGCGCGTTCAACGCGGCCGGCTTCCTGAGTCACGCCACCGGCGGGGCGCTGCCCGGTTCCGCGGCGACGGCGATCGTCCTACGGCCTCGATGCCCTGATCGAGAAGACCAGCTGGGTCGAGCACACCCCGGCCCTGCGCTACGTGCTCGGATAATGAGCCGGTCGCGCTGATGTCCGACTGACCTGCACAGTCCAGAAGGCGGCGAGCAAGTGCTCGCCGCCTTCTTCTCGTTTGCGCGAACTGACGCCCGCCAGGAGAGGGCGGGGCTGGATGGCCCACCGGAACGGGCCGGACGTCACTGGCCCGGACCGGGGGGCGACCCCGATGATTGTGAGCATGGAACAGGTAGTCGAGCACACGCTGGCGAGGAAGTCGCCGCCCAGTCTTTCGGAGGCCGGTAACGGCACGATCGGCGCAGGTGAGACTGCCCGAACTCCTGACGGGATCCACCGCCTGCTCCTGGCGACTGACCTGTCGGCGGCATCCGAGCGGGCGGCTGACGAGGCGATCCTCCTCGCGGTTGAGTCCGGAGCGCAGCTGGTTGTCCTGAGTGTCATCGACCCGGGCCGGCTGCGGCTTCCCGGCGGCAGGATCCTGCGGCGCGTCGACCAGGAACGGTCGAGGATCGAGATCGGGGTCCAGATGGTGGTTGGACGCGCTCTGGCAGCCGGCGCCCGAGCGGCGTTCCTCGTCTGGGAGGGCGACCCGGCGGAGGCAATCCTCGCCGCATCCGAAGCAGAGAACGTTGACGTGATCGTCCTCGGCTCGCACCGCCGCGGTCTTCTCGGGAGGCTGATCCTCGGCAGCACCTCGGCCCGTGTCTCCGAGCAGGCCCAGCGGCGGGTCCTCGTCGTTCCGCGCTAACCCTTGTTGATCGCGGAAACCTAGAGGCGGATCTGGTCCACGGGCATCGGTCGACCCAGCAGGTAGCCCTGGCCTAGGCGGATGTCGAGGGCACGCAGGATGGCGAGCTCGTCCTCGGTCTCGATGCCCTCGGCGATTAGGCGACAGCCCGTCGCGCGGGCAAAATGACGCAGGCCGACGATCATTGCCTGGCGCGCGTCATCGGCCTGGAGGTCGGCGACAAGCCATCGGTCGAGCTTCACGAACGTCGGACGAAGCTCAAGGATGTGGCGCAGGCTGGCGAACCCGGCTCCAGCGTCGTCCACGGCGAACTCCACGTTCGGTCCCAGTTCGGCCATCGCTGTCCGAAGCGCCGGGTAGTCGGTGATGGCCGCATGCTCGGTCACTTCCAGCACCACCTGGCGGCGGCTGCCATCGATCAGGGCCCGCAGGGGCTCGCCGGCGATGATCAAGGCGGGCGACACGTTCAAGTTCAGCCATGTGTCCCGAGGCAAGCCCTCGGCGGCCGCCAGCACCGCCCTGAGCGTGGCCGTTTCCAGTTCCTGTCCGAGGTCAACTGCCGTCGCTTCGCCGAAGCGGACATCTGGGGCCACACCATCCGCGAAGCGCGTGAGCGCCTCGTAGCCAACAACGGTGTCGCGCTCCACATCGACGATCGGTTGAAAAACCGGCTGGAACGCCTGATTGCCGATAATGGCCTGAATGCGCTCGCGGCCTCGTCGGACCTCAGTTCGCTCAACCACGGTGTGTCCGATCAGCGCTCCCGCGATGTCGGCGAACTCCACGAGCGCCGGCAGGACCTCGGTCATGGCCGCTTCGTCGCCGGATTCCAGGGCGTCGATGACGAGCAACCCTACGAGCCGCTCGCCGTAGCGCACTGGCGCATACGCGGCAAGGTGGACGCCCAACCCAGTCAGGAGCTCGTCGTACGGATGTCCCGGCCGGTTCACCCACGGCTCGATCCAAGGACCTTCGGCGGCCCGCTCGCGCAGGAGCCGGCTGCGCTCGTAAGGCAGCCGTCGCTGCGGCGGGTCAGGCTGTCCCGCCACGACGAAGCCGATCGGCATCGCGCGTCCGTCGAGCTCGAACAGATAGAGCTGGGCGGCGCTGACCCCGGACAGGCTGACCACCTGGGCGCAGAGCGCCTGAACCGTGGACTCGGGCGTGCCACCTGCCGGCAGCCGGCGGATGGCAGCGGCGATCAGGGCGCGCTCCCGCGCTAGTTGGTCGGACCGCTGGGCGAGCGCCCGTTCGCGGGTCACGTCGCGTTTCACGGCCACGTAGCTCGTGACCGCGCCCGATGCGTCGCGGATTGGCGTGATAACTGCCTCCTCGGTGAAGAGCGAACCGTCCTTGCGCCGATTGACGAAGTCGGCCACCCACGGCACGCCGGTCGTGAGGGCAGCCCACATCGCGTCGAAGAAGGACCGGGGCTGGAGGCCGCTGGAGAGGAGTCGCGGGTTCTGGCCGATGACCTCGTCGCGCGTGTAGCCGGTCACCCGTTCGAAGGCGGGATTGACGTAGGTGATCCGCGCCTCGAGGTCGGCGATCATGACCGACTCAGCAGCCTGCTCAACGGCGATCGCGAGCTGGTCGCGCTCGGCCTCGGCCTTCGAGCTTTCGGTGAGGTCGACGCCGATGCCGCCCAGCTCACCCGGGCCGCCGGTGGCCAGGGGGAACTTCAACATCAGCAGGGTGTGTGGCCCACCTGCCAGCGGCATCACCTGCGAGAAGACCTGCAAACCACGCGCGCCCAGGACCGCCTTGTCGTTTGCGCGGAGCAGCGCAGCGACCTTGGATGGCCAGATGTCCATGTCAGTCTTGCCGTACCAATCGGATCCCATGCGCTCGCCAAAGACCGCGAGCAGGTAGGGGTTCGCATAGAGGTATCGACCGCCGGCATCCTTGACGAATGCCACCACGGGCGCCGCGTCCATGAGGTCGCGAAGACGCGCCGCCATCAGGTCCCCGAAGTTCGGCTCGGCCGACTCTGTCATGACCCCTTACACGCAGCGCGCCATGCCCGGGGTTCCGTACGGGCCGGACCGCTCGACGTGGCCCGGCCACCTTACTCCTGATCCNNGTCGATCGTCCGTTCCTGGCCGGCTAGCAGGCGCTCAATGTTGTCGCGGTGGAAATACCAGATGAGGGCCGGCGCGCCGATCGCATAGATCAGATGTGCGAGCGGCAGTCCTTCGATCAGGACGATGGAGACCACGATCACCCCGGCCAGCGTGGTCGCCGTGAGCGACCCGACCGACGAGTAGTGGGTCAGCCGGATCGTGCCAAAGAAGACCGGGATCGTCGCCAGCGCCACCAGCGGCCACAGGACGACGAGCGAGCCGAAGGCGGGCGAGACGCCCCGGCCACCGCGGAAGCCGATATACGGCGAACGGCTATGGCCGATGATCGCGACGAGGATGGCGATCCCCTGGATCACCAGCCCAGCACCGAGCAGGCCCGGCACGGCTGCGGCCAGCGAGCCTTTCAGCAGGTCGAGGATGGCGGCCACCGCGGCGACCCGCGGACCCAGCACACGGAGCACGTTCGCGCCACCGGTCCGACCGCTACCCTGGGTCCGCGGATCGGGGCCCCCGACGAGCCGGGCCAGCACGACGCCCCAGGGGATCCCGCCGACCAGGTAGGCACCACCGATCGAAACCACGCCCACGGCAATCGTCGTCGTGTCCATGCCGGCGCAGTATATCGACCGGGCCAGATCGAACCGGCCAGATTCCTACCCCGCGGCGATCGTCTCGAGGAGGCGATCGGGCCGGCCGCGGAACCACGCCCGATGTTCCGGATCCTGATTGCAGGCCTCCACCAGTTCGGCCAGACAAGCGTTGACCGGGGCTTGCCGGCCGAGCTTCGCAGCGGCCCGGGCCACCGCCCCGTTGAGCCAGGCGACCTCGGTCGGACCCGAACCGCCATCGAGGTGGAGGTGGAGCGACGGCCGCTTACCGCCCCGTCCTCCGGCAACCACCCGGCTGAGGATCGGCTGGACGAGCGGTCCAGGCAGGCGGGCGGCGATCGGTAACAGGCGCGTGTCGGCCCCGAACAGCCTGATCGGGTGAAGTCCCAGTCCTGTCATCGTGGCCAGCGCCTCGTCCAACTGGCGGCGCTCCAGCCCGAACAGGTCCCGGTCGCGGAAGACCGCCACGGGATCCAGGTCCACGATCGCGCCGCTGGCATTGCCCAGCAGGTTGATCAGCAGCTTCGACCAGCGCATCGCTGCTGGGTCCGTGGTCTCCCGGGCGCGCAGGCCGCCGGCGGTAAACGCGGCGAGGAGCCGCTGGACCGCAACCCGAACTTCGCCATGAACCGGCGCGAGGACGATTCCGCCTCGCGACAGCCGGCGAATCGATCCGTCGTCGGCCCGCTCGACAGAGGTCGTGAGGGAACCGGCGATCAGGCCACCGCCCGGCCGCGCGTCGGCGAGCAGCTCATCCGCTCCGACGCCGTTCTCCACGGCCAGGACCGTTGCCTCCGGCCAGGCTGCGGCGGTGCCGATCGCACCCGGCAGGTCCGGCATCTTCACCGCGATCAGGACGATCTCCGGCGAGCCCGTCACGCCCTCAACCGAGCCGAGCACGTTGATCGGGACCAGCGCGGCCGGCGCGCCGGGACCAGCCACGCTCAGGGCTTCGGGACGCGTCTCGGTGGGGCCGTGACGGCGCAGGAGCTGGACCTCTTCGCCGCCCGACGCGAGCGTCCAGCCCAGGAACGAGCCAACCGCGCCGGCCCCGATGACGAGGATCACGTGTCTGCCTGGTCCAGGACGACGAACCGGGTGCTGTTCGCGACCCGGTCCTGGGCGCCGATCGAGTGGGTCATGGTCCTGCTCGTGATCCGAGGCCAACCGAGGATCCAGCCGATCCCCTCAGCCGCAATTGTCCACCATGGCGACCGGCCCAATCGGCTGGTCCCCTCAGTCGGTCAGCGCCCAGATCGCCCGGCGGGCGGCCCGCCACCAGCGGCCACCGGCCGAACCGAGCCCGTGCGGCCGGACTCGGGTCGGCCGCGGCAGTGCCATGCCATCGACGCCGGCCTGGCTCCCGGGGCAGGCGGGGTCCCGCTCACACGCAAGAAATGGCAGGCCCGTCGTCCGGCTCCGGCGCTCGGCCAGGGCCGAGCCGCAATGGGCACAGACAACCAGCATCTCAGACAGCTTTCGGAGGATTGGTCGAGATTCGCCGCGAGCGACTCGAGGGATGGATGACTTCACCCCGTCGCCGGGCATGGACGGCATCGTGGATCGCGCCGTGGTGGCGATGGTCGCCGGCCAGCAGGTCCGGCACTGCATTACCGTGTCCATGGATGTGGAGGGGGACGTTTTCCTTGGGCGTCCAGGGCACGCCATCGGCGAACAGGGTGACGAAGAGCCGGACCAGCTCCGGGTCGAACTGGATCCCGGCGTGCCGGCGCAGCTCGGCCAGGGCGGCTTCATGGGCGATGGCGCTCCGGTACGGACGTCCCGCGACCATCGCTTCGTAGGCGTCGGCGATCGCGACGATCCGGGCACCCACCGGAATCTCCTGGCCGGCCAGCCCGTGGGGATAGCCGCGGCCGTCGAACCACTCGTGATGGTGGAGGACGATCGTAGCGGCATCGCGCAACGCGCCGGCCTGCTCGAGGACGACCTGGCCGATCTTGGGATGCTCCGAAACGACCCGCCATTCACGATCGTTGAGCTCGCCGGGGTTGTCCAGGATATCGTCCGGGATGGCCAGCTTGCCGAGGTCGTGGAGGAGGCTGGCGGTATGGACGCGTTCAACTTCGCCGGGTGGCAGCTCGAGCGCCTGGGCCAGCAGCGTCGACATGTCGGCGATCATGTTCGAGGGCTTGCCGGTCCAGCCGTTGCGCTCCTCGAGTGCGGCCTCGAGGGTCGCAGTCGCGGCCCGCATCGCTGCCCGGCCGACATCCACCGCTCGCTGGCGGGCCTGCGGTCCGATCGCCGCTCGGCGCACGAGGTTGCCTTCGGCAAGCTCGTGGAAGACATAGACCTGATCGCGTCCGAGGGCCTTGGCCGAGTAGAGGGCGGCGTCGGCATCATTGATCAGCGCGTCGAGATGGAGGTGTGGGCCGAGCCCGCCGGCGACCCCGGCACTCATCGTGATCGACAGGACGTTACCGTCCTGTACCCGGATCTGGCGCCCGGCCACGACTCGGCGGAGCTTCTCGGCCATCGTCGCTGCCGCGTCGGCATCGGTCTCGGGCAGGAGGAGCATGAACTCCTCGCCGCCGTAACGGCCCACGATGTCGACCGCCCGGACGTTGGCCTGGAGCACCTTGGCGAACTCCCGCAGAACGGTGTCACCGGCCGAGTGACCGTAAGTGTCATTCACCCGCTTGAAGTGATCGAGGTCGACGAGGACCACGGACAGCGGCCGTCCGTAGCGGGTCGCCCGCTCGAGCTCCGCTTCGATCCGGCCGATCAGCGCCTGGCGATTGAGGACCGCGGTCAGCGGATCCACCGTTGCCAGGGTCCAAGCCTCCGAGACCCGAGCGGCTAGCCGACCGAAGGCGGCCCGTAGCTTCGGGTCCTGGAGGCCGTTCGTATCAACGACCGGGAACGGGTCACGGGCGCCGGCCAGAGCCTCGGTGATGGCGGTGATTCGGTGGAGCTGGCGACGGCCGATCGTGAGTGCGAATCCGGCGCTGCCGAGGACCGCTCCGGTGAAGGCGACGACCAGCGCCGCCACCAGGAGCGCGGTGCTGGGCTGGATCGCCATCGCTTGCGTGTCCCCTTGGATCGGCCGCGGTCGTCCCCGGGTTCGGGGCCGTTGAATGAGTGGCTATCCGGACCAAAGACTGGGGCCGGGGGTCCCGGTCGGGTATAGCCAGATCGTCCAGCGCGGGGCCGGCCGCAACCGGTACCCCAACCCTCGTCGGCCGGTGCGCCGGTGCACGTCCCGCTCAGCGGGGGACCGGAAGTACCCCGTTCGTTGAGGTCTGCTGGCGTGCCGAACGGTGCAAGGTGCTCACGGTCACCGACCAACGTTGACCGCCGTCCACGGCCGGCCGAAGGGTTTGCCCTGGATCAGGCGTCCGGTGCACCATCGAGCCGCCCGCCAAGGCAGAGCCGACCGGTGCCATCCTCCAACCGATAGAGCCAGCCCGAGCCGTCCGGCCAGGCCCGCCCAACCAGCTCGGCCCCCGGCGCGACGGCGGCCCGGTACTCGAGCTGGTAGCGCCGCGGGACCACCCGGATGGCCGCCGGGTCGGCCAGGTCGATCGCCTCATCCAGCCAGTCGACGTAGACGGCGTTATTCACATGGCCCATCGGATCGAGCTCGTGCAGGCGCACCTCGAACGAGCGGCGCGACTCGCCGGCAGGCGGCTCACCGGGGTCGACCCGAATCGGCTGGAAGCTGCGGCGCGGCACCCCAAACGCGATCGGGAAGGCATCGGGCACACGGGTCGGCAGGCCGGCCGTGGTCGTCATCACCCAGTCGGTCACGACAGTGGCAATCGGCGACCCATCCGCTTCAGCCCGCAGGTCGCAATGGCGGCGGGCCATCACCCGGCGACCGCCGATCACCTCGGTCGTGGCGATCATCGCGGCACCCGTCGGCAGGGGCATCTGGATCGTGAGGTCGATTGCCCGGACAACCCAGGCCAGGCCGCGATCGCGATACCAGGTCCGCCCGAAGCCGCGTCGTTCGGAATGCAGCCAGGCCAGGTCCTGGGCGAATCGGAGGTAGGCGGACGCGCGCGCGATTCCATCGGGGCCGGCCTCATCGAAACGGACCCGGTAGATCGAGGAGGTCCGCCGTTCGGTCTCGCTCGGCGGGGCATAGCGGTTGGTGGCTGGGTCGTGGACCGGTTGGGCGGGCGGCCGATCGGCGGCCAGGTCGCTCACTGGCCGGCCCGACCCGGGCGGGCAAGCGAATCGAGGTCCTCGAGCCCGACCAGTCGGGTCTCTGCGTGTGGCGCCGTCTGTGCCTCAAGGCGAACCCGACAGGACCGTTCGGCGTCAAAGACGACAAGGGCCACCCGAAGCGGCTCTTCCTCGTCGAGCGCGTGCGTGCGGGCATCATCGAGCTGGTGGAGGACGTCGGCGTTGATCCCGCGGGCGCCCCATTTGCAATCGAACGCCTCGGCAGACCCGCTGACCTCGACCGTCACGTCGTACGGATGGATCTCGGCCGGCACGCCGTCGAACAGGATCCGCCGCTCGCGACGGACCGCTGCGGCAGGAATGCGCCGGGCCAGCAGCCGGGCCGTGAGCTCCTCGACGATGGCGCCGCGAACCTGGCTGCGGACCTGTTCACCTCGATCGGCGACTGCCAGCGACGCGGCCAGGATCGCCTCCGAGCGCCAGCGATCGGAGCTCCTGGGAACACCAGTCTGGCCCGGGTTATCGGTCGCCGGGGTGGGGCCGAACAGGATCGGGAACATCCGCCGCCAGCGGTCGGCCTCGGTCGACTCCCCGTTCATGACTGCCCGGGCCAGGATCCGCTCCGCCTGGGACGCATTGGCGAGCAGCTCGGCCGCTCGAGCCACCAGGGGATCGGCCTGGATCGCCGCATAGACGACCGCGCGGCCGTCGCGCGCCGCATCCTGGAAACGCACCGTCAGGACTCGGTATCGGCAGCGAGCAGAACGACCTGGGGGAGCGTAGACAACCAGTCGATCGCCCGGTGCGGGTCGGTGATCCGGCCGGCCTCGTCGATCGCCAGCTCAATTGCCTCGACCACCGAGGAGTTGGCCGGTCGCGCTCCAACCGGCCCCGTTGCAAGGTCGGCCAGCCGATCGGTCCAGGACTGGCGCAGGTCGTTGACGTACGACCACTCGGAGTCGATCGACTCGCCGAGGTCGGCCAGGACGTCCTCGGCCGCGATGACGGCGTCGAGCAGCTCGCCGAGGGTGGGATTGGTCGCCATCCGGATGAGCGTACCGGAATGCGGCCCGGGAGCGCACCACGTGCTCAGCCGCGCAGGCTGGCTCCGGGCACCGGTCGAACCGACCAGGCGGCAACCGAGACACTGGCCCTCGCCTTGCCTTGAACATCCTCGAGGGTGCGCCGACAGCCCTGGTCCCACGACTGCCCATAGGCGCGGATCGCCCGGTCGCGCAGCTTCGAGGCGTCGCGGCGCAGGCCGAGCTGGCTGAGCTCATCGACGGCATCGAGAGCGGCCCGATAGAGCACCGGCAGATCGGTGGCCAGATCCGAGCGCGATTCCATCACGATCAAGGCTGGTCCCTGCGACCCCCGCTGCCAATGGCCGACAGGTCCCGGTCCGGATCGGCGATCGGCGATCTGCGAGGCCCCGGGTGGATCGCGTCCGTGGCACGATGGGCGGCGACCGACCACGATGGAGGACGGCATGGACCTGGGGATCCGGGGACGAGCGGCGCTGGTGGGCGGCGGCTCGTCGGGGCTTGGCCGGGCTTGCGCAGAGCGGCTCGCAGCCGAGGGCTGCCGGCTGGCGATCTGGTCGCGCGGCGCAGACGGGCTCGCCGCGGTGGCCGAGGAGATTCAGCGCCGGTACGGGCAGGCGGTGGTCTGCCTCGCCGGCGATGCCACGGAGCCCGCCACTGCCGGCCGGATCGCGGCCGAGGCGACGGCAGCCCTCGGACGGGTCGACATCCTCGTCCTCAATGCCGGCGGCCCGCCGGCGACCGACCCGACGAAGACCGACGCCGCCGGCTGGGCGCGGGCTTTCCAGCTGCTTGCCTCGACCCCGATCGAGCTGGCCACGGCGCTCCTGCCCGCGATGCGCGCGTCGGGCTGGGGCCGGATCGTGGCGATCCTCTCCTCGGGCGTCCGCCAGCCGATCCCCGACCTGGTCTATTCGAACGCCGGCCGCGGGGCGCTCGCGGCCTGGCTCAAGACCGCGGCTCGAGCCGTCGCCGCAGAGGGCGTCACGATCAACGGCGTGTTGCCCGGGCGACTGGACACGCCCAGGATCGAGAGCCTCGACCGGGGCCGCTCGGAGCTGTCCGGCCAGTCGATCGAAGCGGTCCGGGCCGGCCACGTCGCAGCGATTCCGATCGGCCGCTATGGCCGTCCCGATGAGCTGGCCACGCTTGTCGCCTACCTTGCCTCGGACCTGGCGAGCTACCAGACGGGCACGTTCAGCGCCGTCGACGGCGGCCTGATCAGCGGCCTGCCCTGACCCACTCCTGGGGGCACCCTGCTCGTCCTCTGGCCCTGAGCCAGCGGAGCTTGAGTCGTGGGCGGCCTGCGGCCCGTGGCCCGTGGCGGCGGCGGCACGTTGTGGCGGCACGTTGTGGCGGCGGCGGCCCGTAGTGGCGGGTGGCAGCGATGTGCCCTGGGTACATCAAACTGGCCGGCAACTGAGGTGTCGTGCTCAATCGCCATCACGTCCACCGCCCGAGACGTCCCGTCCGGCGGGCGGTCAATGCCTCGCCGGTGGCGTTGTCGTAGTAGAGGTAGTACGACCGAATCGAAGCGAGACTCCGGGCTCCTGGGAGCGCCGGCGGGGCGGCTCAATCCCCGGGAGTCCAGCCGCTCCGGATCTCAAATCGGTCGAATGAGCCGACGGCGGCCGACCAGGTCGCACTGACCCGTCCGATGCGCGCGCCAGCCGGTCCCAGCTCGAGCGCCGCCAGTAGTGCAACCAGCTCGGCCCGAGCCCCCTCGGCGACACAACGGACACTTCCGTCGGGCTCGTTTGCAACCCAGCCGCGGACCCCCAGCGAGATGGCTCGCTGGGCGACAAACAGCCGGAATCCCACCCCTTGAACTCGGCCGCGAACGATCGCGTCAAGTCGGGCCGGCGCCGTATCCAGGATCATCAGCTCAGGTGTCGGCCCGGATGGCCGGTGGCGGCCCGGATGGCCCGCGGCCAGGCCAGGACGAGGACGTCCAGGGCGAGCTCCGGTCCGGTGTTGCCCTCGACCAGCTCGGCCACCCGGTCGAGCTGTGCCAGGAATCCTCCGACCTCGGCTGGCGGGACGCTCGCGGCGACAGCGACCAGATCGTCGAGAAGCGCCGGATCGCGGACCTCGCGCCGGCCGCCCAGACCGGCGATCGCGAGGTCGCGGGCGACGTCCTGCCAGATCTCGAGCAGGAGCATCACCGCCCGCCGGCGCTCGGCTGGGGTCCGCTTGCCGGGTTGTTGGGCCTCTATCGCGGGATCACCGTCGCCCGCTCCTGGGGACACTTCGGGCTCAGGCGTGGCACCCGCCGCCCCGCCGGCTCGGGCCGCTCGCCGTGGGACGCGAGCAACCGGTCCGCCTGGCACGATCGCCGGCCGCAGCGCGGTCTCCAGGGCAGCCGCACGCTCGATCAATTCGCGGCCGGCGACGAGCCGAGCTGAGCGGGCAGCGCCCAGGAGATCAAGAAGGATCCGGGCGATCTCGTCGTGGATCGTGACCGCCTCGGGCACCCGGGCATAGGTCAAGGCCAGGCCCGGTCGGCCGGCAGCGAGCCGGGCCAGCCGCGCGGCGGTGACCGAGTCGGCCACGCCCCGGTCACCGAGAAGCTCCTCGATTGAGCGGATGCCAAGCGGCGCGACGCGCAGCCGGACACAGCGCGACCTGACGGTGGGCAGCAGCCGGTCCTCATCGTCCGCGCACAGGATCAGGGTTACGCCGTCGCCTGGTTCTTCCAGCGTCTTGAGGAGGGCGTTCTGGGCATCCTCATTCATGCGCTCGGCGTGCTCGACGATCGCGACCCGATGACCGCCCTCGACCGGCAGGTAGGCCAGCTCGGCCACCAGATTGCGTACACCGCGAACCGCCGGCCGGCCTGATTCGCCGATCACCACCTGCCCGCCCGGACCGTCGGGCCCGAGTCGGTGGAGGTCTGGATGGTTGCCGGCGGCGGCGAGCCGGCAACCGCGACAGACTCGGCAGGGCCGATCCGCGGAATCCGCGGCCAGGCACAGCAAACCCGCAGCGAGATCGTCGGCGAGGGTCGTCTTGCCGACCGCCGGCGGGCCGACGATCAGGATGGCGTGAGAGGCGGCACCCTGAACCAGGGCCGCGACGGCAGCGAGCGTTCCGGGCTGGGCCCGGGTGATCCACTGCCGCACCGTACCAGTCACGATGGCTCGGGCTATTCGGCGACCTTCCGGGTCGAGCGCCGCTTCGGAGCGGGCTTTGCAGCCTCAGCCGAAGCCTCCGCCTTTGCCGGGCTCGCCGACGAAGCCGCCTGCGTCGACGCTCGACGCCGGACNNGCGGGTCGATGTCCGGCGCCGAGGAGCGGGTGCCTCGGTCGCTCCTCCGGCCACCGTTCCTGCGGCCGCAGATCCGGCGTTCGCGACCGGCGCCGCCGGATGTGCGGTTCGTCGGCTGGTTGTCCGGCGCTTCTGGGCGGGGGCAACGGCGGCGGCCGAGGCGGCGACCACGGGAGGTTCCACTTGAGGCACATTGGCCGCCTTTGGAGGACGACCGCGGCGGGCGGGACCGGGCGCCTTGCCAACCGCCGCGTCTGCCTGCGGTCCAGCCTCGGAAGGCTGGGGCGCCGGTCGCCCGTCGGCTGGTCGTCCCCCGGCTGGTCGTCCTTCGGCGCGTCGACCGTCCGCCGGTCGAGCCGGCTTTGAGGCGATCTGGGCGCGGAGCATCGCTTCAAGCTCCGGTGGCACCTCGCTCCATGGCTCATCGCCGCTCCGGGGCCGATCCTGGCGCGGGACCACCACAGCCCGATCGTCGCTCCGCGGTCGCTCGTCGGGACGACGGCCCGAAACATCCGGGTACCGGTTGATCCCACCGCCACCGCGACCGAAGCGCTCGCGCTCCATCGCTGCGGCATAGCTGCCGGCTCGACCACTACGGTTGGGAACACCGCCACTGGGCCGGCGTCCGTCGCGGCTGACAGGCCGATTACCACGGCGCTGCTCGGCGATCAGGTACTCCGGGATCGCCGGCTCGTCCTCGTCGTCGATATCGATCGGCGACAGGCTCGCCGCGGGCGGGCGGTCCATTCCGATCTGGCTGTCCCAGAACGAGCCGAACGCCGCCGAGCGAGGGGGCCGGGGAGCAACCGGAAGGTCCTCCTCGTCCACATCCAGCGGTCGGGCAACGATCTCCCGGGGCGGCGTACTGGTACCGACCGCGAGCTCACCTTCGCTGCGGCCTCGGCCTCGGCCACGGCCACGACCACCACGCCGACGGCGACGACGCTGGCCCTCCTCGGTCTCGCCCTCCACCGGACGAGCATCAGTGGCATCCTCGTCGTCGACGTCCGCCTCAAGGTCCACGTCGAGCGGCACCGGGGTCGGCTCGTCGGCTCGTATCGGGGCGGCCGTCGTGGTCTTGGACAGCTTCTCGCCGGGCAGCGCCACGAGGCCACCGCCGAAGCTCGGCGCGGAGATGGCGGCAGCCGGCGACCCGCCGAGTGCGGCTTCCACGGCGACCGGCTCGGCCGGCCGACGGCCACCGCGGGTGGCGGGCCTGGTGCTCGAACGCGCCGAGGCAGCCACTGGCTCGGGCTCGCCGACCCGGGTCCGGCCGCGGCCACCGCGGGTAGCGCGGCCCCGACCGACCCCGGTCCCCTCGGTCTGCTTGTCGGGAACCTCGGTCATCGACAGGTCCTCCTCGTCGTCGGCTACCCGCCTGCCCGAGCGCGAGGATCCTTTCTCGACCTTGGCGATCTGGGTGATGTCGGTGAACAGGTCGGCGACCTCGATCAGGTCCGAGCTGGTGTTGCCCCGGAAGCTGATCACTTCACAGCGGACGCCCATCTCCTGGACCGCCCGGATCGCCGGGGCGAAATCGCCGTCGCCCGACACGATGATCGCGACATCCAGGTTGCGGGCCGTCTTCATCAGGTCGACCACCAACTCGATGTCCAGGTTGGCCTTGACCTTCCCATCGCCGTACTTCCGGATGTCCTTGCTCACAACCTTGTAGCTGTGGCGGGCCAGGAAGGAGTGGAAGTTGCGCTGATTCTCGTTGTCCGGGTCCAACCCCGTATAGGCGTAGGCGCGCACGAAGTCGCGTCCCGCAATGGCCGATTTCAGCAGCGTGACGTAGTCGATGTCGACGCCGGCGGCCTTGGCCGCATAGAAGATGTTCGCGACGTCCACGAAGACGGCGACGTTCTTGCCCACGATGACTCCTATGTCCTGTGTGCCAACCGTCGGCGCAGCCTATGCAGCTCGACGGAGATCAAATGCGCACCTGGCGCGCGGGAGCCCGGCGGGCTACCACGGACCTGGTCATGAGCGAGCCGCCTTCGCTGAAGCCCCGATCTTCCCAGCGGGCTCGCTCGCCGGGATCGTCTGGCCGTGCCGCCTCGACGACGGTGCAGCCCTTGTTGCGCGCGGAACGAAGGATCTCCTCGAGCAGGTCGTTGGTGACGCTCGCTGCGTCGCCGGACGAATCAACGACGAATAGATCGATGCTGCCGATGTAGCCGCCGAAGCGGACCGACGGGCGGAGGGCCAGGATCGCACCCCCGATGACCTCCCGACGCCGTTCGGCGACGAGCACGCTGGCCTGGGGCAGGTAGATGAGCTGCCGCAGGAGATCGGTGGCGACGAGCGGCCCACCCCTCGGGTCGACCGCCGGCGCGAAGAGCGCGACGAGCCGGTCGACATCCGTGATACGAGCCGTCCGAACCTGGTAGTCCACGCCGCCGGGCCTGACCTCACGAGGGGGGCGCACGGCTGCGGCAGAGGCGGTCAAATCCGACCGGCTCGACGTTTTCCCACGATGAGCGCGCCTCTCGGTGGCGGGCGCCGAAGCGCTCCAGAACCACCCGAGGGGCACCCAACAGCAGTGTTGCAATCGACGCGCCAGTGCCTAATATACGGCATCGCACCGGCGGCCACCTGCGCGTCGCCCGTTGCCTGTTCACCGTGCCACCGTCCGTATCGCACTGCCGCTCCCATTTGGCCGCTTGGGTCACGGGGCGATGGGCGACGGAGGCCGGCTGTTGACCAGCCTCGGTTCGACCGCCAGGGGTATCGACCGGGATCATCCGCCGAGAACGGCGAGTGAGGATCATAGGAGGAGCATTTGATGAAGTACGGCAAGCTCGGCGCCTTGGGCGTCGGGGCGCTGCTCGTCTTCGCGGCCTGCAGTTCGACAGCAACGCAGGCCCCGGCGGCGAGCACGGCTCCAGGCGGAAGTTCCGCCGCGAGCACGGCTCCAGGCGGAAGTTCCGCCGCGGCCGGCTCACCCGGCGCATGGTGCGTCGGCGGCACGGTCAAGATCGGCACCGAGTTGCCGATGAGCGGTGGCGAGACGGCCAACGGCGTCCCGACGGCGAACGGCGTCAAGCTGCTCATCGCCCAGGTGAACGCCGCGGGCGGCGTCGCTGGCTGCAAGCTCGACATCAACGTCCAGGACGATGCGCTGAACGGCGTCCATGACCCGCAGACGGGCGCCAAGAACATGCAGACCCTCGTGGCAGACGCGTCGGTCATGGGTGAGGTCGGTCCGTTCAACTCGGGTGTGGCCGAGGCCGAGATCCCGATCAGCAACGGCGCAGGCCTGCTCATGTGCAGCCCGGCCAACACCGCCAACGCGGTGACCCAGCCACCCGGGGGCGACACGTACCGGGCGACCAACCCGACCAAGATCAGCTACATCCGAACCGCGACCCCGGACAGCATCCAAGGCCCCTCGGCGGCTGACTACCTGTACAAGGACCTCGGCAAGACGAGCGTCTACATCATCGACGACACCGAGACCTTCGGGGTGGGCGTTGGTGACACCTTCGAGGCCGAGTTCAAGAAGCTGGGCGGCACCGTTGTCAAGCGTGACAGCGCGCCGAAGTCCACGACCGACTACACCCCGCTGTTCACGGCCGCTGCGGCCCTGAATCCGCAGGGCGTCTACCTCGCCGGGACCACCCCGACGGGCATGGGCCTCGCCCTCAAGCAGGGTCGGACTGTCTCCGGCATGGAGACCATCCCGTTCGTCGGACCTGACGGCGTTGCGGACCTCGGCCCCGGTGGGACCCAGGGCGCGACGATCACGATCGCCGGCGCAGCGGCCGCGAATGTCTACGGCACCGTGGGCGCGGCTCACGACCTGACCGACAACACGTTCGTGCCGGCCTACACCAAGATGTTCGGTGGGGCGCCGGGTGCCTACAGCGCCGCGGCCTACGCGTGCGCCCAGATCATCGTCGCCTCGCTGACGCATGCCGCGACCACGGCCACCGACCTTGCCAGCGCTCGCGAGGGCGTTCGCGCCTACGCGGTCAGCTCGGCCAACACGTTCACCACCGCGCTGGGCTCGCTGAGCTTCGACAAGTACGGTGACAACGTCCACCCGTTCATCTCGTTCTACAAGGTCGACATGACCCTGCAGGGTGGGAAGGGCGACTGGACCTTCGTCAAGCAGGAGTCGTTCACGGACCCCAACGCCCCCTAGGGAACGCTCTCAGAGGCCGGGGAGTCCACCTCCCCGGCCTCTGCCTGACTCGGAAGACCTCCATCACTTGGGCCTGCCGAATCCATGACAGTTGACTTCCGCCGGGTCATTCGGCCGGTCGCCATCGGCGCGATCGCTTTGCTGGTCGAGTACGCATTGCTCGGGACCCAGCAGTTCGCGAACGCCCTAACCCTCGGCGCCATTTACGCCCTGATTGCCCTCGGCTACACGATGGTCTACGGTATCGTGGAGCTGATCAATTTCGCCCACGGCGACATATTCATG
>PLZO01000124.1 GCA_003152165.1 Chloroflexota bacterium
TTGACAAGACCCTATGGGATCTAGACCGCCGGCTTACAGGTCGCCCCGACGAACGTGTCGAAGTCGCTGACCGCCGGATCTTCTGCGCGAGTTGAGCCGTTTCGCACATGGGCGATTGGCTTGGAAGAGGTCACGCGATCGGCCCGGAGGCTGCGCTAGACTCTGTTGCCGTGAGTCACCCAGCACTTGGCCTGCCGCCCCTCAGTTCCAACGCCGGACTGCCCGCCGCCGCGGCGCGCCTGCGGGCCGCCCGGGAGCGCCTCGGCGCAAGAGCGCTCGAGATCGCCCTCGAGCTTGATCCCACGATCCGCGAGCACAACGACCAGACCGGCATCCGGTTGCTCCTGCGCGACACGGGGATCCTCGTCGACGAGGTCGCCAATTCAATTGCCACGGACAGCATTACCGCGATCCACTCCTGGGCCGAGCAGGCTTCGGTGATCTACCGCCGCCGACGTGTGCCGATGGACAACGTGATCGCCCTGTGCGAAGGCCTGCGGGAGGCCAGCCAAGCGGTTCTGGCACCGGCCGAGCGCGGCTCTGCCGACACCGCCATCGATGCCGCGATCGAGCGCTTCCGCTGGCAGCGCCGGATTGCCGGGGACGCCCGCAAGCGCAACAGGATCCTCCAGATCCTGTACAAGGGCGCCTGAGCCGTGACGGTAAAATGGGTGAAGTCGGACCCACTCGTCATGAACGGTGAGCCGTTCTGCTATGGCAGCCGGTTGACAGTGTTGCAGCTGCTCGAGCTCCGGCGTAACGGCTACGACCTGACCCGCTTGCTGGCCGAGCACCCCGAGCTACGGGCGATGGGCATCGCCAGCGCCTTTGTCTTCGCGGCCAACCATCGTGGGCGCTATGGCGCATTCTTCGAGACAGATGGCTCGCTGGCCGGACCCGGCTACAGCGTCCTCGAAGCGGAGATGCTGCCGGAGCACCTCCGCCTGCCTGGGGTGGTGGTCAAGAGTCCCTCGTCATGAAAGGCGGCCACGATCGGGTCGGCGGGGATTTCCGAGTCATCTGGTAGGATTTCGGCATGACCGACCAATCCCTGAGCGTCACGAGCGAGGCGGCCTCCCCGGGCGCCGTCACCGATCCGGCCGCAGCGGCTCCCTTCGATGCCGAACGGCGGGCGACCGAGCTCGCCATCCTCGATGCGCTACGGGCGGTGGTCGACCCGGAGATCGGGATGAACGTCGTCGAGCTGGCACTCATCCGTCAGATCCTTCTCGGTCCTGAGTCAACCGAGATCAAGATGATCCTGACCACGCCCTTCTGCCCGTACGCCGGCTCGATGATCCAGCAGGTCAAGGAGCAGGCCGAAACCGTGGTCGACCACGACGTGAAGGTGACCCTCCTCGCCGAGCGCTGGGATCCGCGCGACGCGGGCCTGATGTGGTGAGCCGCTAGCTACATGGATCGGATCGACTCGGTCGTCAGCACCGGCCGGGGGGATGATGGAACGACTGGCCTGCTATACGGCGGGCCCCGGATCCGCAAGGACGATGCCCGGACCGAGGCCTATGGCACGGTTGACGAGGCAGTCGCCGCGTTCGGACTGGCCCGGGCCGAGCTCGGCCTGAAGAGCCAGTACGGCACGCTCAACCCCGGCCTCGCCTCACTCGGCGAGTTGATCCTGCGACTCCAGCGCGAGCTTTTCGTGGTCGGGGCCGAGTTGGCCACCACGCCCGGCGCTGTCGATCGCCTGGAGGACGGCCGGACCCGGGTCTCCGCAGCAATGGTCGACGGGCTGACAGCACTCGTGATCGAACTCGAGCACCGGATCGAGATGCCCCGCGAGTTCGTGGTCCCGGGCGAGACCCGGACGAGTGCCGCCCTCGAGCTGGCGCGCACGATCATTCGCCGGGCCGAACGGCGGGCGGTGACCCTCCAGGCCGAGGGATTGCTTCGCGGCGAGCACCTGCTACCGTATTTGAACCGGCTGGCGGATCTTGCCTGGATCCTTGCCCGGGTGGCCGAGGAGGCCGAAGCCCGGACCAGCACACCAGCGCGAGTCACGAACCGCCGGCGCAGTCGACCGGCAACCGATGCAGCTTCCGAGCAGCACCCACAGGAGTCGGAATTACAGCCATGAACGCATTCCAGACGCCGTCTCAGCTCGGCGTTCGGCCGGCCGCACGTCTTGCGACGGGCCTCGTCACCCAGTCCCTGGCCTGGATGTTTGTCGGCCTGGCGATCACCGCGCTGGTCTCCTGGGTCGTGGCCCACGACCCCAGCCTCGAGAGTGCCGCGCAGACGCTCGTCCTGCCGGCGATCATCGTCCAGCTGGTCCTCGTGATCGGGCTCAGCGCCGGGATCCGGCGCCTGTCGGCCACTCTGGCGCTTGGCCTGTTCTTCGTCTACGCGGCCCTGACCGGCTTTGTCTTCTCGATCATTTTCGTCGCCTACAGCCTGCCAACAATCACCCTGGCATTCGCCAGCGCCTCGGCCATGTTCGGGGCGTCGGCAGCCTTCGGCTTCGTCACGAAGCGGGATCTGAGCGTCTTCGCCCGTTTTTTCATGATGGCCCTGATCGGGATCATCGTCTCGTCGTTCCTCAATCTCCTGGTCTTCCAGAGCAACTCGCTCAGCCTGATCGTGTCGTACCTGGGCGTGGCGCTCTTCGCCGGGATCACGGCCTGGGACATCCAGCGGATCAAGAACGGCGACCTCGCGGCGATGCTCGGCTCGATGGAGAAGGCGTCGGTGATGGGGGCGCTCCACCTGTACCTCGACTTCATCAACATGTTCCTGTTCCTCCTGCGGATCTTCGGCGGCAGTAACCGCTAGAGGATGCCTGTCGTACCCCGCCTGACCGTTGCGCTGACCTTCGACCACGACGCGATCTCGGCGGAGGTCGATCGGGGTGAGGGCCCGGTGCTCCGCTCGCGCGGCGAATTCGGACCGCGGGTGGGTGCGCCCAGGATCCTCCGGCTCCTCGAGCGTGAGCAGATCCTGGCCACCTGGTTCGTGCCCGGCCACACGATCGTGACCTTTCCGGCGAGCGTGGCGGCGATTGTCGCCGGCGGCCACGAGCTGGGCTGTCACGGCTGGGCGCACGAGGACCTGGCCGCCCATCCCGACGACGAGCGGGCGATTCTGGAGCGATCGGTCGAGGCGCTCAGCCGGGCGGCTGGCGGCACGGCCCCGCGCGGATTCCGGGCGCCTTATTGGTCCCTTGGACCGCGGACCCTGGAGCACGTCGCTGAGCTCCGCTTCAGCTACGACTCGTCGCTCATGGCCGACGATGTCCACCCGTATCGCGTCCCGGTAGACGAGCGCCACGACCGGGCGGCCTCGGACCTCGGCCGGCCGGGGCGGCTGGTCGAGATCCCGATCAGCTGGGCCCTCGACGACTGGCCCCACTTCGAGCCCGGACCGCGCGGCGTCGGACCGCTCAGCGCGCCGTCGAAGGTACTCGAGATCTGGGAGGGCGAGCTGCGCTACGCCTGGGCTCACGAGGCTGGCGGCGTACTCACGATCACGATGCATCCAGAAGCGATCGGCCGCGGTCATCGGCTGGCGATGCTTGAGCGCTTCATCGCGATCGCCCGCTCGCTCGACGGCGTAGTCTTTGAGCGGCTCGATGCGGTCGCTGATCGGTGGGTTGCCGCCAACCCACTTGACGCTACTCAGATATCGAACCATTTCGATACGGATTGAGCAGTCGCGCTCACGGAACCGGAACACCCCGCTCAGCGTTCCGAAACGCCTTCGGGAGTGTTTCGCCGGTCAAGGAGTCCCGCGCGGTTCGCCCTGGCCCGGTCAACCAGCCTGCGCCCGGTCTGCTGCGGATTGGCCGTCTTATGCCGGAGGGGGCCCCGAGATTGATTCCCCCTTGACGCCGAGAATCTTCGCAGTAGGATCCGGGCGCCAGTTGATCGCTCAGGGAGATTTAGCGGCACCTCGGCAACACGGCCCGGCAACGTTCCCACTGCATCCTATGCAGCCGCCGTTTGAGAGCGGTGTGACCGGGGGTGACCTCGCGGCTGCAGGTCAGTGAACTCGGGGCTGGCCTGATCTCGAGCGGTCAACCGAGTCCGCAGACTGACCCTCCCCAGGCCGAGTTCGCGCGCCCGCCGAGCGGGGCGAGCCGTGTCCACGCTTGGCCAGCGGTCCGCTCAACCCCCCGAACGTCCGCCCCGGCCGAGAGTGGCTGGCGGCCCCTGGGCGCCAGCAGCCGACCGAGCCGAGGACTCCCCTCGATCAATCCTGGCAACGGCCCGCCCGTGGCCAATCC
>PLZO01000088.1 GCA_003152165.1 Chloroflexota bacterium
TCAGCAAACATTACGCCGACTTACGAAACTAAGTACTAGGAGGGGGAAGAACGCAAATAGTCCGGCGACGAGGAGCACCAGGACCGTAGCCGAACCGATAAGCACCCTTACTAGCTTGCGATGTCTTGACACGGATCAGTCCTTCTGCTCGAGCCGACCAGTGCCCAGCCGCGGTTCAACAACGCCGCCAGGCAGTTCGAGGCGGTGCGGCGCTAAGGCAACGCGGGCCGGTATCGCGTCCGACGTCAGCCAAGGTCCTCGGCCACTCACGCCTTGACGCTTTTCACGAAAGCGACGTATGGTCGCCTTGAGGTCGGACGAGAACCGACATTGACCCGGAGGTTCGTAACGTGCAAGAACCCGGCGAGTTTCAAGGCAGCTTCAGCGCGGGCGTGCAACGCGACCACGATGGGCACGTCCAAATGGGTTCTTTCGGCGAAAACGATTGCCCGATGTGCCACCAGATCCTAAGCGCCCACGCGGAGCACGAGCAAACGGTGCAAGGCAGCTTCAGCGAGGGAGTGCGACGAGACGAGGAAGGGTACTTGCCAACGGGCTCCTTCGGCGTTAACGATTGCCCGATCTGTCGGGCCAACGCCGAAGCGGCAACCGCCGGAAGCTGACCGGGGCGCAAAATCCGGCCGAACGACTACTCGCCAGGCCTGCGTGAGCCACAGCCACGGGGCCTTCGCCTATGGCCTCGCTGTCACCGTCAGGGTCCAGGGCCCATCGGCGTTGACCTCGAGGGCAAAGGGTCCCTGATGGTTGATCAGCTGGGCTGAACCGGTCGATTTTCCGATCAGGTTCGCGACCGGGTCCGCGAAGTTCCCGTCCGTTGCATACGCGAGTTCGACGATGAAGTTGCCCGCACCGCTGTTTGTCCAGCTGACCGTAAGGGCGCCTTTGGCCGCAAATGGCATCGTCACGAGGTCCGAACTGCCCGTGAACGTTACGGGCACCGCGGAGATCGGTGGCAGCATCGTCGTTGCCTTCAGAGTCCAGGGTCCGTCTGCGGTCACGTCGAAATAGCCCTTGCCGGTCCCGCCATAGAGCCACGTCGTCGCGCTGCCCTTGCCGACCCGGTCGGCGACCGACCCGATCAGGGACCCATCGGTCGCGGTCAGCTGGACGACGAAGTTGCCAGACCCATTGAACGTGTAGTCGACCCGGATCGGCGCGCCGACTGTGAAGACCGTCGTCTTCTTGCTCGTCTTGCCCGCGAACGAAACGGTTGGTGCGCTGCTCAAGTCGACCGGCGCGGAGTTGTCGATCGGCGTGGAGCTGTCGATCGGCGTGGAGCTGTCGATCGGCGCCAGCGAAACTCCGGGCGCGGAATCTGACGGCGTCGCAGAGGCGTTGCCGGAAATCTGCGGCGGTCCCAGCCCACAGGCCGCGGAGACGAGCAGCATCCCGATGGCGACGGCCGCAAGTCCCTTCAAGCGTGCTTCCCTCGATCCCAGTTGCCGCCCACGTGCGGCCGGCAGCGGCGTCATGTTACGCGGCCGAGGCCTCGTCGACGGAGTTCGATCGGTGCCTTGCCTCCGCCATCGACGAGTGACAGGTGGCTTCTTGCGCTACGGGTGACGCATGTCATGGCCCCTTCACGGCTAAGGATCATTCCGCATTCGGGATGGCCGTGACTTCCGCCGCCGAGCCGGCCGGCCGAAACTTGCCCAGCATGAACACCCAATCCTCCGTTGCTCAAGGGCTGGCGCACCATGCCCGGATCGTGTCGACGACTGTCCGCGTGGCTCAGCTGACCGTGATCGTGATCCGGAACCCGAGTCGGTATAGCGGGCATACATCGGTCGGGCAGGGCGGGCTGCCGACCGCGCTGAGGCTCGTAGTGCCGGCCGTCCGGGCCTCGTACATCCCCTGGGCGCCCCGGACCACGAGGACGCCGCCGATACGCTGCACGATCCGCTGGTCGGCCACGGTCACCACCCAGTCTGCGGCCGAGCCGAGATTGAGCAGGAACTCCTGCCCAATCGCGAGATGCAGGCTGGTGCCGTTGTCCGCGGCAGTGACGACGAGTGGTGATGCGGTCGGCTGGCCGGGCGAAGGAACCGTGGCCGTCGTGGCCGGCGTGCCCGGCGTTGGCCCGGGCGCGATCGAGGACCCAGCGCCGACGCACCCATTGACCACGAGCAGCGCAAGCGTGACGGCCAGGCCGGCCACAACGAGCCAACTGGTTTGGTGGCGTTGACGTGCGGCCTGGGTGCGCTGCTTGTCGACCATGACTCCCCTGCGTCTCACGCGGTGCCTCTAGCTCTAATGCCATCCGCGGTTGCGGCTCAGCCGATCGAGTAAGCGACCGTGACCGTGATCTCGAGCTGCTCGGTCGTTGGAACCTTCGGGGCGGACCCACCCGCAACCGGTGGCACGGCTGTGCCACCCGCGCCAGAGGGCGCCGTCTGGGGCGCTTCGACGACGCCCATCGGCAGCACGTAGTTCGCACCAACCGATACGCTCAGCGAGACGACGGCGCCGAGCGTGACGCCGGCGTCGGCCGCAGCAGCCTGAGCCTGCGCCTTCGCATCGGCCAGCGCGGCTGTCAGCGCGGACCGCTGGACCGATGCCTGGTCGCTCAGATCGACGTTCACGTTCGCCCAGCCAGTTCCGCTCACGACGAGCTCATGGTCCGGCGCGAGCCCAGCGCTACCGCCCACGACCGGGTAGGGATAGGCGATCGCCCCGTTGGCGACAGCGCTGCCGGAGGCACCGCTGCTGCTCGCCGTGATGTTTGGGACGGGTGCAACCGCCGGCCCGACCGCGATGGCAGCCGGGGCACCGATGGCGGGGGCACTGACTGTGGAGGTGGCCGGACCGGTCGTCTGGGCCGCGCTCGAAGGCGTCCCGGCCGCCGTGCACCCGCCGATCAGGACGGCCAGCACGGGGACGAGAAGGCCGGCGCGTCGGGCGAGGAAGGTTGGGCGGATTGACCGGTGGTCCATCGGGTAGCTCCTGGATCTTCGGAGGCCGGCAACCGGGCCGGGTGGTCAGGAGACGCCAACAGCTCCCTGACGGTTCCCCGCATCCAACGAGCGAAGCCGAACCTCCTAGACCTGATCGGGGTCGCAGCCGGGTGGCTCGAACCCCGGGCTATCGCATCGGACGCTCCGCCCTCTTCGGGTGTCGCGCACACCTACGTGCGCCGGTATGCGATCCGCCACGACCCGTTTGCTCACCGTGACGCTCTTCCCCGGCGACACCAGCAAACAGTTCTACAACGACTCGGTAACACAGTTAGGACCGAACCCGACGCAACTCTCCGGTATCGGAGACGCGGCGGCCTGGTCCCGGATTGTCCCGGGCGACACTGCGCCGGAGGTCGTCGCGGTTTGCCCTCGGGAGCTGACTCAGGCCACCCCGATCCTGGGGTGCGACGACTGCATAACACGTCAGCGCCGGGAGCGTCCCTCTGAGGCCGCGATGCGATCTACGGCGATCACGAAGACTTCGCGTTCGCCCGTCCGAGGATATGGCCCGCCCATGTACCGCTGCGCCAGCCGGTTGATAAAGGTCAGGCCTTCGTCCTCGTGGATGTCGATGACATGGCCGCTCACGTTCAGGAAGCGCCAGGGGTCACGAGGGTCGACGGCAGACACCGCCACCTGCGGGCGCTCGCGCAGAACGCGACCCTTGTACGAGCCCTTCGGGGAGCTCGCCAGGATGTGCTCGCCATCCCAGTCGATCCAGACATGGACGATGGCCAGCAACCCGTCGCCCCGCACGTAGGCGAGGCTGCCTACGATGTTGGTAGTCACGAGGTCCAGTAGCTGTTCCGGGACGGTCGTGGATCGAGGCAGGCGAACCATGAGCCGTAGCCTACCCCCGACATCGCCTCGAGCGCCGCGCTAAGCCCCAATCACCCCGACGTTGTCGTCGTCCGCCGAACGGCGGCGAAGGTGCGACGTGATCCCGGGGCCTTGATCGAGGCGGTCTCGAGCTTCCTCGACGACGGAGGTCTCAAGCAGGAGTCTGGTTAGACTCAGCTTGAACCGGGCTGTGCAGAAGATGGTCGGAGCGAACGGAGGTTCGTGATGTTTGGTGCGCACGTGATCGTGTACAGCAAAGACGCGGCGGCTGATCGTGCTTTCTTCCGGGATGTCCTCGGACTTCCAGCGGTGGATGCTGGTCACGATTGGCTGATCTTTGCGCTGCCTCCAGCGGAAGTAGCCGTTCATCCAGCCGAAGCAAGCGTTGGGCACGAACTCTATTTCATGTGTGACGATCTGAACGCGGAGATAGCGGCACTCAAGGAGAAGAGCGTTCGGTGTTCCGAAGTTGAAGATGCAAGGTGGGGCTCGGTAACCAAGATCCAGCTTCCCGGTGGAGGTGAAGTCGGGCTCTATCAGCCGAAGCATCCAGTGGCCTTAGTCCGCGCCTCAAACTGACCGACGACCAGGTCGCCTCGTGCGCGCCGAATGTTGCCATTCCGCTATCCAAGCCGTGGAGGCGGCCGGCAGAAGGTCGTGCGTCGCCCATTGATTCGGCGCGGGCCCACGAGTAGCTGACGCGGCTGCTCGCGACGGCGCTGTCGGCGAGGTGGCAGGCTGGCGCTGCGAGGGCACAGCTCATTCGTCCCAGGAAGCTTGATCCCGCCACGCCCAGGGGTCGATCTGACGGTCGGCAGCTGGGACTCGATGGTCGCCGCCGCGCATGGCAACGGGGCCAGCCCGGCCCCAGTGAGCGGCGTCGGCGACGAGGCGCTGAACCTCAACGGATCCAATGGTTCCCTGCTCTATGTCCGCAAGGGCAGCAGCGGCTTCCTGCTCACGATGAATGGCCCGAATATCGACTCGCTGGCCGACCACGGCCTGGCGAAGAAAGAAGCCCTCGCGGCGTTGATCCTGCCGCGACTCTGAGCGCCCCGACCGGAGCGCACCGGGGCCGATCAGGGTCAGTCGATGGTCGTGATGTAGGCGCCGACGAGCCTTGCCTTCTGCTGGTCGACGGCGCCCGCACGACGATCCACATGGCCCTCGAGGAAGTGCGCGAAGGCCGCGGTCGAACTAATCGGATTGACCTCGTCCTCGCCGTGATCGTGGAATGAGACGTGCACGAATGAATCATCCTCGAGCCGGAGGACGATGTAACTCACCGTGGCAGGCTTGGTCGCCTCTAGCTCGGCAAACACAGCTTCGACTCGTCGCTGGTTCTCATCGGCCGCCTCACTGATTGCATTGCGTAGCTCGTGACCAACCGCTTCTGCATGGGATCCCTTTCTTAGAAGCGAAACTCGCACTCGGAGCTGATCCGCTGGTCGGATCCCGGAGCCGAGGCGCGCCGCCAACCCATAGGTTAGAGCCTCGCCGGGCACCAGCAAGCGCGACAGCATGAGGCCATCGTCTCGCTCCTTTGGGCCGCTCTTCCCGGGGCGATCGGCGTACGCCGGAGGCGATCTCGCTCGTGGGTAAACCTAGACACGCAGCGGGTTGGCTGGACGCCGTCTCATCGGTAACATGCGATCTGGAATCACCAGCCCGACCGCCCAACGCGAGCCATCGTAGAGGAGCGCAACGTATGGCATCAGAAGCCTCCGGCCCAGTGATTTCACTCACGCTCGCGGTCCCAGATGCCCGAACGGCCACTGACTGGTACAAGCACGCGCTCGGTGCCACGGAACTGTGGAATCTCGGCTCGGTGGTCAGTCTGCAGATCGAAGGGGCGCCCTTCTTTCTGGCCGAGCCAGCGAACAACGGCTGGGACAGTCCCACAGCGATCGGCACAACGACCGTGCGAGTTGAGGTCTTCATTGACGACCCCGACACCTTCGTCGCGCGGGCCATCGAGGCCGGCGCGAACAGCGGTCTCGATGGGATGCAGGACCATCAAAGGCCGTGGGGGAAACACCGGCAGGGCGGATTCTACGATCCGTTCAGTCACCTTTGGCTCGTCGGCGACAAGTCGCCGCTGAGCGACGTTCAGAGGTAGACGCCTACCGCCGTCGCCCTCGTGATGTTGGCTCCGACGGCATCGCAGCTTCCGGCGGGGTGGACGTCGGACCGAATGCCCCGACTTGCGTGAACGTCGGCCCAGAGTCGCCGAACATCACGACGGCCAAACGCGCCAGCATCACGAAGCCGATCACCAGGAAGGCCGACCCGCCCCACTGGATAAGCACGCCTTGGCGCGGGCTCCGAGCGCGACGCGACAGCCGGTACGGCATGTACAAGAATGCGTAGCCGAGCCCGACACCAATGATGGGAACGACGACCTGCGCCCACAATGGCCAGGCGTCGCACCCCGAGCAATTCACGTGGATGTAGATCGCCGAGGCCGGTGGTGCGGTGAGTCCGGCCACGATGGCCGCGACGGCGACCGCGACGAGCAGACGTCTCACCGTCCGAGCGCCGTCTCGAGTTGGTCGAGGAAGGGCTGCGCCCTGAGCTTGNNCGCTCGCCATGACGATGGTGGCCAGGTGTCTCCATCACGTTCACGGTGCCCACCGGCTGGTCCACGAACGGCAGCTTCGTCGACCAGAATGAGGGAAGCCCGCCGAATGGGATGGCATTCTCGACGTGGCAGATCGCCACGGTCGACAACGACCCGTGCCGCTGGCAGACCACCGGCGCGTCAGTCGGCCCGACGGTCGACGACCTGGTGGCCGCGCTCGCAGCTCAGAAGCGGGGCGCAACCGTGACCCCCGTCGCCGTCATGGTCGACGGCTTCAGCGGCAAGCAGATCAACCTGATGGTGCCCCTCGACGTCACGATCGCCGCCATGGCCGCCTGCGACGGTGGCCAATACAAGACGTGGACCGACCCGTCGGGGGGCGACCGGTACAAACGAGGGCCCTCCGGGCAGCACGACCTGCTCGACATCCTCGATGTTAACGGCCGGACCTTCGTGATCCAGGGGTCCTTCTACCCGGCGAACACAGCGGCCGACCTGGCCGGGCTCCAGGCGATCGCTGACCCCGTCAAGATCACGCCCTCGTCACCGGTATCGACCGCAACGGCTGCCCCGACCCCCTGACGCTGGCGAATCTGTCGCGGCGAGTGGCGATGATCATTCGTCACGCGCCGAGTTTGATTGGTTCAGGCAGTCGGTGGCTTGTAGGCCTTGCGGGCCGTGTCGGCGTGCTTAACGATCGCCGCCTGTTCGTCGTGATCGAAGATCTGGTGCGTCTCGAGACCCACGACGGCGCCGGTGGCACCGATCGCCGCCGCCATCGCTGCCGCTGCCACGCCGTCGGGCAGGTTTGTGATTAGGAAACCGTCATGTTTTCCCTGCATCCAATAGAACGCTTCCTGCGTACCTCCGAGCGATTCGGCCAGCGCTTTTGCCGCGGCGGACCGATCGCTCGGGCGTTCGATCATGGCCTTCCCGGATTCGGCGGTATACGAGAAGAAAGTGATGAATCTTGGCACGTGGGTCTCCTCATTTGCGCATCAAGCGCCAGTTCGGAAAGTCGGTCTCGCCGTTGGCCCTGCGGGACGAGTGACGCGACCGTATCAAAGCCGCGCTGGAGGGAACCTAAGGCTCCGATGCCAGCCTCCGACGGAGTATGCGCGTTTTTCAGACACGCTCCACGACGCTTCCATGGTGTCAAATGCGGAGCCTCCGGCTGAGCCGTTCGAGCTGCCGCGCGGTGTCGTCGCTCAACGGTGGTCGCCTGGAGCCTCTTGTCTGCGGCCGAGCCGCTCCTCTGACGCCCGCTCGCTCGGGCGAGCTAGCTTGCCGATCTGCCAGGTGTCTCGCCTGGCGGGGCGGCGACGCTGACCATCGCCTCCGCCTCGATCTCCACCTTCCAGCGCGGGTCGAGGAGGGCGGCGACGACCACCATCGTGCTCGCGGGACGGATCTCGCCGAAGATCTCTCCGTGGACGCGACCGATCGACTCCCAGTCGTTCCGGTCAACCAGGTACGTCCGCGTCCGGACGACGTCAGCTGGATGCCCGTTGAGCTCGGCCAGGGCGGCCAGGATGATAGCGAGGCACCGGCGCGCCTGGTTCGCCGGGTCAGGATCGCACGATCCGTCCGGCCAGACCGGGGCCGTGCCACTGACGAGGACTCGGTCTCCGACCCGCACGGCGCGGCTGAACCCGACCAGCGGCTCGAACGGCGATCCAGACGACACCCGGCTTCGCTCCACGTCCGCGAGCGTAGCAGGGAATCGACCGCGCATCGGTGGTTGGCGGTGCAGCGCCAACGGGCGATAAGGTCTGCCGCAGCACGACCCACCTATCGTGGCGCAATAAACTCAGCTGATCCTCACATTTCGGGCGAACGCCAGGCCCGCGTAGGCCACCGTGACGCCCACGACTGAGTCTCTCGGACTTCACTTGACGTGGCACGAAGAGTGCGGATAATGCGCGTTACTAACGCGAGTTAATGCGGCCCGGCGAAATAGTCTGTTTGGCGAGATCCATCCGGGAAGGGCTGAAGTGACGAAGAGCAAATCCGATCGCGCGAAGCAGGACGTCCAACTGGCCGAGGTCTGGCCGGACCCTCCGATCGAGACCGAGGGAGCGGTCGGGCCCACGATCAGCGCCAAGGCCTACCGCAAGGCGCTCGCCGGACAACAGGTCGAACTGGTCAAGCTCCAGGAATGGGTCAAGGCGACCGGGCTGAAGATCGTCATTTTGTTCGAGGGACGCGACGCCGCCGGCAAAGGCGGTGCGATCAAGACGCTGATGCTCTCGCTCAACCCGCGCCACGCCCGCGTCGTCGCGCTACCGGCCCCGACCGAGCGCGAACGGACGCAGTGGTATTTCCAGCGCTACGTCGCCCACCTACCCGCGGCGGGCGAGATGGTCTTCCTGGATCGGAGCTGGTACAACCGTGCTGGCGTCGAGCGCGTGATGGGCTTCTGCACCGACGAGGAATATGACGAGTTCCAGCGCTCATGCCCCGAGTTCGAGCGGATGCTCGTCCGCTCGGGGATCACGATCATCAAGTACTGGTTCTCGGTCAGCGATGCAGAGCAGGAACGCCGGTTCCGCGACCGGATCGACGATCCGCGCAAGCGCTGGAAGCTTAGCCCGATGGATCTCCAGTCGCGCTCGCGCTGGGTCGAGTACTCCAAGGCCAAGGACGAGATGTTCGCCCACACCGATATCAAGCAGGCGCCCTGGCATGTGGTCAACGGCGACGACAAAAAGCGCGCCCGACTGAACCTCATCAGGCACCTGCTCAGCCTGATCCCCTACCAGGACCTGACGCCCGAGCCGATCGTCCTCCCACCGCGCCAGCGCGACGACGGCTACGTCCGGCCACCGATCGGTGACCAGACGATCATCCCGGAGCACTACTGAACGGCGAACGAGATCCTGCGGTGACTGCTAGTCCGCCACGAACTTCCCTCGCCGGCCAACGCCCCCCGGATCCTCGCCTTTCTCGGCCTTCCCGGCGCTGGCAAGGCTACCCAGGCCGAGCTCGCGTCCGCGAGGACCAACTCGGTCCACGTGTCGACCGGACAGTTGTTTCGAGCGGCGATCCGAGCGCGAACCTCGCTCGGCGAGGAGATCCGAGATCTGGTCGCTCAAGGGGAGCTCGTCCCCGACGACCTGGCGTTGCAGGCCCTGTTAGACGCACTGAGCGCCGGCGACGCCTCGTCGCACGGGGCGATCCTCGACGGATTCCCGAGAACGGCAGTTCAATCTCGGCTGCTGGATGACGCCCTCGCGCAGCTTGACCGCCGAGTCGACCTCGCGATCGTCATCGAGGTGCCCATCTCCGAGGCGATCGCGCGGCTGACGTCGCGGCGCGTATGCCAAGCGGCCGGGCACACGTTCCATCTGTCCGAGCGGCCGCCGCGAGTGTCCGGCCACTGCGACATCGACGGATCGCCTCTGGAGAGGCGCGCTGACGACGATCCGGATGTTGTTCGGACGCGCATGGACCGGCAAGGTGCCGAGTTGGCCGGCGTTGTTGCCCACTATGAAGACACGGGCAGGGTCGCCCGGGTGGACGGTCGCGGTGGCGCCGACCGTGTTGCGGCGTCGGTGGTGCGCGTGATCGACGCCCGCTGAGGCTCTCAGGGCCAACGCCGCAGGATCGGGATGTCCCGGTGGCGCCAGCGCGGCCTCACCCTGACTTCGTGAGCGCCTGGACGACGATTCCTCCAAACCGGTGTTCTCCGGCGATGCACGCCCGTCCGTTCACCCAACACTTGCCGTCATCTCTCGGCCGCCAGACGCTCATGGTCGTCAACCTCCGCGAGGAAACCCGAGGCCAGTAACGTTTCATTGCGGAATCGGACTTGCCGACCCTGCTCGTCACGGGCCAGCGCGCTGCATCGATCGCAGAGTTTGTTCGGGTAGGGCGGCTCGCTCGGCACCTCGGTCGCGCAGATGGGCAGGTCTGATTCATCGTCGGATACCCGTTCGGAGGCCAGACTTCACAGCTAGAGCAGTGGTGGAGGCCCAGGTTCGGTCGGTGGTGCCAGCGCCACCCCGGTCCGGGCCGCCCAGTCCTC
>PLZO01000128.1 GCA_003152165.1 Chloroflexota bacterium
TCCGCTGGGGTGGCCTGTGCCCACCGGGCGCACCGTGTGTTGCGCCGCTCGGGGACCAAGGGATCGTGATCATCGACTTCGTGAGTGGGCCATCGGTGTTCGTCTACTTGAACGCCGGTGCGGGTGGCGTCGTCGTGGCGAGTTCTCCCGCTCCGTATCCGTCGGGCTATTGACGCCCAAGGAGACTCGTGGTCGGCGCCGACCTAATGCGCCATGAACTGACCGCCGACCCGATCGTCGTGATCAACTCGTTCGCCCAATGCAGCTCGCCGGGAGCACGCACGACCTCGGCGCGTCGCCCGGCGCGAGATGGGCCGTTGCGCCTTTCGGCACGGGTCGTCTGGCCGGTGCGCCGCTGCACGCGGGATGCGTCGGGACGCCAGGTCGACTCGGCCCAGCACGATGGGGAGGTCGTGCCGCTCGAGCGCCCGCATCGGCGGTCCCGGAGCCGCTGAAATTCCCCTCGACAAGCGATCCCATCGGCGGTCCCGGAGCCGCTGAAATTCCCCTCGACAAGCGATCCGCTTTGGTCCATCCTCCAGTGCCTCGGGGGAGCCGAGGGAGGAGTCGCTGTTCGGCGGCTGACAGTCAACCAGAGTCCCGATGCGCTCGGGTCCCTGAGGGAGGTTCCGGCGCCCAAGCCGGAGAGGAGGATTCGGTTGGTAAGACGAGCGTCGTCGCTTATCCCTGTCTTCGCGCTGGTCGGCACGCTGTTGCTGACCACCGGGGGTGCCGCGGCGGCAGCGCCGGCGCTGACCATCGGCGGTGCCGCGGTGGCACCCCCGGTGCTACCCCTCTTTACCATCGCTGCAGATAACGCCGCGGCTGTGCCCGCGGGCCACAACTGGGCGTTCAATGACTTCTTCCCGCGGAGCGCCACGATCGCCCAGGGCGGGACGTTCCAGTTCACGAACGGTGGCGGCTTCCACACCGCTACGCTCCTGCCTTTGTCGTGGTCTGCCCCGGTGAGCACGGCGGACAATGAAGTCAACGGGATCGCCGCGGCCGATCTCGACGACACGAGCGCCAATCCAAACGGGACGACGCACGTCCTGGAGAACATCGCCGGGCTACTGCCGGTCCAGCCGGTGCAGGGCTGCGGGACGACCGACGCGCCGTGCGTCTTCGACGGCACGGCCATCGTGGGCATGGGCGCCCCACTCAACCCCGGGCCCCCGGCGCCATTCTTCGTCACCGTGACTGCTCCGGTCGGGACGTACACCTTCCATTGCCGGGTCCACCCGGGAATGAGGGGTACCCTAACGGTCGTGGCGGCCCTAGCGTCCGGGACCACGACGGCCGCGACGGCCGACGCGGCCGCGGCCAGCCAGGCGACGGCCGACGTGGCCACCGGCCTGGCGGTCGAGGCGGCAGCATCCAAGGCGGCCGTCAAGACCAATCCGAACGGCAGTCACACCTATACCCTCAGCGTCGGCACGTCCGACCCAACGGGCCATGTCAGCATCCTCGAGATGCTGCCGCGCAGCATCAAGATCCATCCGGGTGACGTGGTCGTCTGGCGACCGCTGGCGGTGAACGAGCCGCACACGGTCACATTCCCAGGCAACCTCGGGACCGACATGCTGGCCCTCTGCGAGGGGGCTCGAGGCAAGGACTCGCCGGCCGTACCGACCGTGAACCCGCCGACTGGTCCACAGGACTTCGCCTGCAACGGCCATCCGGCCGCCGAGGTCGAGTTCGGCGGCGGGAACGGCAACAGGGTCGTGACGTCGCCTACCACGGTCTCGGATTCCGGGCTCGTGGCGCCCGCGTCGGAGACGATCGCCTTCAACGTCCCCGTGACGGGCACGCTCCAGGACTGGGCCGTCCGGTTCGCAGCGAACGCCAAGCCCGGCACGTATCACTACATCTGCCAGATCCACGCCGGGATGGAGGGGACGATCGTCGTCCACTGACTCACTCCGCGACACCAATAGGCCCGGCCGCCGAAGCGGCCGGGCCTATTGGTGTCGGGCGCCTTCCGGGCTGCATCAGTGCACCGTGACCGCGATGAGCGAGGCGACGGGGCCGACACCCTCGCCCCCGATGAGATAGCCGATCCCACCGACCACCGCGGCGGCCATGTCTGAGACCGCGTACGGCAGCTGGCCCATGCGCGTGACGGTTCCACTGCCACATCGAGCTCCCACACCTCGTTCTGGACCGCGGCCCGCCGTCCGCCCACCCGCGATGAGGAAGGCGCCGCCGAGGACCACGAGCTCCCCGCCCACCGAGGCGACCGCGAGGTCCGCCGGGATAGCCGCCAGATGACCGGCCGTGAGCGCCGCGCCGGGGCCAACCCGCTGGACGACAGAGCCTGGCCCGAGCTGGCCCCCGTCGAGGACGGCTCCGCCGGCTGGGCCAGGGCATGTTCATGAGCCCCAACAGCGGCGCCGTGCTCGGCTCCGTGCCGCGGCCGCGCTTGGGGACGGCGTCTGGCAGGAGCAGCCCGCCGGCGAGCCAGAGCGTGGGCACGATCCGGGCCCGGTTGTCGGCGGCATAGCCGGCGATGGCCTGGGCCATGTGAGCTGGGGCATCGGTTCGTCGCCTGCCGGGCGAGGTTCGGAACTCAGATGGGCACGGCGACGCCGATGGAGGCCCACGCCCACGGCGAGCGCACGATGTCCCAGCGCCGAGCGAGGACGAGGCCCACCGCCAGGCCTGCGCCCCGGTAGAGGATCAGGAGATCGAGGGTTCGAGGCCCGTCAACGACCGCTGGCAGGCCGAGATGACCGGCTTAATCGATCCGCTTATCGACCCGGCCACTGGCTTTCATCATCGACTCGAGGAGGTATTCCACCTCGAGTAGGTCCGATTCAGAATCCAACCAACCGGGGCCGGCCAAGCGGCTGGGACCGGCGGCTCACTCGGTGTGGAAGATCTCCGGGAGATCGAGCCACTAGGAGCCGGCCGCGCGCTCAGGGAATGGCTCCTGCATCGCGTCGGTCAACGTCCACCAGGCGCGGACTCGCGTCCTGATCCCCGGTGTAGCCGAGGCTGAAGCGTCGGCCCGGACCGAGCTGGAGGGCGTGGTGATCGACCGCGTACATGCGGCGAATCTGGCCGCATTGGGGGGACGCCTCGGCGTACCGTTCCCGGCATGACCGAGCGTGTTGACCTGGCGATCATCGGAGGCGGCATCGTGGGCCTGGCCACGGCACTGCGGCTGACCGAGTCGCGCCCGGATCTGCGGGTCGCCGTCCTCGAGAAGGAGTCCGAGCTGGCCACGCACCAGTCCGGGCACAACAGTGGCGTCGTGCATGCTGGGCTGTACTACGCTCCGGGTTCGCTCAAGGCGCGTCTATGCCGCCAGGGCAAGGCCGAACTGGAGGCCTTCGCCGAGACGCACAGGCTCCCCATCGGCTATCCGGGCAAGCTCGTCGTCGCCTTGAGCGAGGACGAGCTGCCGCGCCTGGCCGACATCAAGATACGGGCGACCGCCAACGGGGTGGAGGGTCTTGAGGAGATCGGGCCGGAGCGGATCCGCGAGCTCGAGCCAGAGGCCGCCGGGATCCGCGCCTTGTGGTCGCCTCGGACCGGGATCATCGACTATCGGGCGGTCGCATTGGCCTACGCTGCTGACCTGCGCAGCCGCGGGGTCGCGATCCACACGGCTCGGCGCGTCACAGGAATCGAGCAGCGCTTCGACCGCGTCGTCCTGTCGACCCCGGCGGGCGAGCTGCAGGCTGGCTATGTCATCGCCTGCGCCGGGCTGCAGGCCGACCGGGTGGCCGCGATGACCGGGGAGTCCGGCCGCGACGTCCCCCGGATCGTTCCATTCCGGGGCGACTACTACACGCTGACCGCCGAGGCGCGTTCGCTCGTCAGCCGGCTCCTGTATCCGGTCCCGGACCCGCGCTTCCCGTTCCTTGGCGTCCATTTCACGCCGCGCCATGACGGCCAAGTGTGGGCCGGGCCAAACGCCGTCCTGGCCTTCGCCCGCGAGGGCTATCGACGCACCGACCTCAATCTGCGCGATCTTGCCGGCACGCTCACCTACCGCGGGTTCCAGCGGCTTGCCCTGCGCTACTGGCGGATGGGCGCAGCCGAGATGTGGCGGGACCTCTCCAAGCGCGCCTACGTTCACGAGATGCAGCGCTACCTTCCGGCGATCCGCGCTGACCAGGTTCGATTCGGACCATCCGGCGTTCGTGCCCAGGCGCTCGCCTATGACGGTGCCATGGTCGACGACTTCAGCCTTGGGGGGAACGGTCGACTCCTCCACGTGCGCAACGCCCCTTCCCCCGCCGCGACCTCCAGCCTGGCTATCGGCAGGATGCTGGCCGACACCGCGATCGAGCGCTTCGCGCTCACCTAGCGGGCACTGGCAGGCGCAGCCAGCCACTGCCGGCGGTTGAGCAACTCGTCGACTACCTGGTGGAATGCGCTCCTGGTTGTCGAGGCAAGATCAGGGCGGCCTTGGCGCCTCCGCCGGCGACGTATTTCGAGCCCATGGCGGGCAGGCGCGACGCTACCGAGTCTCGGTCGCAAGATCGTCCCAGATCCCGCGCGCTTCAGCGGCCGGGGCGGCGCTCACGCCAACCCGGGCCGCGCCGATGATGCCGGCGGTGTTGCCCATCGAAGTCGCCACGAGCGGAGCTTGCGTCTTAAGGAACTTCTGGTACTTCGAGAACACCCTGGCCAAGCCCCCGCCCAGGATGATCAGGTCCGGCCAGAGATACTCCTCGTAGGAGGCCAGAAGCTGGTTGAACTCGCGGCCCCATTTCCGCCAGCTGATCTTGCGACGGATGCGCGCCGCACCCGACAGGCGGGTCTCCGCGTCGCGGCCGTGGAACTCGATATGCCCGAGCTGCAGGTTTGGCACTAGTTGCCCGTTGATGAAGAGCGCCGAGCCGATGCCGGTCCCGAGATCCAGCTGGAGGACCACGCCGGGCTGCCCCCGACCGGCTCCGTGGGCGATCTCGGCCACGCCGGCAGCGTCGGCATCATTGAGCACGGCGATCGGACGGCCCAGCCGCTCGCCGAGCATCTGCTCCACCGGGGCGCCGATCCACGAAGGATCCAGGTTGGTCGCCGTCATGGCGTGGCCGGCTCTGATCACCGATGGGAATCCGGCGCCCCCCGGCATGCCTTCCGTGAGCATCCCGGTGACCTCCAGGCGGTGGACCAGGTCGGCCACGACATCCAGCACGGCCCCCGTCGTGGCCGGACTCGGCGTCCGCTCGCGGATCCGGTCGGTCACGAGCTGACCGCTGGCGACATCGACCACGGCGGCCTTGATGCCGGTGCCGCCAATGTCGATGCCCAGGGCCCGGCCGGTCAGGACCGTGGTGGATGACGGCACGAAGGCGTATTCGTTGGCCAGGGTCGGCGGCTGCTCGCTCATCGTCGCGAGCATACGCCTACGGTCTGCGACGCTCTCGTGGGAGCGGAGCGAGTCATGGGACACGACCGTCCCAACCGACGCGGGACATAGGAGCGCCCCCGGTCCTGCCCATCAAGCAAGGCCGGGGGCGGATCTGAAGGGCCGCCATCAAACCCCAGGCGGCTGCCCGTTCACCGGCAGCATCGGCTCTCTAACCTCTCACCGACCTGACAACCGCAGTCGCGTGATTGCGAACTCGTCACAAATGGTCGATCCGGTCTTGCGCCAGACAATGGCTGTGGTACAAGCGGACGGTGTCTGAACTACGCGGGTTTCGCCCGGCGTTCGACGTGAACGACGATCGTCCGGGGCGTCGGGCAACACGCGACCGCGGGAGCCTCCCCTATTGGTTGGCGTTCTATCGAGATCAGGCTCGCTTGATCTGGGAGTGGCGGGCGACGAGGCTGTCGCTGATTCGGCGGGCGCTCCTATCGTACGTCGCCGCCGCGGCAGCTCTCTGGATCATCGCGACGATCTCGCCCGACCTCACGCTCGGCGGGCCCGGCGCCCTGGTGCTCGCGGCGCTGCTACTCACCGCCCTCAACGCGCTCGGCCGTCCGGCCCTCCTGCTCGTACTCTCGCCGCTGCCCGCGATCGGGGTCCTGATTGCCGGACTATTCCTCGAGGTCGTGATCGTGCTGGCGATCGGGCGGATCGTGCCCGGCGTTCGGGTCAGCAGCCTGGGTGCGGCCATTTGGGACGCCGTTATCCTGACGGTTCTCAATGCGATCTTCGCCGAGATCCTGCGGGCGTCCGACGATGACTCCTACCATGGGGCGCAGGTCCGCCGGCTGGCCGCCCGTGAGTTCGGCAGACCAGGCTCGTCGGTGCCCGGACTGCTCATGGTTCAGCTCGACGGCTTGAGCCTGCCGGTCCTTCAGAACCAGATGCGCGCCGGCCGGATGCCGACACTCGCCCAGCTCGTACGAAGTGGCGAATCGCGGCTCGATCCTTGGTTCGCGCTCTTGCCGCCGGTCACGCCCGTGAGCCAGGCGGGAATCCTGCACGGCAACAACGACGACATGCCCGGTTTCCGCTGGTACGAGAAGCGAACGAAGACGCTGCTCGTCGCGAATACGCCGGAGGGCGCAGCCGAGATCCTCCGCCGCCGCTCGGATGGGCGGGGTCTCCTGGTCGACGGCGGCGCCAGCATCGGCAACCTCGTCACGGGCGACGCCACGCGGAGCTACCTCACGATGGCGACGATCGCAGGGGACCTTCCGACCGCAGACGACCCTCCTCGTCTGCGAGGCGTGTTCGTGAGCCAGGTCAACTACATCCGGCTCGTCGTCCTGACGATCGGCGACATCGTCAAGGAGTTCTACCAGCGCGAGCGCCAGCGGGCTCGGGGCGTCGAGCCCCGGATCAAGCGCAATCTGAGCTACGCATTGGAGCGGGCCCTGACCAATGTGTCGCTGCGACATCTCACGACGGCCCTCGTCCTCGAGGAGATGTACGGAAGCGCACCGTCGGTCTACGTTGACTACACTGGCTACGACTGCCTCGCTCACCATGCGGGGCCGGAGCGTGCCGAGGCCGTCGATGCCCTGGACGGACTCGACCGGACAATCGGGAGCCTGCTGAAAGCCAGCCGCGACACGCCGAGGCCCTACCGGCTCGTCGTGCTCTCGGACCACGGCCAGTGCCTCGGCTCACCCTTCTCTGAGCAATCCGGGGAACTCCTTGAGGACGTGGCGCGCCGATTGATGGGTGACCGGACGACCCGGCTGTCGACCGCCCAAAGCTGGGAATATCACGGCGGCGGACGGATGATCATGGGCGAGGTCGGTCGCGGGCGCGGGCTCAGGCCGGCCATCGCGCGGCGTGCCGCGCGCCGACGTCAGGCGCCTGCGACGAGTGTGGAAGCACAGGAACTCGTCGTCTGCGCCTCGGGGAACCTGGCGCTCTTGTACCTGACGTTCTCCGATGACCGCCTCGACCGAGAGCAGATTGATCTGCGTTACCCAAGCCTGATCGAGGGGCTGCTCGCCCACCCAGGAGTCGGGCTCGTCCTGGCCCACTCCACCACGCACGGGCCCGTCGCGCTCGGCCAAAGCGGTGAGCACTACCTCGCGTCGGGCCGAGTCGTTGGCCTTGACCCGGTGATCGCGTTCGGGCCGCTGGCCGCGGAGAGCCTGCGCCGTCTCGATGGGTTTGCCAACACCGGGGACCTGAGCGTCATCGGCCCATTCGACGCAGAGACTGGCGAGGTCGTGTCCTACGAGGATCTCGTCGGTTCGCATGGCGGTTTAGGCGGCTGGCAGGGGCAACCGTTCCTGCTCCATCCGGTCGACCTACCGGTCGTGGATGCGCCGCTGATCGGTGCGCCGGCCGTGCATGCGCAGCTGCGTCGCTGGCTGGACTCGCTGCGGACCGGGCAGCCGGTAGATACCACGACGCCGAGGGCATCGACCCACGTCTCCACACGGCAGACCATCGATGAACGGCCGTCCCCAATGCCTGGCGAGGCCGTGGACGCCAAATTCGCGAGTGAGGCCCCGCTGGGCTGAAGGAGGCCTGAGCGCCACTCCGGGAGCAGGGCTCGCCCGGTTCTGTCGCAAGCTTGCAACGTCGGTGGCGACCCAGTGGAGGCAGACGCGCCGGCCGAGCCGGTAACTTCCACTCGGTTGCAACTCGGAGCGAAGGAGTGGGCGGTGCCCCTGATCAGGCCATGACAATGATTGCCTCGGTGTTCGGGATCGTGGGGCGATTCGCCGGCGATCTCTTGACGAGCGCCCTGGGATGGGCGAGCAGCCTATTGTTCGGCCGAGTCCCCCGTTCCCACCAGATCGTTCTGGTCTTGATGATGGCGGGATCGTTCCTGTGGATCGTGCTGCTCCTCGGTCTGCTTGTGCCGAGCATCGCGTCGTGGGGGCTCGCTGCGACGCCCCATCCGCCCTTCGTTAACACGGCGTGGCTCGGTGTCGCGCTCCTGTTCGGAGTGATCCTCCTGCCCCTTGGTGTCGGCCTCGCGGGCTACCTCGTGCCGGCCGAGGGTGAGCGTCCGGCCGGAATGGCCGTGCTGCGCGAGATCCTCCGTGGGTACCTCCTGGCTCCGTTGATCAGCGGCCTGCTGGTATTTCTCGCCGGGGTCGGAATCGTGCGAAAGGTTCGGAGTCGGAGACACGGTTGGTCCGACACGCACGTTCCAATCGTCGTCAAGCCCGGCGGCTACGATCAGATGGCGGTCGACCTTCAAGATGCGCTCGTCAGCGCAGGCCTCCCCGTGGCGGCGAAGGATGCACCCTGGGTCCTGACGTTGCCGGCCTCGCTCCTCACTCGGGTCGCCGGTGACAACGTTCGCAAACTCCGGCCGGATCGCCTCATCGAGCTGAAGGGGCCGAGCCTGAGGATCGGGCTGTACCCGTCGGACATCGCTATCTCATGCACCAAGCGAGAACGGACGCGGGCGCGCGCGGCGATCCTGAGCCGGCTGGCAACGACCACCGCCCACCTGACGACGAGCGCCGAGGCCCAGGAGGTTGAAGATCGACTCCAGCGCCTGGCCTTACGCGACGGCCAGGCCAGCCCAGGGTCGGGAGCCACTGCGCGGGCCGCGCTGGAGGCGATCGATGCGACGCTCCTGGACCTGGCTGTCCCGACCGACGAATGGGACATTCTTTATCGCCTGCGGCTACAGATCGAGCGCGACCTCCTGATCGGGGCGGAGCCCGGGACCGCGTTTCCGGGTCATGAGCCCGAGGGGAGCCATGCCGCGGCCGTGCAAAGTCCGACCGGCGCGGACGCTGGTGTCACCGAAGCGCGGCTCGGCGCAGTCGTGACGACGTGACACCCGAGCGAGAGGCGAACGTCCCGGTGACCGGCGTGCCCCAGCGGGTCGCCGACGATCACGTGGCGGACCGCTCGTCGACGACCCATTCGAACATCGCCTGGCTGGTTATCGCGATATTGAGTCTCGTCGGGCTCGTGGTCCTAACCGTGGCCGTGGCGAGCAGGGTCGTCTTCCCATTCGATCAGCCGTTGCTCGCGCTGGCCCGTTCCTGGGATGGCTGGCCGCTGGTCTGGCAAGCGATGTCACAGTCGGCGAACATCCCCCTGATCGTCATCGGGGTCGGGTTCGTGCTCTGGCTTCTCTGGACGAAGCGCCGTCGCGAAGCCGTGCTGGTGATCGTGATGCTCGTCGCGGTGACCGCGGGAAGCGAGGGGGTTAAGCAGCTCGTGGCCCGACCCCGGCCATCCGGGACTGGCGACGGGATCCCAGGCGTCGTGTACAGCTTCCCGTCCGGACACGTGCTCGAGGTCCTCACCATCCTGGGGACCATCGCTTTGCGAGTCTGGCGCACCTCGCGCCGGCTGCTGCTCCGACGGGTCGTAGTTATCCTCGTGCTGATCGAGCTCGTGCTCGTCGCGATCGCCCGTCTCGCCCTGGACGAGCACTATCCCACCGATCTCCTCGGTGGCACGCTGGGCGGCGTCGCCGCCTTGGGCTTCTACGCGTGGTTCACCAGGCCGGGCGGCTGGGCCGACCGGCCAGCGGCGGATCGGTGAGCGAGGCCGGTCGGTGAGCGACCCTGGGCCGCTGAGCGAGGCCGGTCCGCTGGGCGAGGCCGGTCCACTGGGCCCGGTCGCTGCAGTCAGCCCTGCGACGACGGACACCGTTCCTGGTCCTCAGCTTGGTCTCGCGACGATGACGGTCGTGGTCGGCTTCGCTGGGCTGGTCGCCAGTCTCATTGTCCTTGGCTCCGTCGCGGAGGGTGTGCGCAGCCGGGAGGTATTCGCCCTCGACACCTGGGCGACGCCCTTCCTCCACGGCATTGCGTCGCCGGGCATGGATGCGCTGATGAACGGCTTGACCGACCTTGGGACGAGCCTGATCATCATCCCGATCTTCGTCGTCGTCGTCGCCGTGCTGCTCCGGAAACGCCACTACGGTGCCGCGCTCTTCCTGACCGTCGCGAGCGTCGGCAGCCTTGTCCTCCAGGGGACGATGAAGCTCTTCTTCGCCCGCCCCCGGCCGCAGCTCCCTTGGGCAAACGTGCTGCCCGATTACAGCTTTCCGAGCGGCCACACAATGAACGCGGTCATCTTCTACGGCGCGCTCGCCCTCATCCTGTGGTCGGCGTTCGGCCGCCGGATCGGTGTGATCGCGCTCGTCATTACCGCGGCACTCGCGTTCGGGGTCGGTGTCAGCCGCATCTATCTTGGCTATCACTACCTCACCGATGTCGTCGGCGGACTCCTGGCCGGGATCGCCTGGCTGCTCGTGGTGGGTGCTGCATTCCGCGCTCGACCGACATGGCGGCGATGGCGCACGGCTCGCACGCCTGGGACCCGCAGGCCCGACGGTCCAGGCGCGGCGGCGGTCGGATGACCCGAGCGCTGGTCATCGGTCGGCGGCGCAAAGGCCGGAACATTGGGCGGGTCGTCAGCGAGGTTCGGAGCCTGCTGCGTGCAGGCGGCTGGAAGGTCGACAGCGAGGTCGTCGTACGAAAACGTCAGCTCCAACGTTCGACGGCGAAGGCGGTCAAGGCCGGCTGCGACGTGGTCGTGGCCGTTGGCGGCGATGGCGCGGTCGTTCGGGTCGCCTCGGCGCTTGCCGAAACCCGAGTGGCGTTGGGCATCATTCCGACCGGAACGGGCAACCTCTTCGCCGAAAATCTCAAGATCCCTCACGGTAGCGCCCAGGCAACGCGAACGGTGCTGACCGGGCGGACTCGGCGGGTCGATCTCGGGCGGGTGGCCGTCGACGGAACAGACCACGTCTTCGCGGTCGCTTGCGGGATCGGGTTCGACGCGGAGGTAATGGCGGCAACCGGCACCGGTCAGAAGCTTCGCTGGGGCAAGCTGGCCTACCTTGCGAATGCCCTCGGCCAGACCGGGACCATCCGCAATGTCCCCCACGAGATCACGCTCGACGGGGTCGTTACCAAGACTGAGGCCGCCCAGGTGTTCATCGCGAACTTCGGAAAGATGTTGCCGGTGATCGAGCCGCGCCGCCCCATTCGGGCGGACGACGGCCTTCTTGACGTGATCGTGGTCCGTGCGTCCGGGCCGTTGCCCGGGCTTCTCGCCAGTTGGGAAGCGATGCGACAGACGGATCTGGGCGAGAGTTCGGGGGGCCATGTCTTTCGGGCCCAGGCCCGCGAGGTGCGGATCGAGACGCAACCGAGTCGGCTCGTCGAGGCCGACGGCAATACGGTTGGCAAGACCCCGATCGTGGTCTCGATCCTGCCAGCGGCCCTGCGGGTCATCGTGCCGAAGAAATGATCGATCACCCGACAACGCCTCGATCATCGGCACGGCATGGCGACCATAGCGGTGTCTAACCGCGGAGCTGACCGAGGTCTGCAGCGGGAGGGGGCTCTTCCGCCGTGTCCTCGATCCGGGCCCGCACGGCGCTGTCCATCAGCACACGGCGGTGCACCCAGGCCGCGCCGATCAACAAGGCTTGACTGACGAACGACAGCCAGATCATTGCGGCGAAGACGGCCACGAAGGCGCCATAGACCTGCAGCGAGCCGACGAGTTGGGGGGTGAACACCGAAAACAGCGCCGTGAAGATGGCGGCGAACGTACCGATGAAGAGGGCCGGCCTGCGGATCATCCGCCAGCTCGGTTGGTTGGTCGGAACGAGACGGTAGATGACGGCGATGCCGGCGCTGAAGAGGACGACGCTGGCGAGACCCGCGCCGATGGTGGTGGACAGGAACGCCGATCCAAGGGCGACACCCGGTGGGCCGTTGCCGACGAGGTTCGTCGCGAAGTGCGAGACCACGATGACCCCGCCGATTGCGGCCGCCAACAGGAGCACGGAGAGGACGCCCAGCAAGCCCCGTTGGAGCGGGTCGCGCCGTCGACTGCTCTCGAAGATCCTGGCCATCGCATCGTCGATTGACTGGTAGAACCGACTGGCGCCCCAGACGAGGGCAACCACGCCGACGATGGAGTAGGTGACAGCACCAGTGGCGAAGCCCCCGAGCGCAACTTTGAAGAATCCCGCCAGGGGCGGGAAACTCACCGACAGGCTGGCCGATACGGCCGCGAGTCGACCGGCGTCACCAAGGAGGGCGCCAATCACGGCGATGATCAAGAGGATCGAGGGCAGGATCGCGAAGAGCGAGTTGAACGCGAGCCCCGCTGCCAGTAGGCCGCCGCCGGCGGCATCGTACGCTTCGAGAATCGGGATCAGCCAGCGGACCGGGCCGAGAGCGAGACCGCGATCTACGAGTCGCGCCAGCGGCCCCTTGGGCGCCGGAACCGGCGGTCTGGCGTCCGGGGCTACGACCGGTTCGGCCTGGTGGGTCAATCAGGAAGTCCGGCTCCTAGTGAGGGCACGCCAGACGAACAAGACCAGGATGGCCCCGAGCACGGCGATCACGATGCTCTCGACATTGACCCCGGTCACATCGCCTTTGTGGAAGACCGACGCGGCGATGTACCCGCCAATGATCGCCCCAACGATGCCTAGGATGATCGTGCCGATCAGCCCTTCGCGTCCGCCCACGACCAGGTTCGCGAGAAACCCCGCGATGGCCCCGAGCACGATCCAGCTAATGATCCCCATGTGGTCCTCCCTTTCTAGCGGCTGGGTGCCGCAGTCCTCCTCGACGCTTCATCACCGACGGCCATTTGGACGCATCCGCCGACGATGATCGCGAGCGTCGGCTCGCCCCCCTGGGCACGATCGTCCGCCGAGCGGAGTCTAATGCGATTCAGGCTCCGCCCCCTCATCATGTCTAATTGATTCTTGCGCCGGCACTTCAACGCTGAGCGCGACATTGCATTCGCGTTGTCGATCGCTGACGCGGTTTCTCAGCGGCACCGACCCCTCTCGCGGGCCAAGGCTGGACCCGCGGACCTACCGGATGCCTCCGGCTCCGACGATGACCTGCGCTCCCGGCTGGCGAGTCCACCCCCCGCATCAACAGCTGACGTGAAGGACGGCCGCCACGTCCCGCGGATCGGCTGCCTGGAGCAACCGGCAGGCCACCTCCGTCGGCGCGGCGACGATCTCCACGCCGCGCCGGGCGGCCTCCTCGTACAGCTCGGGCATGATCGGCAACTGACCGGAGACTCCGGTCCCGATGATCAGCCGCCGTGCTGACCAGGGGATCGCCTCGTGGGATGAGAGCGGCGTGTGGCCATACCGGCCCCGGTAGGCCTTCGATGCTCCCTTGTTGCGTCGGCGGACCACAGCTCCTTCGACCACGACATCGTGCTCGAACCGGCGCCCGCCGATCTCGATCAGCCCGAATGCGATAAGCCTGGCGTCCATCGCGACCTCCGGTGACCATCATCGCTCAGGCAGCAAGGGTGGCGGCCCTCACCGCGGGCCAGCTCGAGCCACGGCGGCAGGGCCACCCCCAGCCTCTGCCGCGCGATCTCGTCTGGGTGGCTACGCGAAGAACGCGGTGATTGCCGCGGTGTCGTCGGAGAATGCCCAGCGCTCTGCGATCTTGCCGTCCCGGATGTGATAGATCTCGGCGGTCCGGTAGGTGAATGTCTTCCCGCCGCGGGTGGCCGTGGCCTCAACCAGCACGATCGTGTGGTCGTCGTTGGCGACGACGTCGTGGGTTGTGCCGGTGATCTTGTAGTCGGCCGCGCCGCCGCCAGGAGCCGCCGCCCTAAGCTCCGCCTTCCCGTGTCGGGGCTCAGCACGGCCGATCTCGTGCCAGATCACGTCGTCGGCAAGGAAACCCTCGAGTGCCTGCATGTCGCCGCGGGCAAGGGCGTCGTTCATCTGACGAGCCAGCGCTGCGTTCGGATGCTCTGCCATCGTTGCTCCTCCTCATGGTCCGCTTCGGCGCGACCGCTTTCATCAGCGGCGCGGCGGGCCTTAGTGTCAGGGTAGGCCGAGCCAGCGCCGAGTGCTAGTCCGTTCTCCGGACGGCTGGTTTAGCCCGGGAGCGCCAGGCCGCCTAGCTGCCGGTCGATGGTGCTGCGTTTGCAGCGCGCCGATCGATCAGGTCGGCGATCGCCCTTAACTTCTCACTTGGGGTCAGCAAGTCACCCGGCTCGGTCGGCACGCCCGTTTCGAGTTCGGCTACGACCGCCTTCAGTCGTTTGGCTAGGTCCAGGGACTCGGCCGCGGTCGCATCGGTCGCCTCAGCCGGCGCTTCTGCCTGGCTGCTGGCGGCCAAGGCCTGCTCGTCTGTCATCGGTTGCCCTCCTGCTGTGTGTCGATTACCACTGCTATTCTCCGCTGCTGGACAATACCCGGTGCCCGCTAACTGGCCCCTTGCCGAGATAGGGGCAGGAGGGGCCCCCAGCAAAGCCAACGATCGGCCTAGCTGATTGAGTAGGCCACCGTCACCGTGACTTCGAGTTGCTCGGTCGTGGGCGTGCTCGGTGCGGACCCACTGCTGGTGGGTGGCACCGATGTGCCGCCGCCCGTCGACGGCACGGTCTCCGGCGTTCCGAGGGCGCCCATCGGCATGATGTAATTCCCGCCGACCGAGACACTCAGGGAGACGACGCCGCCGAGCGTGACGCCGGCGTCCGTGGCCGCCGCTTGCGCCTGCGCCTTGGCATCCGCCAACGCGGCCGCGAGCGCAGTCCGCTGCGCCGCCGCCCGGTCACTGAGATCGCCCTGCACGGTCGCCCCGCCGGTCCCGCTGACGACCAGCTCATGGTCCGGCGCGAGGCCGGCGCTGCCGCCAACGACAGGATAGGGGTAGGCGATCGCCGCATTAGGGACACCACTGCCCGAGCCACTGCCACTCACCGACACCGGGCCACCGGCCGACGTCCTCACCGAGCTTGACGGAAGCGCCGGTCCGATGGCGTTCGCGGCCGGCGCGCCGAGCGCTGACTGACTTACCACGGAGACCGCGGGACTCATCGCCGCGGCCGAGCGGGCTGGCGTCCCAGACGCCGAGCAGGATGCGAGTAAAACGGCCAACACCGGGACGAGGAGGCTGGCGCGTCGCCGGGCAAAGAACGTGAGGCGGGTCGAGAGGCGGTCCATCGGTTCGGCTCCTGGATCTCCTGAGCATCGGGCTTGGATGGCCCGATGCTCAGGAGACGCTGCGACCATGCCGATGGTTCCTAGATGTGATCGCGCCCGTCTAAAGGATGGGTCCCAATTCCCGCGGAGGTGCCTCGTCACGATCCGGACGCTCCTCATCTTGCAGCGTCCCGGTGAGGTCGAGCGCGCCCGGCGTAGCGGTCCGGGACATACGTCGCGCTTCCCAGGGGAGGACGACGCTCGCTTCGTCGACCGCCCGAAACGAATTCGCCAGGTTGCGGTTCACGAGCAGCGTCGCAACATCGTCGCTGACTGAGTCCGGACCACGACGATAGGTGACGGTGACATCGGTGAGCGGAACCCACGCCGCGCGGCGCAGGACCCCGCTGAGCGGATCGGATGCTGGGGTACCGTGGATCGCCCCCACGATGTGATACGGGCCGAGATCAACGACCACCTGGGTGGCACGGGTGCGCAATCGGCGGGCTGCGTCGCCACGGGGCCCGCTGGCGACGACCGCACAGAGCTCGTCGCGGGCGACCGTGAGCTCGGGGGTCTCCATCACGTGGCCGTCAGCCAGACTCTCCAGACGTGCGTCGCGAAGGCGGAGCTCCGCGGTGGCATTGAGAAAGTCGGTCAGGCGAACGTTCCCGAGGTCCACGAGACCAATGAGACGGCAGTCCGCGGCATACGCCTCTAGCGCGATCATGGCGCCATGCTAGTCGACCGCCTTGGTTGCCCCCTGTGAGGACCATCCTCTCGTACGCCCGCGGCACAATGAAATGGTCATGAAGAGGACCTCACCGGTGACACCGTTGGGGTGTCAAGCAACCAGCACCGAGGATGCCCAATGGCCGACCTGTTCGGTGTCGCTGGGCGCGAGCTGCTCGACTCGCTCGCCTGGCCTGAACCGTGGCAGGCGAACCTCGAGAGCCTCGCCCTCGTCGACGACCTGACCGCCCGGATCGACGCCCTCGAGCTCGAACTGCGACGACTGGGTGCCGACCACCCCGCGATGCGGCTCCCCATGACCGTGGCCGGCGTCGGTTGGGTCCTCGCCTCCACGATGGGATCCGAGATTGGCGACATCGGACGCTTCGCGAGCCAGTACGAAGCTCGCGCGATTGACCGGGCTGTGCCCGCTCGTCCGCTAGACATGCCCCGGCCGCTGCGGCTCGATCACCTCCTCACCCAGGTATCAGCACCGGCCCCGCGAAGTCCTACGGTCGACAGTACGACTCTCCCGTATCGACATGCCGCCTCTGACGCCATGCTGTCTGCATGAAGCTGCGTATCGTATCTACCGTCGTCTGGTTCCTCGCTGGCTGGGCCCTCGTCGGGGGGATTGCCGTCCTGCTTGGCCTCAACCAAGCAGCCGGGCCGCTCGTCGGCGTAGCTTGGGCTGTGTTCGTAATGGTCGACCCAAAGGACCTACTCTGGCACGTCGGAAAGCGCTCGGCGCGGGCCATGGGCGGGCTGGTTCCTGCCGACGGCGCACCTGATACTCGGATCAGCTCCGGGCTCTAGCCCCACGCACCGGCAAGCAGGCACCTTGCGAGCGCGCCTGGAGAAGCGCTGCTTCGACTCACGGGGGTATAGGTCGGGGCAGCTCGCAGGGTGAGCTAGAGTGTTAGCGATGACGCCAGCCGATCGGTTCTGGTCCAAAGTCGATAAAGGACCGGGCTGCTGGTTATGGACAGCCAGCACCTTCAGGAACGGCCGCGGTCAATTCGGAGTCGCGGGCCGGAATCGACAAGCCCACCTCGTCGCCTGGGGGCTCGCACATGGAAGGCCGCCCGCCGGCGCACTGCGAAACGTGTGCGGCGAGGCTCGATGCAATTAAGCCGGAGCACCATGTAATCGCCGCGAGTCGAGGCTTGGCTCGGATTGCGCCGTGGGTCCTCCGACCAGATCGCATCAGAAATGGGTATCGCCCCCGGACTGTGAGGCAGTACCTCTCACGTGCGAGGAAACGCGTCAGCGCGAGTACTCCTAGACACGTTGTGACATGGCTCGATGCCATCGAGCCAGGCTGGCACCACCTGGCTAACTCCAGATGAATCTGGTCAAGATGCCGCCGGGCGACGCCGGCACCAACAAGAACCAGGATCGCGCGCGGGTCGGGTTCCCGGCAATCGCCCCCTCAGTTGCGCCTAACCGCCTGTCGTCGCTCGAGAGAGTGGTCGCCGTGCGGCGCAAAGCTCGACCAACGCACCAGCGACCGCATCAGTTGCGGATCGCCAGTTAGGGTTGCCCGACCTCGAGGCAGGGCTCGGCATCCGGCTCCTTCGGTCCTCCCTTGGGGATCGCGGCGTTCGTTGCCAAGTCGCACCACGAACCATTCCATCACGCTCGGGGGGTCCTTCCTTTCAAGGTTCAATGCAATGTAGGCTCCCTACTGTTCGCCATCTCACCAGTACGAAAGTCCTATGAGGGGCCGCTGCCCTACGGGACCATCGTCTATCGCAAACCGATCAGGACGCCACCCTACGCACAGGATTGACCAGAATCATGGACCGTCCGACAAACGCAACGCGGCCGCCTCGAGTGACACTACTCCGGGGCAAGCACGGATGACCGTCGCCCAAGCGACCTACCTTCACGAACAACACAAACGCAAGTGACGTGACGTACAACATGTACGAGAGCACGGACGCCACGGGCTTCAACTGGTCCGGCGTCGCGGCCACGATGCTGCTCAGCAAGAGGGCCACGGACGCCCAGCACTACTTCGACAATCCGCCGTCCTCGCAGCTGGCCGCGGTCTTCACCCAGGCTGCCACACTGCTGTCGCACAGCGGGCTTCACCTGATCCAGCCGTACCCGGCCACGATCGTGCAGAGCCTCGCACCGGCAGCGGGTCCGGCCGCCGGCAACACGAGCATCACCGTCACCGGCGAATTCTTCACCGGTGCCACTAAGGTCCAGATCGGTGGAACGTCCGTCGGATTCACCGTCGTGAATGACACGACGATCACCGTCAAAACGCCTAAGGGGACGAAGGGCAACACGGTCGACATCATCGTGACAACCGGCGGCAGCTCGCCCCAGACAGGGTCGGACCAGTTCACGTATAACTGAGCACCTGGGCTCGAAACGAGGAGACATTGATGCCCACCACCGACGCGGTCCGCACCGCCAACCCGCCCGAGTGCATCGAGACGTTCACCTGGCACGATCTGCGCTTCCAGGTGGTGACCCACGACCCATTGACCGCCGATCAGATCCGCACACTCCGGCAAACGCTGCCCAAGATCAACCGGGTCGGCCTGTTCGCCGAGATGGTCGCGATGGTCCTCGGGCGCCACGTCCGGATCCGGACCGAGCGTCCGTCCCCGGACATCAGGTTTGAGGTCGGGCGCTAGACCCTTCGCTCCTCCACCTCGTCTTCCGTGATCCCCTGCCCAGGCGAGGATGGGCGACGGGCAGATTGCCCGCTATATACGAGGCCATTGTGCCGCCCCAATTGAGTCCCCCCCTCCCGAGCACCGCTCCGTCGACCAAGAGCCCCACGGCATCCGCTGATGTCAGCCGCTTGCGGTTGCAATGACGAGTTTTTGCAGTCGGGATCAGGAGCGGGAGAAACCCCCCCTTCGACGGCGGCGCGGGCCGTCACTACGGCTACCAGGAGGCCGAGGCCCGGCGTCTTGTTGGGAGGAGCTATCTACGACCCAGCCTTGGCGGTCACGCTGCCGGGGCGGATCCGACAGCCCATCGGCGAGGCGCCCTGACCGGTTTCTGGACGGAGCCCATCGTCGATCCCGGGGCGACTCGCCGTGGCACGGTTCAGCCGCTTGACCAGTGGTTCACAACGATCCGGGCAGGCGTTCCGCGACGAGATCGCCCCATTCGGTGGCTGGAGGCATCTCGATCCAGCCCTCGCGGATCGCGTACACGACCGCCTGCGTTCGGTCGTTGACCGAGAGCTTGCGCAGGATGCTCGACA
>PLZO01000153.1 GCA_003152165.1 Chloroflexota bacterium
AGCTCGACTGCCGTCGTGAGCCAGTGAGTCGCCTAGTACTTACTGGCGCTAGAGAAGATCGAGCCGGCGCTGCTCGCCCTGCGAAGATCGGGCTGGCTCCGCCTGCCCGATGGTCGGGCGCTCACCGGCTTCGCCCACGAGGACAAGCGCCACGGGACGACGACGCTCTTTGCGGCCCTGGAAGTCGCGAGCGGGCTGATCCAGACGGGCCACCACGCGAGGCGCCGGCGGCGCGAGTTCCTCGACTTCATGAACGACGTCCTCGCGGCCCACTCCGATCCGGAGCTCCAGGTCCACGTCGTGCTCGACAACCTCAGTACCCACAAGCCCAAGCACGACCGCTGGCTGGTCCGCCATCGGAACGTCCATTTCCACTTCACCCCGACCCACGCGTCGTGGCTCAACCAGGTCGAGGTCTGGTTCAGCATCCTCGAACGGGCCGCCCTCCAGGGAGCGAGCCACACGTCGCCGCGCCAGGTGCGCGACGCGATCGAGCGGTTCGCCGCCGCCTACAACGAGGTCGTCACCCCGTTCGAGTGGCAGCAACGGGAGGTCCACCAGGTCGGCCTCACTCGTCATTACGCTGACTTGCGCAACTAGATCCTAGTGTCGCGGTTCGTTAGTGGCTGGGCGCTTCCGAACCGCCTTGGCCAGGATTTCGTCGGCGGTCTTGATCCACGTGAACGGGGTGGCCCCGGCATTCCAGTTGGCCGTGAAGGTGTCGATCATCGCGATGAGTTCCCTGACCGAGCCGAAGCTGCCCCGCCGGATGGCCTGGCGGGACAAGATGCCGAACCACGTCTCGATCTGGTTGAGCCACGACGCCGGGGTCGGCGTGAAGTGGAAGCTGATCCGCGGGTGACGTTCCAGCCAGGCCCGGACAGCGGGGGTCTTGTGGGGAGACGTTGTCGAGGACGACGTGCAGCTCCCCGTCGGGGTATGTGCGGTCGACCCGGCGCAGGAAGGCCAGGAAGTCGGCCCCGGTATGACGGGTGCGTGCCTCCTGGGTGACCTCGCCGGTGGCCACGTTGAGGGCGGCGAACAGGCTGGTCGTGCGGTTGCGCTTGTAGTCGTGGGTGTGCCGCTCGACCTGCCCGGGCCGGAGCGGCAGCATCGGCTGGTCCGATCGAGCGCCTGGATCTGGGTCTTCTCGTCGAGCGAGAGCACGATCGCCCGCTCCGGGGGCGCGAGGTACAGCCCGACGACGTCGCGGACCTTGGGTACGAGATCGGGGTCGGTGCTCCACGTGAACGTCTCGGTCCGGTGGGGCTTGAGACCGGCCGAGCGCCAGATCCGCCAGACCGTCGTCTCGCTCATGCCCACGCGGTGGGCCAGCCGGCGCACGCTCCAGTGGGTTGTACCGGCGGGCGGTGGCTCCAGGGTCAGCGCGATCACCCGGTCAGCGCCTCGCGCGAGTAGGTCGGAGGGCGGCCCGGACGGGGCTCGTCGACCAGACCGGTCAGGCCGTCGCGCTCGAACTTCGTACGCCACAGGAGCACGGTCATCGGCGACACGCTGAGCTCGGTGGCGATCGTCCGGTTCGGCGTGCCCTCGGCGGCGCGCCGGACGATCCGCGCGCGCTGGGCCAGGCGCTGCTCTGTCGTCCGGGCTCGGACGAGCGCCCGGAGCGCCTCGAGATCCGACTGATCGATCGACAGGGGAGGCGCGGGGTGATTGGCCATGCACCACAGCGTAGCTGCGATCATCCTAATCGTCCAGCCACTTCAGCAACGGCACACTAGCGGGTGCTGGTGTCGCGGACCAGCCCGGGGGTCCCAGCTAGTCGGGACGCCCAACGACCCTTCATAGCTGCCGCTGATCAGGATGTCACGTGTCGGGACAATTCGGGGACTGTTCGTCCTGTGGACAGGGGACCGGGGCGGGCACTCGGCGGGTTGCTCAGAACCGACCGAACGAAGGGTCACGTCCATGCTCGGGCCGAGAGCGGGATGAGGTCATGGGCGCTCGTTGTGTCCCTACGCTCAGTGTACCCTGCAGTCGTGACAGTGCAAGGGACGCGGCCTCGGGAAACCCGATTTCGTTTCGGGGCGAATTGGCAGGACTTCCTCGCGGTGATCGACGAGGAGAGTATCGTCGGCGCCGAACGCTCACTACAGTCGGCGCTGGGGGCGAGTCAGCTCGAGGGTGCCTCCTTTCTCGACGTCGGGTCGGGGAGCAGTCTACTCAGCCTCGCCGCCATGAGGCTGGGTGCGGGCCGTGTCCACTCGTTCGACATCGACCTGATGCCCGTCCGCTGTACCGCCCTCCTTCGTGAACGGCATTTCCCTCGTGAGGTTCGTTGGATACTAGAGCGGGGATCTGCGATCAACCGCTCCTACATCTCGGCTCTCGGCAAGTTCGACATCGTCTACAGCTGGGGAGTCCTCCACCACACGGGTGCGATGTGGGACGCGCTCGATATCGCGTGCAGCGCAGTTGCCGACGGCGGCTGCTTGTGCGTGGTCCTGTACGACGACCAAGGGGGCGCGAGTCGGCGATGGGCTCGGATCAAACGCCTCTACAACCAGTCTCCTCCACCTGTCCCGCAGACCCTCGTTCTCGCTGCGGGCAGCTACTTCGAGGGGAAGGCGGCGCTGGTGCGCCTGATCCGCAGGCAGAACCCGCTACCTGTCGAGTCCTCGCGAAGCAGGTCGCGGGAACGTGGCATGTCGAAGTGGCACGACCTCATTGACTTGGTGGGCGGGTATCCGTTTGAAGTAGCTCGTCCAGAGCAGGTCTTCGATTTCTGTCGTGACCGCGGATTCCAGCTCCAGCGAATGACCACCAGTGGTGGCCACGGCTGCAACGAGTTCGTGTTTACGCGGCTCGGCCATTGATGTCTGCGAGCGGTTGGCATCGCGACTCCAGCGATCCGAGGTTCGATGGCAGAGAATGACTACCCCTGCGGCTCCCCGGGTATCGGTGATCATCCCTTCCTATAACGCGGAAGCGTTCCTTCCCGACGCCGTGAAGAGCGTTCTGCACCAGTCGTGGCGGGAGCTGGAGCTGATCATCGTCAACGATGGCTCGACCGATGCCACGATGTCACTCGCCGAGCAGTTGAGCCAAGACGACGGCCGCGTCAAGATTGTCGACAAGCCAAACGGTGGCCTCAGTTCCGCTCGTAATGCCGGGATAGCCGCCGCTTCCGGTGACGCGATCTGTTTTCTGGATGCCGATGACGTGTTCTTGCCAGACAAGGTCGAGCGACAGGTTCAGTTTCTGGACCAGTTCCCAGGGTGCGATCTTGTGTACTCCGACTACTACATCGGGGACATTGCGCTGACCCCGATCTGGCTGGAGTCTGTGCGCCCTGCGATGGCGAAGATGGACGAGTACCTTCTGTATCGCAACGGCTTCGCGCCATTGTGTCCATTGCTGCGGTCCCGGCTCGTCGCGGCCACGGGCGAGTTCGACGAGACTCTCAGGGCAGCTGAGGACTGGGACTACTGGATCCGGGCCGCACAGCATGGCCGGTTCTGCTACCTACCTGGCGCGGTCGGCGTATATCGCACGCATCCTGGCCAGATGCACCACGATCGCCGGAGGATGCGCTCCGGTGGCCGCAGGGTCGCAGAGAAGAACTTCCCGCGGGGTTCCCGCCAGTGGCGAACCCTGATGGCGTCTCAGGCCTGGACTGAACGGCGAGAGCAATCCGGGGTTCGGAGGCTCATGCTCGTGCCTGTAAAGCTGGCACAGGCTGGGTTCATTGCCCGATCGCCGCGCATACTCAGGAATGTCGTTCGACTGGCCGCATGAAGCCGCGTACCTGTGCTTGCCACCCAAGTGGCCACGGGCGGCAACCTGAAACCAGGCATTTAGGCCCCCGCGCTGCACGCTACGCACCGACGATTCGCCGCGGGTTGCCTCAAGAAGACGGAGTCAAACCCGAAGCCGCGGAGGAAACGCGCGTCCAGGGTCATTGGGTTACGGGCGGCTTCGAGCTTGGTTGGGGCCAGCGTGGCGTGTTGGACAGAGCTCTCGCACGCGACTGTGCTGCAGCGCCGGCCGACGCGTGGTTTGCGCGAGGGACGAGCGTCGCGCTGACGGAGCGCACGGCGCGTGGCATCGGCCCTCGGATTGCACCGTGCGATTCCAGGGATGAGCCAACTGCAACGATGGACGCCGCTCTACCGTCGTCATTTCGTCGCCATGCTTGCTCAACGCGCACGGCGTCGCGCCATCCACTCGCGGGCCCCGGGGCGACGGCGCGGGTTCTGTCGGGGCTGGAGCGCAGGCTGCTCCACCTTCAGCAGCAGGCTCGGCAGGAACGAACTCTCGGGACCCGTCCGCGTTGGACTACCTTGCCGCTCGCAGAAATGACTCTGGTCCGGGGCATCAGATGAGTGCCAGCACGCCGAAACCTCCAGATTCCCTCGATGCGGACTCGGTGCAAGAGGACCTGACGGGCCTCCATGCCGTGACTTCCGACCGATCGGAATACTCCGAGTCGATGTTCATGGTGATGTTCAGCCAGTACGCCGTCATGCAGATTGTCCTGGCAGCGACGGGGCTAGTACGCAACAAAGTCATCGCTCTTCGGCTGGGACCTTCGGCATTCGGCGAGATCGCCCAGCTTGGCGCCGTCGTGGCTTCGTTAGTGGTCTTCGTTTCGTTGGGCATGCAAGTGAGCCTGAGCCGAAACGTTGCGCGGGCCGGCACACATGCGGAGCGACAGGCCTACCTCGCCAACGCCAACGGATTGGTGCTGCTTCTGTCGGTGCTAGTGACGGGAGCTGCGTTAGCACTTCTCGCAACGGGAGACCTGCTCACCGTTGTAGGCCTTCCTGTAACCCGCGTCGTAGTGATCGCCGCCGTCCTCTTCTCCGCTGGCATCCCCTTGATCGTCCTCCAGACCAACTTCCTCGCCGTGCTTCAGGGTCAATTGGACATCAAAGGGTTGGCGCTACGGCGATCTCTTGCCGTCCTCCTTGCAACGGCCGCGTGTGTGCCGCTCGTGTGGGTCTTCGGCCTCGTTGGCGCCGCAGCAACAACGCTGATACTGAATGCCTTGCTCGCCCTTCTCCTCGGGTTACGATGCCGCTCCCTCGGATATCAGTGGCTCGCCGTGCGCCTCAACCGTGACGTGATCGTCGTCCTCCTGTCGTTCGGCCTCGCATCGATGGCAGCGGGTTTCGCTGCGACGTTCGCTGACACGGCCGTGCGGGCCTCTCTTCTCAAGCAGTTCGGCACCGACGCGATGGGTCTCGTTCAAGCTCCGCTCGTCCTGGCCGCTACCCTTCAGGCAGTCGTCATCGGTAGCATCGGCAGCATGTCCCTGGCGGCCGTGTCGCGCGCCTCGAGTCACGACGAGACGGGGCGAACAATCGATCGCCTGCTCAAGGTATCAGTGCCCTTGAGCACCGTCGCCTTCTCGCTCCTTGGGCTTCTTGGGGTACCAATCATCATCGCACTCTATTCAGGGCAGTTTGCCGGCGGTGCCGCCCTGCTTCCGTGGATCTTGTGCGCAGACCTCGTTCAGGTGGCCGTCTGGGTGGTTGGCGCCACACTGCTTGCGTATGGTGACCGTGCCATCTGGCTGGCGTTGGAGCTCGTGTGGTCCGGCGCCGAGTTGGTGATCAGCCTCGCACTGCTGCCCAGATTCGGCGCGGTGGCCTACGGGATGGGCATGCTATTCGCGATCGTCATACATCTCGCCCTAAACCTCGTCATGGTTCAGGTCCGCTACAACCTCCGAATTGGCTGGGCAAACGGAGCACGGTTGCTTGCAGGCTTGGCAATCGTCGCTCTTGTGGCGGTGATCGGGGCGTACTGGACGACGTCAGCGCCGGCCATGATTGCAGCGTCTGTCATCTGGCTCGCCTACGCGTCGTACGTCGTTCGATCAACGCCCCTGGCGGCTCGCTTTCGGTCGGTGCTGCCGGGAGGATGAGCACCGCGGCTCATGAGATCTTGCACCGGCCGTCGCCCCAGCGCCAACCGATGTCTCCGCGACGCGCACGAGTTTGGAATGAGGCTGAAACGACGGGGCTGGAGGAGCGGCCACGTTCAGGCTCGCGGCGCATCAGCGATCCCAGTCGGGCAGCCTTCTCGCCCGTGCCTACTCCACGATCCGGCCTTCGGTCATCGCTGTCGTCTGCTTCCCATCAACTCGGACGCGGCGTGTAGCCTTGCGAGGAGATGCCGCGCTTCCCACGCGACCAAGTGCCGATCGGGTGGCTACCGCTCCTAGCGGTCTTGTTGTGGCCACTATTGTCGCTGTGTCTCTCGTAACTCCCACGCCGACGCCCACGCCCA
>PLZO01000064.1 GCA_003152165.1 Chloroflexota bacterium
ACCGCATGATCGCCCTCGTGGAGGGAGCCAAGCGGCAGCGGACGCCGAACGAGATTGCGCTCGCGATCCTGTTGTCCGGCCTGACGATCATCTTCCTGATGGCCGTCGTGACGCTGCGGCCGTTCGGCTCGTACGCCGGGGCGACCATCGACACGGTCGCCCTCGTGGCCCTGCTGGTCTGCCTCATCCCAACGACCATTGGCGGCCTGCTGTCGGCCATCGGCATCGCGGGCATGGACCGCGTCGCGCGCTTCAACGTGCTGGCCATGAGCGGCCGGGCGGTCGAGGCCTCGGGCGACATCGACGTCATCCTGCTCGACAAGACGGGCACGATCACGTATGGCAATCGCCTGGCAGCATCGATCACCCCTGCTCCTGGTGTTACCGAGGTCGATGCAGTCAGCGCCGCCCTCGTGGCCTCGATTCGGGACGAGACCCCTGAGGGCCGCTCGATCGTGGACCTCGCCCGTAAGCGCCTCGCCGCGCTCGGGGCCCCAGGCGGCCCAGACGACCTGGCCGGGTTCACGGCGTTCGTCGCGACCATCGCCGAGGACATTCCCTTCCGGGCCGAGACGCGCACGAGCGGCGTGCGCACGACCGACGGCCGGCTGATCCTGAAGGGCGCGGTCGACGCGATCACGGCGGACCTCGACGGGCCGATGCCGGCCGACGTGCTGGCCGCGTCGGATCGAATTGCCGACCTCGGGGCGACACCGCTGGCGCTCCGGCGCGACGGCCGGCCACTCGGGCTGATCGAGCTCAAGGACACCGTCAAGGAAGGACTCGTCGAGCGGTTCGCCGAATTCCGCAAGATGGGCATCCGCACGGTCATGGTGACCGGCGACAACCCGCGCACCGCGGCCACGATCGCCCGCGAGGCGGGTGTGGACGACTTCATCGCCCAAGCCAAGCCTGAAGACAAGATCGCCTTCATCCGCAAGGAGCAGGCCGATGGCCACCTGGTGGCCATGACAGGCGACGGGACCAACGATGCGCCGGCCCTCGCCCAGGCCGACGTCGGCCTGGCCATGAACAGCGGCACGTCCGCGGCCAAGGAGGCGGCCAACATGGTCGACCTCGACTCCGACCCNNTCGGCGGTGATCTTCAACGCCTTGATCATCGTCGCGCTCATCCCGCTGGCGCTCCGCGGTGTGGGCTTCCGGCCCGCCTCGGCCAGCGTCCTGCTCCAACGCAACCTCCTCATCTACGGTCTCGGTGGCATCGTCGCCCCGTTCGTCGGAATCAAGGCGATCGACCTGATCGTCTCCGCGCTCCACCTCGCTTAGGGGTCACATTCCAATGCAGAACTTCCTCCGTCACATGCTGGCGCCGGCCATCGCGCTCCTGGTGGCCCTGACCCTGATCACCGGGGTCATCTACCCTGCCGCCGTGACCCTCGTCGCCCAGGTGGCGTTCCCCTCACAGGCCAACGGCTCGCTCATCACGGTCGACGGCAAGACCGTCGGCTCCAGCCTGATCGGCCAGGCGTTCGACCAGCCGAAATACTTCTGGGGCCGGCCCTCGGACGCCGGTGCAACGACGAGCAACCCGGGCGGCTATGACGGTACGTCCAGCGCGGGCTCCAACCTGGGGCCCACGAGCTCCGCCCTGATCGATGCCGTCACGGCCCAGGTCGATCGGCTACGGGCCGCCAACGGCAACGCCCCCATCCCTGTCGATCTGGTGACCGCATCGGCGTCCGGTCTCGATCCGGATATCAGCCCGGCGGGAGCCGAGTACCAGGTCGCCCGCGTCGCGGCTGCCCGGGGCCTGACCGTCGCCGCCGTGCGGGCCGCAGTCACGCGCCACACGACCCAGCCCCTGTTCGGGTTCATCGGGGAGCCCGTGGTCAACGTCCTCCAGCTCAACCTCGATCTCGACGGGCTGCTGACCAGCAAGTGAGCGGGTGAGCGGCGCCGTGACACCGGAACGCGACGAGCGGCCCACGGGCGAGGAGATGCTCGCCCGGGTCAGTGCCGAGGAGCGGGCTGACCGCGGCCGGTTGCGCCTCTACCTGGGCATGGCTCCGGGCGTCGGCAAGACCTATCGTATGCTCGAGGAAGGCCACCGGCGCCTCGAGCGCGGGACCGACGTCGTCGTGGGCTATGTCGAAGTCCACGGTCGGCCACGCACCCAGGCCTTGCTCGACGGTCTCGAGATCGTGCCGCGCGTGCGTGTCGAGTACGAGGGTGTGAACGTCGAGGAGATGGACACAGCGACGATCATCGCCCGCCATCCGGCGGTGGCCCTCATCGACGAGCTGGCCCACACCAACGTCCCGGGCTCGCCCCGCGAGAAGCGCTGGCAGGACGTGGAGCTCATCCGCGATGCCGGGATCGAGGTCGTCAGTACCTGCAACGTGCAGCACCTCGAATCCGTGGCCGACGCGGTGGCCACGATCGTGGGCGCACCGGTGAACGAGCGCCTCCCGGACGCGCTGGTCGAGGGTGCCGACGAGGTCGAGCTGGTCGACATGAGCCCGCATGCCCTGCGCCAGCGGATCCGCCACGGCAACGTCTACCCGCCTGAGCGCGCTCGAGTGGCGCTCGACCGTTTCTTCACTGAGCCGAACCTGACCGCCCTGCGCGAGCTGTCGTTGCGCTTTGTCACGCACGCCGTGGATGAGCAGCTGGAGGACATCGTCAGCGAGCGGGGGCTGGGACGAATCCGCCCGGTGAGCGAGCGGGTCCTGGTGGCGGTCGACGATCGGGCGATCAGCCGTCGCGCGCTGCGTCGCGGGGCCATGCTCGCCACCGCCTTTGGTGCGAGCCTGACCGCGGCCGTCATCGTGACGCCGGCCGTGGAGAGGCTAGCCTTCGATCAGGCCCGCGACCTCCAGGAGCACCTCGACTACGCCAACGACCTCGGCGCGCAGATCGTGCAGCATCCAGCCCGTGACCTGCTGACCGGCCTCGTTGAGCTTGGCAAGGGCTTGCGGATCACCCATGTCGTGCTTGGTCGCGAGACCCGCTCAGGCGTCGTCGGCAGGCTTGGTCCAAATCTTGCGGACCAGCTCCTGCGGCAGATGCCTGAGATCGAGGTCCACCTCGTCGGCGAAGGTGTCGGCCAGGGCTAGGCCCGGATCAGGCTGCGATTCGTGGGCGATCCGGCGTGCGGATGGCGCGGTAGACCAGCGCAGCGTTCTCGGCGTCGGTTCGGCGGCCCGGCTGCGGCGTTCTTGGGCCGGCCGGCCTCGTGTCGGCCGCGCCTTGGGACGAATGTCGCTGCCAGAGGCACTACGCCCGAGATTCGTCCCGATGGCCTGACAAGTGCGAACGTGCCGCTGAACTCGGCGAGGTGGGCCTTCAACCGGCGAGCACGGCTCGCGGCGGGCGGCCGGCAGCGCGCAGGGCGACCTCGATGAACGGGCGCAGGCGGGCGGCTACGTCGACCTGGGTCCGCCGGAACGCCGCGAGCTTCTCCTCTTCTGTGCCCTCGACCTCCGAAGGATCATCCAGGCCCCAGTGGAGCGAGTTCGACGAGCCCGGAAAGACTGGGCAAGTCGCCCGCGCCCGGTCGCAGACCGTGATCACGTAGTCGAACTGCTGGTCGAGGAACTCGCCGATCACCTTGCTCCGGGCCTGGCTCCAGTCGATGCTGAGTTCACCGAGGACCTGGACCGCCAGGGGGTTGACCCTCGTCGCCTCGGTTCCCGCCGAATCGACCTCGAAGTCCGCGCCGCCATAGCGTTGCAGGAGCGCTTCCGCGATCTGGCTGCGAGCCGAGTTGTGGGTGCACACGAACAGGACCCGGATGGGCGCAGATGGCACGGGACGCTCCTTCCTGCTGGCTCGGCCGGCCGCGGCGATGGTCATTTCCAGGTCGAGCAGCTCGGCTTCGAGCCGGTCCAGGTCGGCCCGCTGGCGGTCGATGGCGGCACGCTGGCCGGCAAGGACCGGAGCCAGATCGAGGTCAACCGAGCCGCGCTCGATGCACAGTCGTGCGAGCCGGCCGGCATCCTGTGGGCTCAGCCCGAGCCGGCGCAACGAGACAACCAGGCGCAGGCGAGCGAGATCGACTTCCTGGTACTCGCGGTAGCCGTTCTCCTCACGCACTGCCGCCGGGATGACGCCCTCCGTCTCGTACCAGCGCACGGCCGATGCGGCGATACCAGCACGTCGGGCGAACTCGGCGATCTTCACTTCCGCAGCGTAGGCCTTCAAGTCACTCGAAGGTCAAGCCCGATCTTGCGACGCCAGGCGCGGCCGGCCACTCCGACGGTCGTGCCGGTTCGATCCGTCCTTAGCAGCAGCCGCCTGAGCCGCACCCACAACCCGACTCGGCGACGGGCAATGATCGGGGCGAGAGGTCGATCATGGGCTTGGCGTCGAACGGCTTGCTGGCCTTCACGATTACGCTGACCATCCCGTCGGCGACGCTGTAGGTCGGTGTGATGGAGATGTCGACGAGGCCGACCGCTTCGAGCCCCCGGCGGAAGTCCGTGACGGACAGCGCGCCGGCGATGCAGCCGACGTACGAGCCACGCTCGGCCCGCTGCTCGGCGCTGAGGTGATCCTCGCCGACGATGTCGGTGATCCCGATCCGGCCACCCGGCCGCAGCACGCGGGCGATCTCCGCGAAGACGGCCGGCTTGTCCGCGGCGAGATTGATCACACAGTTACTGATCACCACATCGATGGATTCGGCGGGCAGCGGGATGTCCTCGATGTTGCCCCGAATGAGCTCGACGTTCGTCGCGCCAGCCTCGGCGATATTTCGCTGGGCCAGGGCGAGCATCTCATCGGTCATGTCCAGGCCGAGCACGCGACCAGTCGGGCCGACCCGTTTCGCCGAGAGCAGCACATCGATCCCGCCGCCTGAGCCCAGGTCGAGGACCCGCTCGCCGGCGTGCAGGTCGGCGACCGCGATCGGGTTGCCGCAGCCGAGCGAGGCAAGCACCGCGGCATCGGGCAGCTCGTCGCGCTCGAGCGCGGAGTAGAGCTCGGCGCCGATCGAATCGGAGCTCCCGCTGCAGCAACCACCGTCATTGGCCTGGGTGGCCGCGGCGGCGTAGCGCGCCCGGACTTCCTCGTGGATCATCTCGGTCGTCATTCGGGCTCTCCTGGACAGGTGCGATAGACCTGATATTGATACTTGCCGATATTTGTGTTTGTCAATACCATGGCGTCATGAAGCGCCAGATCGATCCCGATACCCTCCTGCTCCAGGCCGCGGCCGACCCCAGTCGGCTGGCGATCCTGCGCCAGCTCGCGGCAGGCGATGACGTCTGCGCCTGCGATTTCGTCGGCTGCTGCGACGTCGCCCAGCCCACTGTCAGCCACCACTTGAAGGTGCTCCGCGAGGCCGGCTGGGTCCGATCCGAGCGCCGCGCCTCATTCATCTACTACCAGCTCCGGCCCGAGGCGGTGGAGCGCTTTCGAGCGATCGCCGGCGAATTCGCGCCGCGGATCAGCCAGGTCTCGCCACGCACCCTGCTGGTCATCGAGTCCCGAGCCGGGACGCAGGCGTAGTCGCAGCCTCAACGCGCCCCGGCGACCTCCGTGTCCTCCCCCACCCTGAGCCGCCGAGACCTGCCGGCGCTGACCCTGGCCGCGGCATCATGGGGCCTGGGAACGGTGGTCAGCAAGCGGGCCCTGGACGAGATCCCGGCGCTGACCTTGTTGCCAATCCAGCTCGCCGCCAGTCTGGTCGTCCTCGCCGTGCTGATGCGCCGTCGAGGCCTGCCCCTTCGCGGGAGTCCCGCGATCCTGGGGCGGCTCGGCATCCTGAACCCGGGCCTCGCGTACGCCCTGGGCCTGCTCGGTCTCGGTTCGATCACCGCCAGCCTGGCGGTCCTGTTATGGGCGGTCGAGCCGCTCATGATCCTGGTGTTGGCGATTTGGTTGCTGCGAGAGCAGGTGGCTCCGGTCGTCGGCGTCCTCTCACTGGTCGCGGTCGCCGGCCTGGTCCTACTGGTCTACGACCCGAGCACGAACGGCCAATGGGGCGGCGTGGCCCTGGCCCTGGCTGGCGTCGCCTGCTGTGCGACCTACACGATCGTGGCCCGGCGCTGGATCGCGGCCTCCGACTCGACCGCCCAGGTGGTCTTCGCCCAGCAGGCGCACTCCCTCGTCTTTGCCCTGCTCGTTGTCGCCCTCGTCGGCATCCTTGGTGGTGCGGTCCGCCCGATGTCGATCTCGGCCATCGGGCTGCTGAGCGCGATCATCTCAGGGGTTCTGTACTACGCGGCCGGGTACTGGCTGTACCTGACCGCGCTGCGCGGTGCTCCGGCATCGCTGGCCGCAATCTCGTTCTACCTGATCCCGGTGTTCGGCGTGGCGGGCGGCATCCTGCTCCTGGGCGAGGGGCTCGACCCCCGGCAATGGGCTGGTGCGGCGATCGTCCTCGTTGCCGTGCTCGTGATCACCTTCAGGCCGAGTGCGAGTCAAACGGCCGCCGCGGACCCCGCCCCGTCGGGCCAGTAGCCTCACCGGGCAACTACTTGGAACGAATGTCGCCGGCAGACGCACTACGCCCGGGATTCGTCCCGTCGGCCCGGTTCCGGGACGCTGCGGACCGCGACTCACGCACGAACTGAGCGTGGCGGACCGCCCGGACCCACGATTCGGCCGGGCTTGGGCGTAGTGCGTCTGGTGGCGACATTCGTCCGAACTCCGGGGCGCTGAGCGGGTTGACGGGAGTCGGGAGGGGAGGGTCTGGAGTGTCCGGAAACCGGCACCGCGAAAACGGGATGGACTATGGACTACAGGGGTGTCGATATGGACCATGCGTTCCCGGACAAGCCTCCGGGAAGTGGCGGGCCTGAAGGCTTTGCCTTGCCTGCGCGGTAGGCCGGTGGCGGGTTTGCGGGCCTCCGAGCCCATGGACCCTATCCGGTCAAGGTGGCTGATCCCCCGGTGTCCCGTTGCTCTGAGCCAATGGACTCCATCCGGCCGACGACCGTGGGCATGGATGCCTGGTGGGCAGGGAATGCCCCAAGCAAACGGCTTCTCAAAGAAGGTCGAGAACCACGCGGCGGCGATCAGCCTGCATTTCTTCTACATGAACTGGGGTCGGCCCCACAAGAGCCTCGCCAACCCGTACCCGCGAACCCCCGCTATGGCCGCGGGCCTGAGCGACCACCTGTGGACGTGCGAGGAGATTGCGGAGTTTCTGGACTAAGCCCTAACTCACGTTGGGCCTCTAGGAGCACGACCTCTGTCGTCCCCAGAAAACTCAATGTCATCCCACGCCAGGCGTCGGGAGAGCTGTTCGCGAGAAACGTCGCGGCATTCGCGAATTGCCTGTAGAGCGGGTTGCCACCACCAATAGCTCGGGGACGAAGTCTGACTTGCGCCGACGGAACGGATGTGCTTTAACCTGATCTGTGAACGCACGTTCTCTCGCGGTGCTACTTGGGCTGGGGCCTGACGCACCCCGACGACTGCGGACAGAGGCAAAGAGCCTCGCTGGTTCTCGTGAATGAGCCACTACCTCCCGTCGGGCTCCCTTGCCAATCCAACGATGAGACCCTATCATTCGACCCGTCCTCGAACCTGCCGGCGCGTCCCTGGGGGTTGTGACATTGAGTTCGAGGACGAGACTCCCAACGAAGCCGTCGCAGTCGACTCGGCTGTCCGACTGCGCGCGGCTCGCCGCCATCGGCGTCGCGATCCTCGCGGCCGCGGGCGGGACGGTCCACGGCCAGCCCCTGTTCTTCGGCGCGACGTTCGCGCTGCTCCGCCTCGCGGCGAGAGGCTAGACCGTCACTAGGGCTCTAGCAGATGGACGCTGTCGTAAGGAGCGTCCAGTGAATGGCTGACTGCAGGAAGAAGCTGTCGGGTGCCGGGGTTGTCTCTCCAGTCGACGAAACGACAGCCGCGATGGTGTAGTTCACATCGAACGGCGTGATGAAGTACATCGTCCAGGACAAAGTCTCCGAGCGGCCAGGCGGAATCTCGGGTCCCGGCAGCGCGACGCTATTGGCGTCGCCGAGCGCATACAACTGGGCGCCCCAACTCACCCGTCCGTCCAGCATTTGGATCGACGTGTCGTTCGTGCTCGTGGCGAGCCAGACGTAGCCGCTCTTCCGCTGCCCCTTGTTCGTGATCGTCAGGCTGAAGTCAACCGGCACGCCCCCGAACGTGTGACCCTGAGGGTCCTGAATGTTGGAGTTCCAGCACCCGGTGGCGTTGTAAGACAGCGTCCCGAAGCTCAGTGACGCCGGCCTGAGAGTCGGACGTGGAGTCGGGGTGGGTTTCGGCTTCGTTGTGGGACTCGACGTCGCTGCGGCCGGCGTTGCTGTGGCAGGGCTCGGTATTGAGGCCATTGAGGGGCTGCCAGGGCTGGGCGGGGCTGTGACGTAGATGATCTGCGGCGTCGGCGCGTCCGCCGCCTGACAACCGGCGACGATCAACAACGCCGCGAACATCGCGAGACGTCTCATTGACTACTCCCTGGTGGAAGAGTCTGCGCCCACGGAGCAAGAGACCTCAGGGAAGGCGCCCAGGCGCGGTTGCCTCGCGGAGTGACGCGAGTTCCCGGGGAGCGCGTACGTTGGTCATTCGAAGGAGGTGCAAGAGGATGGCGAGGTCGAGTCGGAGCCCGGCGGCGTCTTCAAGCTGGCCGAGCCGCTCGTCGTGACGATGGCCAAGCGACAGTTTCAGAACGATCTCGACAACCTCCGGGACCTCATGGAGTCGCGCGCGCTCTAGGCTAGGCCGATATGGCGGTCATCGCCGGCATTAGAGGTGAAGCTCATGGACTCTCCAGACTTCGACGAAGCCATCGAGAGAAATCACACGTGGCTGAGCGAGTTCATCAAGGGAAACGTGGAGCCGGCCAAAGTGATGTTCTCCCACCACGACGATGTCAGCCTTGCTGGGCCGCAGGCGACAGCGCATAGAGGCTCGATCCCGATTGCGCATGGGTGGGAACAGGTGTCCGAGACGCTGGAGTCAGCCATACAGAACTTTCGAAAGGGCCAGGTGACGGCCTTCGAAAACATCGCCACGTACGCGTCGGGCGACCTTGGATTCACCGTCGAGGTGGAGCGGTTCAAGGCCCAGGTTGGTGGAAGTCAGGAGCTGGCGCCTGTTGCGCTCCGTGTGACGAGCATATTCCGGCGTGAAGAGGGCGACTGGAGGGTCGTGCATCGCCATGCCGACCCGATCACGGCGGTGCAAGCGCTGGAATCGATCGTTCAGGCCTAGTTCAGGCTGACGCGCGGGGCGCAGTCAACACTACTAGAACTTTTCTGATCGCTCTGGAGGCTGATCCCAGGCTGCTTGCGGAGTTCGGGAGTACGCGATGACGACGGGCTCATATGGTCGGGCCAAGTGAGATGATGCTCGTGTGAAGTAGCGGTGCCGGCCATGGCCCTGCGGAGGCGCGGCGCCGAGATACGACGCAAGGGCGGCGTCGTTGCGCAACTGGAACGCGCCAGCGGGCAGCCCGCCGCCTGACTTGTCGCCTGCGCCCGTGGGCAGTGATGTCACATGAGCGGGAATGTCCGCAACCGCCCAATGCCAAAACCCGCTCCCGGTCGGAGCGTCCGGATCGTGAGCCTGGCTGCCTTCGAGCGAGCCGGCCCGGCGGCAATCGCGACGGCTCGCGCGGCCGGGGAGGACCCCAGCCATGGCGGACGGGCCGCACTGGCCAGGGGTGCCACGCAGAGTGTCAGGCGACGGGACGAGCTGGCCTGGCGGGGAGTGCCCACCGATCCGGCAGCGTTTGCCCGCGACGTGCTTCCGGCCATCGCCCTCGTGCCGCTAGGGGTCCTGTGCGAGCGCACGGGCCTCTCGATCCGGTATGTCAGTCTGATTCGGCGGGGGCTTCGCGTGCCACACCGTCGCTGGTGGGCGGCGCTGACGGGTGAGGGCTGAGCGCTAGGTTCTGCGTGATGTCAGCGTTCAACGACGGCCGCGTCATCTTCCACATGAAGAGCCGGCGGCCGGACATCCTGGTCGAGGTCCGGGCGGACGAGGCGGGCAGGGTCACGGCGTGGAGCCCGCAGCCTCTGCCCTCGCCGTCTTCCTGATCGGCTACCCGCGGACGAAGCACATCGCCCGGACCCGGTGCGCCGATCTGTCCGCATGCTGCTCTCGATCGCCTCCCGACCATGCCCCAGGCGCTTTGACCGGTCGGCCCGTGCCCGGCAGCCTGGTCGGCCCGTGCCCGGCAGCTCGGGTGCCACTGCCGGCGGGGCTGTCCGTGAACGCATGTCCCAGTCCGGTGGGGCGGGGCCGTTGGGGGTCATGTCGGATCTGCGCTGCCGGCTTCACGCCACTTCCTTAGGGCTCTCCCCTCTCTCCCCTGAGCGGGTTGACCCGGCTCGAATCGGACGACTACACTCGGGCTGTCCCGTGCGGCCGGTGTCGCGCCGAATCGGGCTGCCGGGGAACTCCAAGCCAGCACCGGAGGACCACTCCTCTCGTGGAGTCAGGACCCAGTCGAGGGACGCCAGCGAGTCGCACGATCGTCGTGGACCGCGCCAACGGCGCCCGCCAGCACCCGGTCCGCCTCGCCCGCTGACGGCGGCTCGCCCACGGGGTGTGCGCCACCAACGCGCGGGACGGACCCGCCGCGAGGTGGCAGATGCTCTACCTGAGCCAGGTGATCGGACGGCCCGTCCGGGACCGGAACGACGAGCCGATCGGCAAGGTCGCCGACCTGATCGTGGCCGTCGGCGACCGCTATCCACCGGTGACCGGCCTCGTCGTGGAGACCGACCGGCGGCGAATCTTCCTGCCCTGGACCTCGGTTGATCGGCTCGACGAATCCGGCGCCAAGCTGAGCACGCTGACGATGGACCTGGGCAAGTTCCATCAGCGTCCTGATGAGATCCTCCTGCGGACTGATCTGATGGACAAGCAGATCGTCGACATCGACGGACGCAAGGTGGTCCGGGTCAACGACCTCCGCCTCGACGAGGTCGAGGGTGCACTCCATCTCGTCGCCGTAGACGTGGGCGCGGCTGGCCTCCTTCGGCGGCTGGGGGTGGAAGGCGGGATGCGCACGATCGCCCGGAACCTGCGCGTCGGGGTGCCCGAGAAGTACATCGACTGGGAGGACGTCGACCCGGTCGAGACCTCGATCGCCTCGATCAAGCTGCGCGTGCCCCACGCCGGGCTGGCCGAGCTTCACCCGGCCGACCTGGCCACGATCATCGACCAGCTCGCCCCGCGCGACCGGGCCGGCGTCCTGGCCTCGCTCGGCGATGACGCCGTGGCCGATGCGATCGAGGAGATGGAGCCCGAGACCCAGGTCGAGGTGCTCGAGGACCTCGAACCCGGGCGGGCCGCCGACATCCTCGAGGAGATGTCGCCCGACGATGCCGCCGACCTGGTGGCGGACCTCTCGCAGACGACCCGCGACGAGATCTTCGCCCTGATGGAGAAGGACGAGAAGGCCGAGGTCCAGGAGCTCCTCGGCTATCCCGAGGACTCGGCCGGCGGGATCATGACCACCGAGTTCGTGGCCGTCCCGGAGCACCTGACCGCCGCCGAGACGATCGACATGCTCCGCCAGCTCGAGCCGAACGCCGAGACGATCTATTACGTCTACGTGACTGACGACGACGGCCGCCTTGTCGGCGTGCTGTCGCTGCGTGACCTGATCGTGGCCGCACCCGACACCCAGATCGGGCACGTGATGATCAAGGAGCCGGTCGCCGTGGGCGTGCTGGCCGACCAGGACGAGGTGGCCGAGGTCGTCGCCCACTACAACCTGCTGGCGGTGCCGGTGATCGATGAAGACGGCCGGCTGGCCGGGATCGTGACCGTCGACGACGCCCTCGACACGGTCCTGCCCACGGCCTGGAAGCGGCGGCTGCCGCGCCTCTTCGCGCGCGGTTAGGCCGGTCAGCGCGCGCCGAGGACCGAATCGTGCCGCAGCTGCCTACCGTTCGAGACGTTGCCCGCCAGGCCGAGACGGGGGCCCGGCGCGCCGTCGAGACCTGGCGCCACCCAACCGAACGCCGGCGGCGATCCGGCCGTTCACCCAACATTCCGTTCTCGGCCGCCTGCGCGATCGGATTGCCAACCGCGAGTTCCTGCAGTTGCGCGGCCGCTTCCGTGGACGGCGCGGCCTGATCGCATACCTCGCGGTCATGGGGCCCGGCTTGATCGCCGGGGTGGCGGGCAACGACGCTGGCAAGGCGCGGCGACGCTCGGCCCGGCGATGCAGGGCCCGAATGGCTCAGGAGTGCGAATGGTCATGCTCGACGGGGAACGGAGCGTCCTCGATCCGAGCCCTGCGAGGGGCGCCGCCGGCGCCGCTGCCGCGTTCGAGCGGGAAGCCATGGGCTGCCCACGCGTCCATGCCGCCAGCGACCCAGCTGACGTTCGTGAAGCCGGCCGCGTCGAGGAGTCCAGCAGCGACGCTGGCGCGATCGCCGACGCCGCAGACCGCCGCGATCGCGCCATCGCGAGGCAGCTCGGCCAGGCCGCCGGGGAGGTCGCCGGCGCCAATGTGCCACGCGCCGGCGACATGGCCAGCCTCGTATTCGGTTGCTTGGCGGACATCCAGCACGAGCGGCGAATCGGCGTCAGCACGCTCGACTGCCTCGGCCAGCTCGCTGACGCTCAAACGGCCGTTTGATTCGGTCGGCAGACCGGCCCCGAGCCAGGCGCCGAGGCCTCGATCCAGGTAGCCGAGGACCGACTCCTGGCCGATCCGGAGCGCCTGCCGGATCGCATCATCCCAGGCGGCTGCATCGGCGCCTCGGGCCGGGCCACTCGCGCCGCCCTCGCCGTGCTCAACCTCGGGCAGCACGAAGACCACGGACCGATCCAGGTCGACGACCCAGCCGAGCCACGTTCCGAACGACGAGCCCGCCGGAATCGACAGCGAGCCCGGGATATGGCTTTGGGCGAAGGACCTCGGCGAGCGCAGGTCCACCACCACGGCCCCGCCGGCCAGCAGTCGGCGCAGCTCGCCGAGCGAGACCGGCGCTGGCGCCGGGATCCCGCCGAGGACCCGCGGGCCGGCCTGGTTCATCGAACGCATCCGGGCGAAGTAGCGCGGCACGGCCGGCTGGCCGGCGAGGAGCAGCCGGGCGAACGCATCGACCTCTGTCGGCTGCAGGAGTGGGTTGTACCGGCGCTCGAAACCAATCGTCGAGTTGGGGGTCGAGCCGATCCCGGTCGAGCACAGCGAGCCGGCGCCGTGAGTTGGGAAGATGCCCACGAAATCCTCGTGGGTCAGGAGCGTATCGTGGAGCGAGTGGAACATCAGCTCGGCGTACGGCCGGGCGTGGTCCGCGCCCAGGAGATCCGTCCGGCCGACGGCGCCAACCAGCAATGACCCTCCGGTGAAGATGAGCAGCGGCTCTTCGGCCCGGCTCGTGTCGGCGACGGCATAGGCGACGTGCTCGGGGGTGTGGCCGGGCGTGTCGAGGACGCTGAACTTCAAGCGGCCGACCGCCGCAATATCGCCGTTGCGCATCGGTCGATGCTCGTAGGCAAGCTCGGCTCCGGCACCGATGGCGTGCTCAGCGCCGGTCGTAACGGCCAACTCACGGCCGCCCGAGACGTAATCGTTGTGGAGGTGGGTCTCGATCACGTGGCTGATCCGGAGGCCGCGCTCGCGGGCCGCATCGACGTAGATGTCAACGTCGCGCCGGGGGTCGATGACCGCGGCCAAGCCGGCCTCTTCGTCTCCGATCAGGGTGGAGAGGTGGCCAAGTCCTTCGATCTGGAACTGGCGGATGAACATCTTCGTCCTACATCATCACCAGGCCGCCGTCGACGGCCAGCACCTGGCCGGTGATGTAGGCCGCCTCGTCCGAAGCAAGGAAAGCCACGGCGTTCGCAATCTCGTCGGCCGTGCCGAACCTGCCGAGCGGCGTGGCGGCAGTGATCTGGGCCTGCAGCGGCTCGGGCAGGTCGCGGGTGAGCTCGGTCAGGACGAAGCCCGGCGCGACGGCGTTGGCGGTGATCCCGCGGCTAGCTAGCTCCCGCGCGGTGGCCTTGGTCAGGCCGATCAGTCCAGCCTTGGCCGCCGAGTAGTTTGCCTGACCGGTCTGGCCGGCCTGGCCGGAGACGCTTGTGATGTTGATGATCCGGCCACCCTTCGCCTTGAGCATCGGCCGGGTGACCGCCTTCGTCGTGTAGAACGCCCCGAACAGGTTCGTCTCGAGGACCTCGCGCCAGGCGTCGACGCTCATCCGCATGATCAGGTCGTCGCGGGTGATCCCGGCGTTGTTGACCAGGATGTCCACCTTGCCGAAAGCCTCGAGTGCGGCCTTGACCAGACTCTCGGCAGAGGCCGGATCGGCCACATCGCCCTGATGGGCGATCGCCTTTCGACCCAGGGCCTCGACCGCAGCCACCGTATCGGCCGCTGCCGTGGCGTTGCCGCGGTAGCTGAAGACAACGTCAGCGCCCTGCTCGCCGAGCCGCACAACGATCGCCCGCCCAATTCCGCGCGAACCCCCGGTGACGACAGCACAGCGCCCGGACAGATCAATCATCGGAGCGACGGGTGAACGGCCGGTTCGGGTTCGCCGGGGACGACATCGGACAGGTCGAGCGGGACACGACCCGGTCGGGCGAGGATCTCGGCCAGGGCATCAGGGATCGGATCGACCGAATCCCAGTCGAGCGGCGGCCGGACGTGGACCGAGTCGGGGGAAACGGCCTCGCCAAGCATGCCGCGGGCCGGATCGGCGGTCCACTCGATGGCCACGGCGCCCGACGTGAAGCCGGCTCCGAAGGCGACGATGACGATCCGATCGCCAACCTTGATCCGGCCGCTGTTGGCCGCCTCGGCGAGGGCGATCGGGATCGATGCCGCCGAGGTGTTGCCGTAGCGGTCCACGTTGACGAACATCCGGTCCATCGACATGTCGAGGCCCCTGGCCACGGCCTCGATGATCCGGACGTTGGCCTGGTGGGGAATGATCAGGCTGATGTCCGACGGCTGCAGGCCGGCGTGGTCGATCGCGGCCAGGGCCGTGCTCGCCAGGGTCCGCGTCGCGAAGCGGTATGTCTCGCGGCCTTCCATCCGGATGTAGTGCTCGCCCCGCGCGATCGTCCCGGTCGACGGTGGGCTTTTCGACCCGCCCGATGGCAGCCAGATCATGTAGGCGCCCTGGGGCTCCGTCGTGAGCTCGATCCCGAGGCCGCCGCCGGGCTCATCGGACGCCGACAGGACCACCGCTCCGGCTCCATCGCCGAACAGGATGCAGGTGTTGCGGTCCGTGTAGTCGAGGAAGCGGGTGAGCAGCTCCGCCCCGATCACCAGGACATGCCGGGCCATCCCACTCGTGATGTAGGCCTGGGCGGTGGAATAACCGTAGACGAAGCCGGAGCATGCGGCTGAGATGTCCATCGCCACGGCCCGGGTATTGCCGATCGCCTCCTTGACCAGGGCGGCAGTGGCCGGCATCCAGTAGTCCGGGGTGAGGGTGGCGAGCAAGATCAGGTCGATCTCGTCCGGGTCGATCCCGGCCACAGCAATTGCCCGTTTCGCAGCAACCGCAGCCATCGAGGCGGTGGTCTCATGAGCCGCGGCAACCCGCCGTTCGCGGATGCCGGTCCGGCTGACGATCCACTCGTCGGACGTGTCGACCATCCGGGCGAGATCGGCGTTGGTCAGGACGCCGGACGGCGCATAGCGCCCCCAGCCGGTCAAATGGGCGAAGCGGGGACGAGAGTCGGCGCTCACAGCGGGTCCACCTCGACCAGTGGCTGCCGGGCCTTGACCAGCTGGCCACTCTCCGCGACCACCCGCACGACCCGTCCAGCCAGGTCCGATTTGATCTCATTGAACAGCTTCATCGCCTCGATCAGGCCGATCACCTGTCCGACTGCAACCTCGCCGCCGACTTGGACGTAGTTCGCTGAGCCGGGCGCAGGCGAGGCATAGAAGATTCCGGTCAGCGGCGCATTGACCGATGGGCGGGTGACCTCGACGCCCGCAACGGCTGAGACCCCGCCGGCCGGCCCGGGGGCTGCTGAACCAGCCGGCGCAACCGATCCGGCCTCGCCGCCCGGGCCAGCAATCCGCAACGCAGCCGCCTTGCGCAGGACGAGACCAGTCCCACCGGCCTGCACCTCCAGCTCGGTCAGCTCGCTCCGCTCGAGCAGCAGCGCGAGTCGATCGACCAGGCCCAACAGCGATCGGTCGGCGCCGCTGAGGTCGGCCGCGGCCGACGGCCCCGAGCTGGCCATGGTGGACGCGGCATCGGCGGCGGGACCCGCGTCTGGAGCGACGTCGTGGGTCATCCCGCGAACCGGGTGAAGATCAGGACGGTGTTCTGGCCGCCGAACCCGAACGAGTTGCTGAGCGCGGTCGTGATCTCACGGCGGCTGGCCACGAGAGGGGTCAGGTCGAGTCCCTCAGCAAGCTCGTCCGGGTCGGTCAGATTGATCGTGGGCGGCACGATCCCTGTCCGGATCGACTGGATCGTGACCATCGCCTCAATCGCACCGGCAGCGCCCAGGGTGTGACCCAGCATCGACTTGTTGGCGGTGACGGCCACCTCCGGCGCCCGGTCGCCGAAGATCGTTCGGATCGCCATCAGCTCCGCCTTGTCGCCCGGCGGTGTCGAGGTTGCGTGGGCGTTCACGTGGTCGATTGCCGCCGCGGTCAGGCCGGCCTTCTCGAGCGCACGTCGGGCGGCTCGGACGGCTCCTCTGCCGCCCGCCGCGGGCAGGGTGATATGTTCGGCGTCAGCCGTCGCTCCGTAACCGACCAGTTCGGCGAGCGGCTCGGCGCCCCGGGCACGGGCATGCTCAAGCTCCTCGAGCACGAGGATTCCGCAGCCCTCGCCGATGACGAAGCCATCGCGCCCCGCATCGAACGGACGCGACGCGCCTGCCGGATCGTCATTGCGGGTCGACAGTGCACGCATTGCGCAGAACCCGGCGACGAGTGCCTCCTGGACCCCGGCCTCCGAGCCCCCGGCAACCATCACGTCCGCGTCACCACGCCGAATGATCTCCCACGATTCGCCGATCGCGTGACCGCCGGTCGCGCACGCCGACGCAATGGCAAAGTTCGGGCCGAGGGCTCCGAACGTGATCGACAGCTGACCTGCACCGACGTTCGGGATCGCCATCGGCACGAAGAACGGGCTGACCCTGTCCGGGCCGCGGGTCACATTGATCGTGATCTGCTCGCACAGCGTATTCACACCGCCGAGACCCGTGCCCAGAATGATCCCGGTTGCCTCGGCGAGGCTGCCTTCGAGGCGGCCCGGCAGGCCGGCCTGGTCGAGGGCCTCACGAGCAGCGACCAGGCCCAGCTGGGTGTAGCGATCCGCCCGGCGAAGCTCCTTCCGGTCAAGGACGTTGCTCGCGCCGAAGTCCCCGACCGAGGCGGCGATCTTCGAATCGACCCGGTCGGGCTCAAACGAGTCAATCCGGCGGACCCCCGAGCGACCGGCCACCAGGCCCTCCCAGGTCGCCTCGACGCCGATCCCGACAGCCGACACGACCCCCATGCCGGTCACCACGACGCGGCGTTCGGAGCGGCTCATCGGACGAGTTTTCCGGTGCGCACGGTGGCCGCCCGATAGACGTCACCAGGGAGGCCGCGAGCCGACAGCATGTTGCTGACCGCGAGCGCGTCGAACTCCGTCCGGCGGATCTCGCCACCGACCTGCTCGTCATCGACATCGACGAGGGCCCAGGACGCCGTCGGCTCACCGTCGAAGACGTAGCCGGCGCTGCCGGCGTTGACGATCAGCTTCCAGCCAAGGTCGCGGACCTCGGGCAGGTGGGTGTGGCCGCAGCAGATCACCCGGGCGTCGGTCCGCGCTGCCCGCTCGATCGTCACGTTCGGGTCGAGGACGGCGTCGAAGCCCTCGGTCTGCGAGCCCGGCGAGGCATGGGTCGCCAGCAGGAGCATATCGCCGACCCGCCAGCGGCGCTCCGAAGGTAGGCGCCGGAGCCAGTCAACGCGTGCATCGCCGAGCTGGTCATGGGCCCATTCGGCTGCGGACCGGATCGATTCGGGAATCCCGTCCATCAGCGATGGGAACGCCGCCGCATAGTCGAAGTCGGCCACCGCGATGTCGGTGTTGCCGGCCACCACGAGGGCACCATCAGATTCGAGCTCACGGATCGCGTCGACGACCCCCACCGGGTCGGGGCCGTTGAGGACGAGGTCGCCGCAGATCATCACGGCATCCGGCCGTTCCTTTTTGAGCGCGGCCCGAACCGCCTCAAGCGCGAGGAGGTTACCGTGGACGTCGCTGATGACCGCGATCCGGGCCATCAGCGGAGCACCGAGGCGTCGGGGATGATGAAGCTGAGCGTGGCCTGGCAGGCGACCTGGCCGTCCACGGTGGCTGTGCCCAGGCCGCGACCGAAGCGCCTTCCAAGCTTGTCCATGGTGACCTCGAGGCGGAGCGTGTCGCCCGGGCTGACGACACGCTTGAAGCGGCACTCGTCGATCCCGCCGAACAGGCCGATCCGGTCACCGAAGCCGGGCTGCTTGGCCACGAAGATGGCCATCGTCTGGGCCAGCGCCTCCACCTGGAGCACGCCGGGCATGACCGGCAGCCCGGGAAAGTGGCCTTGGAAAAACCATTCCGTGGCAGTGACCGCCTTGATCCCGACGATCCGCCGGGCCCCTTCGTCGTACTCGATGATCCGGTCGACGAGGAGGAACGGCCAGCGATGCGGGATCAGCCCCTCGATCTCGCGGGTGGTGTGGACGATGGCGGGCGCGGCTTGGGTCACGGGCGGCTCCATGCAGGTGGCTGGGGGAAGTGTGCCCGGCGCGCATCGGCCCGTGTGCGCGGATCAGTGCAGGTCTGCAACGCGGCTCATCTCGCGGCGGCGGCGAGGAAGGCCGCCGCACCGACCCGGTCGACGAGGTTCGTGGTCATCTTCCCGGCCAGAAAGGTCTCGTTGCGGAGGAGGGCCTGGTGGATTGCGAGATTGGTAACCAGGCCGTCGATCACCAGCTCGTCGAGGGCGACCAGCGAACGAGCGATGGCCGTCGGCCGGTCCGGTCCCCACACGATCAGCTTGCCCAGGAGCGAGTCATAGAACGGCGGGACCTCGTAGCCGGTGAACAGGTGGCTGTCGACCCGGACCCCCGGCCCGCCGGGGGCCAGGTAGCGCTCGACGACGCCGCTGCTCGGCCGGAAGTCGTGCTGGGTGTCCTCGGCGTTGATCCGGAATTCGAGGGCGTGGCCGCGCAGGGTCACGTCGGCCTGGCTGAAGCCCAGCGGCTCCCCCGCGGCAATTCGGATCTGGGTGACCACCAGGTCGATCCCCGTCAGCATCTCCGTAATCGGGTGCTCGACCTGGATCCGGCAGTTGATCTCGATGAAATAGGCCTTTCCGGCGGGATCGACCAGGAACTCCAGCGTTCCCACGTTCTCATAGCCGGCGGCGACGATAGCTCGGATCGCCCGGTCGGCGAGCTCACCCCGAGCGGCGTCACCCAGGGCCGGCGTCGGAGCCTCCTCCAGGAACTTCTGATGGCGGCGCTGGACGGAGCAGTCACGCTCGCCCAGATGAACCCCGTGCCCGAATCGGTCAACCGCCACCTGGACCTCCACGTGGCGGTTGTCCTCGAGCCATTTCTCCAGGTACAGCGAGTCATCGCCGAACGCCGCGCGCGCCTCCGAGCGGCAGATCTTCAGGGCGGCCTCGAGTTCGCGCGGGGTGCGCACCATTCGCATGCCCTTGCCGCCACCACCAGCCGACGGCTTGATCAGGACCGGGTAGCCGATCCGCTCGGCCTCTTCCAGTCCGTGCAGGTCGTCGCGGAGCATCCCGTTTGAGCCCGGGATGGTAGCCAGACCCTGGGCACCCAACAATCGTCGGGTCGCCTCCTTGCTCGCGAACCGCTCGAGGACCTGGGGTGGCGGCCCGATGAACGTGAGGCCGTGGGCGCGGACGACCTCCGCAAAGCCCTCGTCCTCGGACAGGAAACCGTAGCCGGGGTGGATCGCGTCGCAACCGGACACGATCGCCGCGCTGATCACGGCCGGCGCCGACAGGTAGCTCCGCTTGGCATCGGCGGGGCCGATACAGATCGCCTCGTCTGCCTGCTGGACGGCCAGGCTCTCGCGGTCGGCTTCGCTGTAGGCAACGACGGCCTCCACGCCGAGGGTCCGGCAGGCGCGCAGGATCCGTACGGCGATCTCGCCCCGGTTGGCGATCAGGATCTTCGAGAACATCAGGCGTCCCGTCCGCCTCGCTCGGCCGGCGTCGAGATCAGCTCGATCCAGACAAGCTCCTGACCATACTCGACAGCGTCGCCGTTCTCGACCAGCCCGGCGCCCACGATCCCGTTGACGGGTGCGACAACCTCCTGAGGGATGCCCAGCACGTCGACGCTGCCGATTCGGTCGCCGGCCCGGACCCGTGATCCGGAGGCAATCTCAGGCCGCGGATGGTAGACACCCACGGCGGGCGAGGTGGCGGCCGAGCGGTACGCGTCGCGGGGCGCCTCCGGCGCGGCTGGATGGGCGTGGTCGAGGTGGCCGGGCCCGGATCTCGTGCTCCGTCCCAGGGCGCCCTTCGCGGCGGCGCCTGCACCGTCTGCCGACCGGCGCAGGCGCACCCTCCAATCGCCCTCGCGGAGCTCGAGCTCGCCCAGCCCGGTTGCGCCAAGCTTGGCGATCAGGGCGGGCAGCAACTCATCGGCCAGCCCCTCGATCTGGGCGTGGTCGACGAGGCGGGCGGCCTCATCGCGATCGGGCACGGATCAGACCTCCTCGCGAGCCGGCGGCTCGTCGTGCGAACGTGTCGGATTCGAACCGGTCCCGTTGCTCGCCCGAGCCGAGCCTCCGAGCAGGTTGCGGAGGCGGTCGGCAAAGCCGGGCCGTTCGGGAATCGCGACCGGCTCAAGATCGACGGTCGTGAACGCGCCGAGGGCACGATAGCGCCGATAGCGCGCCTCGATCAGCTCATCGAGCGGACGGCGCTCCAGAGCGGCAAGATGCCGGACGACCGCGGTCTTGATCGTGGCGGCCGTCGCGGGATGATCCGTGTGGGCACCGCCGCGCGGTTCCGGGATGACCTCGTCGACGACTCCGAGCTGGAGCTGGTCGGTGGCCGTCATCCGCATCGCCAATGCAGCCGCCGGTGCCTGGTCGGGCGTCCGCCACAGGATCGAGGCGCAGCCCTCTGGGCTGATCACCGAGTAGACGGCGTTCTCGAGGGCCAGCACGACATCGCCCACCGCGATCGCGAGGGCGCCACCCGAGCCTCCCTCGCCGGTGATCACGGTCACGATCGGAGTCTGCAGCCGGGTCATCAGCGCGATCGAACGAGCGATCGCCTCGGCGATTCCGCGCTCCTCCGACTCCGCCCCGGGATGAGCGCCGGGCACGTCGACGAAGGTCACGATCGGCAGGCCCAGCCGTTCGCCCAGCTCCATCACCCGCATTGCCTTGCGGTAGCCCTCGGGGTGGGGCATCCCGAAGTTGCGCCGGATGTTCTCGTCCGTCTCGGCGCCCTTCTGCTGGCCGACCACGACGACCCGCCGGTCGTCGATCCGGGCCAGGCCGGCCACAATCGCCGGGTCATCGCCGAAGAAGCGATCGCCGTGGAGCTCTACGAAGTCATCGGCGATCAGGGCCAGCAGCTCCAGCGTCCTGGGGCGGCGGAGGTTACGAGCGAGCTGGACCTTCGCCCAGACGGCGGCCGTTGGGTCGGCGGGTGCCTCCGGCTCGCGTGCGAGATCCGCATCCGAACTTCCTTTGCGCCCGCTTCGGCCGATCAGGCGCTCAACCACGGACGGCCTCGTCGGACTCGGGGATGACCCGCTCGGCAAGTGCACTGAGGAACGACAGCGGCCGAAACGCCGGGATGTTGCCGTTGTCCGAGGACGGAGCGGGCAGCTGAACCGGGGCCAGCAGGGCGACCAGCTTGACCAGTTCGTCGCGAAGGTTCGAGCGATGCACGATCCGGTCGACGAAGCCATGGTTGAACAGGAACTCGGAGCGCTGGAAGCCTTCGGGCAGCTCGCCCTGGATCGTGCCGGCACTGACTCGCGCCCCGGCGAAGCCGATCAACGCGTTCGGCTCGGCCAGGTTCACGTCGCCAAGCGCCGCGAACGAGGCGAAGACGCCGCCGGTGGTTGGGTCGCTCATCACTGAGATCAGGGGCACGCCGGCCAGGCGCAGCCGTTCGGTCGCAGCCACCGTCTTGACCAGCTGCATGAGCGACAGGGTGCCCTCCTGCATCCGTGCTCCACCCGAGGCCGACACGATGACCAGCGGGATGCGCCGAGCGAGCGCCGCTTCGGCCGATCGAGCGACCTTCTCGCCCACGACGCTGCCCATCGAACCGCCCATGAACGAGAAGTCCATGACGCACATCGCGACCTGCCGGCCACCGATCGAGCCAAACCCCCAGACAGCTGCGTCGCGCAACCCCGTCGTCGCCTGGGCTGCGCTGACCCGATCGGGATACGCCTTGAGGTCAACGAAGCCGAGCGGATCGAGCGACTGGAGGCCTGCGTCGCATTCCTCGAAGCTGTCCGGGTCGAGCAGGAGGTTGAGCCGGGCCGGGGCGGACAACCGGAAGTGGTGGCCGCAGTTCGAACAGACCCGGAGGACCTTCTCGAGTTGCTTGTTGAAGAGCATCTCCTGGCATGACGGGCACTGGGTCCAGAGGTCGGGTGGGTAAGCATCCCGGCGCTGGCGAAACGACGGCAGCTTGATCGGCATCAGGCGAGACCACCCTGGTGATTCGTCCGGCCACGGGCGGCCCGGATTGCCCGGACCATCGGATGGGCCGGCCGGCTGAGACGCCAGGCCACGAGCGCCGCCCCGGCCAGCGAGATGGCGGCCGAGGTCAGGGCGCCGCCGATCAACAGCGGCCGGGCGCGGATCGCGAATGGATCGTCGTCGACGAGACGGGCGGGGTCGAGGAGGTCGACCGGGTCGAACTCAGCGCTGCCGATCACGACCAGGGGCCGGGGAAGGTCCGACTCAGCGGTGGCGGCCGGCATCCGGAGGTTGCCGGCCAGGTCGGCCAGCCGGCGGGCCAGGCGCTCCTCGAACCGGAACGATGGGTGGACTCGAACAAGATCGGAGGACAGCCGTTCGGCGGTCGCGCGAAGGTCAGCGTCGAGTTGTGGATCGTGCAGGGCGACGATGGCGCCACGCTCGCGGGCAACCAGAATCGACTCGAGATAGCGATCGACCCGGAGCGCCTCGATCTCCGGCTCGTGGTCGGCGCCGAGCGTCACCAGCGTCGGCCGCCCAGATCCCGGGCGACGGCGCGCAGGCCGCGGTGGATCAGGACCCGGACCGCACCCTCCGAGCGGCCCAGGATGCCGGCGATCTCTGCTGTCGACATCTCCTCCACAAAGCGGAGGACGAGGGCTCGCCGACGCTCCGCGGGTAGCCGCCCCACAGCCGCCCATGCGGCACCCGCCTCCTGGCGCCGGCTCACATCACCTTCGATGTCCAGCGGGTCGGCCACGATCGCCGCCACCTCGATCGGCACGACCAGATGGCGGCGTCGGCCACGCCGGATATTCGCGACCACGTTCCGGGCGATCCGGAAGAGCCAGACCCGGAACGTGGAGGCGCCCTCGCCGTCGGCCGGCCGGGCCCGCTCCTCGAAGCGCGACAGGGCGCCGAGGGCGAGCATGAACGTGCGCTCGGCGGCGTCCTCCGCGTCGTGGTGGCTGCCGAGTTCGTAGTAGGCGTAGCTGTACACCTGGGCCAGGTACTTCCGATACAGGGCGTCGAAGGCTGCCGGGTCGCGCAGGGCAGCCTCGACGAGGGCTCGATCACGATCGAGGTGGACGAGACGGTGATCGTTCTCCGTCTTCACTCTCCTAAACACCGGACGAGCCACCGCGTTACACCTCCACGGCTGGCAATTCGGGCCGGGGCGCCGAGCGGGCTGTGGGCGTTGGGCTCGACGGCAGCCTGAGGTGATGAATCTCGCCGGTCAGGATTGTCCGCTCGCCGCCGGGCGCAGCCGGATCCTCGATAACGAGGCCACCGGACCGGGCATCAACGCCCAGCGCCCGCGTCTCGAGAGGCGGGCCGTCGGGCAGCTCGAGCCTGATTCGCCGGCCGTTGGTCAACTGGCGGTCCACCCAGTCGGCGATGTCGAAGTGGCCGCCACGCAGGGCGATCGTGCGCGCCTCCACCCGGTCGATGAACGCGGCGAACAGCGCCGGGAGGTCGATCGGTCGGCCGCTGGAGGCAACCCGCAGGCTGGTCATCGTATCGGCCAGCTCGGCCGGGAAATCGGCCGCAGCCCAGTCGACGTTCAGGCCGAGGCCGATGATCACCCGCGGGTCGGCCGTTCCCAACCCGATCGTCTCGCCCAGGACACCGCCCACTTTGCGCACGTCCAGCGGCCCATCGAGCAGGCGGTTGGCCGCCTCGCCGGTGGCGTTGGCCAATCGAACGCCGGCCACGCCGGTCGTTTCGACCACGAGGTCGTTCGGCCACTTCAATCGAATCGCCCGGTCAGGCAGGCCCGCGACCTCCTCGGCCGCATCAGCCATCGCCAGCGAGACGATGGCGGCCAGACGCCAGGCTCGATCCGGGCTGAGCCACGTCGGCCGAAACCCGATCGAGCAGAGCAACCCGGCGCCCGCCGGTGCCAGCCACGTCCGCCCGTTGCGGCCGCGGCCGGCAGTCTGCTCGTCGGCGACGGCCAGGCAGACCTCGGGCGCACCTTCGGCCAGCCAGGAGCGAACGACGTCGTTCGTCGAACCTACGCTTGGGAAGCGCTCCTGACGGCTGATGAACGGCCCATCCTCGGCCGGCTCGAAGGCCATCGCCGGCTGCGTCTCGACGCTGGTCAAGCCGCGCCGGAGGTTGTCTCGCCGCCGCCCGGACGGGCGGCCGGATCTCCCTGGATTGCCTCCGGCCGCTCAAGGGCGAAGGCCGCATGGAGCGCCCGGACCGCGGTCTCGACCTGGTCCTCGGCGATGATGCAGGTGATCCGTACCTCGCTCGTCGAGATCATCTCGATGTTCACCTCGGCGTCGGCCAGCGCCCCGAACATCCGGGCGGCGTAACCGGGCGCATTGTGGATGCCCGCACCTACAATCGACACCTTGGCAACGGCTGAGTCGGCCGTCATCTCGCGGAAGCCCAGGTCGCGGATGATCGGCCCCAGGATCCGTTTTGCCCGGCCAAGCTCGACCTCGGCGATGGTGAAGCTCATGTCGGTCGAGCCAGCGTGGCCGACATTCTGGACGATCATGTCCACGTTGATCCCGGCATCGGCCAGCGGAGCGAAAATCTGATGGGCGACACCCGGCCGGTCCGGAACTGCGACCAGGGTGATCTTGGCCACGTTCCGATCATGGGCCAGGCCGCGAACCTTGTTGCGCTGCTCCACGAACGGATCCTCCTTGATCAGGGTCCCCGGGGCGTCTTCGAACGAACTGAGGACCTCGATGACGACGTCATTGACCCAGCCCAGCTCCACGGCCCGGACCTGCATGACCTGGGCACCCTGGTGGGCGAGCTCGAGCATCTCCTCGTAGCCGATCACCGCCAACTGCCGGGCGTCGGCCACGATCCGCGGATCAGCCGTGTAGATCCCGCGCACGTCGGTGAACACCTGGCAGCGAGTCGCTCCCAGCCGCGCTGCCAATGCGATCGCGGTGGTGTCCGAGCCGCCCCTGCCCAGCGTAGTGGTCTCGGCTTGCTCGAGGTCGGTCTGGCTGACGCCCTGGAACCCGGCCACGATCACGACCCGGCCGTTGGCCAGTTCCTGGCGGACCCGGCGGGGATCGACGTTGGCGATCCGGGCCCGACCGTGGCGGCCGTCGGTGGTGATCCCGGCCTGGGCCCCGGTCAGGCTGACTGCGGGGACGCCCAGGGCCTGGAGCGCCATCGACACGAGCGTCGCGCTCTGGTGCTCGCCGGTCGCCAGGAGCATGTCCAGCTCGCGCGAATCCGGATCGTCGGTGATTGCGGCGGCGAGGGCCAGCAGCTCGTCGGTCGTGTCGCCCATTGCGGAGACAACGACGACGAGGTCGGACCCGCCATCCCGCTCGCGGGCGATCCGCCGGGCGACACGCCGAATTCGGTCCGCGTCGCCTACCGACGAGCCGCCGAACTTCTGGACGACGAGCGGGCGGGCGGCAGCCGGGAGGGGCGGCTCGGAGGTGGCCTCGGATCCGGGTACGAACATTCGGCCGATTCTAGCAGCGGGATCGCGTGCGTCCCCGGCGCCGCTTCGCGCTACGCTTCGCAGGCCCTGACTTGGAGGTCCGCCGATGTGTTTCGATCTCGACAGCCACCCGCCGATCCGGCCGATCGCGGGGGGCGCCCTCGACCACGAGGATCTTGTCCTGGCCTGCACGGACGGCAGCCAGTTCGCGGCGTTCCGGGCGCGGGCGGTCGATCCACGCGGCGCCGGGGTGGTGATCCTGCCCGATGTTCGCGGCCTCTATTCGTTCTACGAGGAGCTGGCTCTGCGCTTCGCCGAGGCCGGCATTGACGCCCTCGCCATCGACTACTTCGGGCGGACCGCCGGCGCGAGCAAGCGTGACGCGGACTTCCCATACATGGAGCACGTCCCCCAGACGAAGCTAGCCGAGTTGCGGGCCGACTTGACCGCCGGGGTCGAGGAGTTACGCCGGGACGCCCGGGTCCGGGCCGTCTTCGTGATCGGCTTCTGTTTCGGCGGACGGCTGGCGTACACGGCTACCACGTTCGGCCTCGTCCTGTCCGGCGCGATCGGGTTCTACGGGATGCCGACCGGCGATCGACCGGGCTACCCGGCCCCGGCCAGCGTGGCGGCGGCGATGGCCAGCCCAATCCTGGGCCTGTTCGGCGGCGCCGATGCGGCCATCCCACCTGAGGCGATCGCGGAGTTCGAGGGGGCCCTCAAGGCGGCCGGCGTCGATCACGAAGTGGTGACCTATCCCGGTGCCCCGCACAGCTTCTTCGACCGCAAGGCTGCCGATTACGGACCGGCGTCCGCCGACGCCTGGAGCCGGACCCTAGGCTTCATCGCGGCGCAAACCCCCAGCGCCTGAAGCTGATCGGGGAACGGGCTTGGCCTCACGCCCGTGACGAGCACGAGGCGGCCGCTCAGTGGCGGATCAGGGTGGCGAAAAGCAACACGAGCACGACGACCACCACCAGGGCCACGATCGGAAATCCGCCCGGCACCACCCGGCTGGTCTGGTTCACGATCGAGTTGATCGTGGCCGCGATCGAGTTCAGGGCGCCGCCGACGACGCTGCCCAGCCCATGTCCGACGGACTGGGCGAGCCCGTCCATCAGGCGTTGGCCACGACGCGGGCGCCGGCGTTGCGAGGGGCGGCGATCGCGACCCGTCCGGGCACGTCCAGGTCCGCCGCAACCGCGCTGAGCGCGCCCTCGATCCGGCTCAGGGTCGCCAGTCCATCCGCGAACGCGATCACGGACGAGCCGGCACCCGACAGGCAGGCTCCCACGGCCCCGGCGTCACGAGCGGCCTGGACCAGGGCCGGAAATTGCGGATACACGGCCGCCCGGTACGGCTCGTGGAGGCGATCCAGGGTGAGAGCGCCCAGATGCTCGTACGTGCCTGAAGCGATTCCAGCCACGCCGATCGCGACCCGCCCCAGATTCGCGATGGCGTCCTCCAACGGGACGGTCTTCGGCAGGACCTCGCGCATCCGTGCCGTCGACAGGCGCAGCTCCGGGATGAACAGGACCACCTTCAGGTCGCGCGGGACGTTGAACCGGATCGTCGTCGGCGGACTGGCCGACGAGTCGACGACGACGAAGCCGCCATGCAGGGCGGCCGCGGCGTTGTCCGCATGACCCTCGATTCCGGTCGCCAACCGGAGCAGCTCGGCCGGACTGAGCGGCCCGCCCAGCAGGGTATTGCCGGCCAGCAAGCCGCCGACGGTCGCGGCCGCCGACGAGCCGAGGCCACGGCTGAGCGGAATCCGGTTGCGCATCGAGATTCGCCATCCGATCTGCTCGGGCAGCTGACCGCGAACTGCCACGAGGGCGGCCTCCAGTCCCTGGACGAAGCGGTTGTGCCGGTCGTCGGTCAGCTCGTTGGCACCTTCGCCCTCAATCTCGAGCTCGATCGCACCTCGGCTCCAGCCGCGCACTTCGAGGTTGATCCGGTTGACCAGGTCCAGGGCCAGGCCGAGGCAGTCGTAGCCCGCCCCCAGGTTGGCCGAGGACGCCGGCACCTCGACCGTGACCCGCCGCCCGTCGAGCTCGGCCAGCCAGTTCGTCACCATCGCCTCACCATCCCAGAATTTCGGTTACGGCCGCCGCAGTCGGGTCTGCCACGAGCAGGCCGCTCACGTTCTCCTGGGCGGTCTTTGGGTCCTTCAGGCCGGAGCCGGTCAGGACGCATACGATGGTCGCGTCTCGATCAACCCGACCCTCGGCGGCCAACCGGCGGATGCCAGCCAGGCTGGCCGCCGAGGAAGGCTCGCAGAAGATGCCCTCGAGCCGAGCGAGGTCCCGCCAGGCCGCCAGGATCTCGTCATCGGTCACCGCCTCGATCAGCCCACCCGATTCGTCACGGGCGGCGGCCGCCTTCGTCCAGCTCGCCGGATCGCCGATCCGGATCGCGCTGGCGATTGTCTCGGGAGCCTCGACCCGGTGACCGAGGACGATCGGGGCGGCACCGGCGGCCTGGAAGCCGAACATCCGGGGCAGCCCGGCGCTCAGCCCGGCTGCCCGATAGTCGCGGAAGCCCGCCCAGTAGGCGCTGATGTTGCCGGCGTTGCCGACCGGGATGGCCAGGACGTCGGGTGCTCGACCGAGGTCGTCGCAGATCTCGAAGGCGGCAGTCTTCTGGCCATCGAGCCGGAACGGGTTGACCGAATTCACGAGGGTGATCGGATGGCTCGTCGACTCGGCCAGCTCGCGCACGATCCGCAGGGCCTGGTCGAAGTTGCCCTCGACCGCCACCACCCGGGCGCCCGTGACCTGGGCCTGGAGCAGCTTTCCCGCGGCGATCTGGCCGCGTGGCAGGACGACGACCACCTCCAGGCCGGCGGCCGCCCCATACGCCGCCGCCGACGCGGACGTGTTGCCGGTCGACGCACAGATCAGGGCCCGGGCACCCGCCTCGAGCGCCTTGCTGACGGCCACGACCATGCCCCGGTCCTTGAAGCTGCCAGTGGGATTCTGGCCCTCCACCTTGGCCGACAGATGCGCCAGCCCGAGATCGCCGCCGATCCGACCGAGCCGGACCAGCGGGGTGAAGCCCTCGCCCAGGCTGAGCAGCGGCGTCGCGTCGGTGATCGGCAGGAAAGCGCGATACCGCTCAGCGAGCCGCGGACGGCCGCGGGCCATCTCGGCTGCCGGCGGGCTCACGCGGCATCCTCAATCGGGTAGAGCGTCGCCTGGACGCCGAGCGCGGCAAGCCCGGCGCGGACCTGATCGAGGGACTGGGCGATCGTCACGAAGCCATCTGCGGCCGCTGCCTCCAGGTCCAGCTGGTCGCGGATCAGCTGGTCCGGCAGCACCGACTGGAAGAACCAGCGGCGGGCCAGCCGATCGTCTGCCGCGCCGGCGTCCACGGTGCGCTCGGCGGCCGGTGGCGAGCCCGCCCAGGTGCTGCCGCCGCCCCGGGCGATCGCGATCAGGTCGCCCAACACGGCGCCTCCGGTCGAACCGCCGCCCGCACCGGGTCCACTCAATTCGAGCCGGCCGAGCGGCGAAGCGTCGATCTCGATCCTGTTGACCACGCCACTCGATCGGCCAAACCCGGAGTCGGCCGGAACGGCGACCGGCTGCACCGACGCCTCGATTCCCTGGGCCCCGATTCCCTGAGCCCGACGGCCGTCGACGATCAGCTTGAGGCGCAGGCCGTGGACCGCGGCGGCGGCGACCTCATCGGCGGTCACCCCGGTGATCCCCGGCCGGCCGAGTCCGTTGGCCGTCGCCGGCCGACGCTCGATCGAAGCCGGCCGGAGCCACTGCCCGAACGCGAGGCGGGCGAGGATAACCAGCTTGTTGAGCGCATCGTCACCCTCGACGTCGCCGGCCGGGTCCGCTTCCGCGTAGCCCGCCCGCTGGGCATCGAGAAGAACCGCCTCGTAGCCCCGGGTACGCTCGGTCATGGCGCTCAGGACGAAGTTCGTCGTGCCGTTCACGATTCCCCGGACGCGCTCGATCCGGTTGGCTGCGAGGTCCGCCGCGAGCGGTCCCAGGATCGGGATCCCGGCTGCAACGGCGGCCTCGAAACGGAGGGGCGTGCCGGTCGAGCGAGCCAGGGCCTCGAGCGCCGGGCCATGGTGGGCGATCACGCGCTTGTTGGCAGTCACGACCGGCTTGCCGGCTGTGAGCGCTGCGACGATCAGGGTCCGGGCCGGCTCGTCACCGCCCATCAGCTCCACGATCAGGTCCACCTCGGGCGAGGCGACGAGATGGGCCGGGGCGTCGGTCAGGAGCGCCTCGGGGATCCCGGCGGCCGCGGCCTTGGCAGGGTCACGGACGGCGATTCGCGTGAGCACGAGCCGCGCCCCATCGAATGGCGCCAGTCGCTCCGGAGCATCGAGGAAGGCCCGCACGACGGCCGTGCCCACGGTTCCGGCACCGAGCAGGCCGACGCGTAGGGGCGAACGCGGCGGTGGGCTGGGCATGCGCCGAATGGTAGCCGACCCTCAAACCGGGACGTTGGCTCGGCGGTCCCCGGCATCACCACCAGGTGGGCGGCCGCTACACTCCGCGGCAATGGCCCTAGAGCTTGCTCCAGCCCCCGCCCCGGTGCCAGTGGCCGCCGGGCGACCGCGGATCTTCAGCGGGATTCAGCCCTCCGGAATCGTCCACCTGGGCAACGACCTGGGTGCCGTCCGCAACTACGTCCGCTTGCAGCACGATTACGAGGCGATCTACTGCATCGTCGACTACCATGCTCTGACGACCACCCATGACGGTGCCCTGCTGCGCGTACGGACCCGCGAGATGGCCGCCTCGCTGCTGGCCCTGGGCCTGGACCCCGAGCGTTGCACGCTTTTCGTGCAAAGCGACCGGCCGGAGCACACCGAGCTGGCCTGGCTGCTGGCGACGGTGACGCCCGTGAGCTGGCTCGAGCGGACGCCGAGCTACAAGGAGAAGAAGCTCAATCAGCCCGACGACATCAACCATGGCCTGCTGACGTATCCGGTCCTGCAGGCTGCCGACATCGTCATCTACAAGGCATCGGTGGTGCCCGTCGGGCGCGACCAGGCCGCCCATCTGGAGCTGACCCGGGAAATCGTCCGGGCCTTCAACGCCCGCTACGGCGAGACCTTCCCCGCGCCACAGGCCGTTTTCACCGAGGCCCCGATCGTGCTTGGCACGGACGGCGTCAGGAAGATGAGCAAGTCGGTCGGCAACACGATCGATATCTTTGCTCCGCCCGACGTCATCCGGAAGCAGGTGATGTCGATGGTCACCGACACGAAACGCATCCTGCGCATGGACCCGGGCCGGCCATCGGTCTGCAATGTCTGCCAGCTCCATCGTCATTTCGGCCCCGACTATGAGGCCATCTGGGAGGGCGAGCGAACGGCCCGGACCGGCTGCGTCGACACCAAGCGGCTGTTGGCCGAGCGAATCATTGCCTATTACGCACCCGCCCGCGAGCACTATCTCGAGTTGATCGCCCGACCGGACGACGTCGACGAGGTCCTGGCCGCAGGTGCGGCCCGGCTCAAGCCGTGGGCCGAGGCCACCCTGGCCGAGGTCCATGCGAAGATGGGGCTCCGCTGAGGGTAAGGCCATGACCGAACCGGATCGGCAGGAACGGCACGACTCCGCCAACGACGGGCGGATTGGCGCGGCTGGGCAGGCCGCCGCGGACATCAGCCGGATCCTGGGGCGGGACCCACGCTGGTTCGCGGTGCTCCTCGTCAGCGTCACCGTGATCGCCGTCTACTTCGCGATCACGGTCGTAGGCTCGGCGATCTTGGCCTTCGGCGACATCGTCCTGATCTTCTTCATGGCCTGGTTGATCGCGTTCATCGTGAGCCCGTTCGCATCGGCCCTCAAGCGCCTGGTCCGGCCTCTGCCCCAGGCCGCCGCGGTCCTGATCGTGTATCTGGTCGCGATCGCCGGACTGCTCCTGACGATCTTCGTGGTTGCCGCCAACCTGGCCAGCTCGATCAGCCAGTTCGTCCAGTCGATCCCCCAGATCGAACAGAACCTCGGCCAGTACCTGGCCCCCTGGCAGGACCGGCTCAACAGCCTGGGCCTGTCGGTGAATCTCGTCGCGCTTGTCCATTCGGTGCTGGACAACCTGCAGACGGGCGCGATCGACGTGGTCGGACCGATTCAGCAGGTCGCGGTCGCCAGCATCAGCGTGATCGGCACCGTCCTGATCATCTCGACCATGTCGATCTACATTGCGATCGACCGCAAGCGGATCCTGGCCTTCCTGTTCCGGCTCACGCCGAGCGCCTACCGGGCCGAGGCCGAGCTGCTGCGGGTGAGCGTCAACCGCTCGTTTGGCGGCTTCCTGCGCGGCCAGCTGATCATGGGCGTGGCCTACGGCGTGATCGCAGTCGGCGTGTCGGTCGTCTTCGGACTCAAGCTCATCCCGATCACGGCGACGGCCGCCGGTGCCTTGATGGCGATCCCGTTCTTCGGCCCGTTCGTGGCCTGGACACCGCCCGTCCTCGATGCCCTGATCTTCAACCCCGACCTGCTCCTGCCCGTAGCGATCCTGATTGGAATCGGCTGGATCATCGTCATGAACGTCCTCCAGCCCCGGCTGATGGCGGGCGCGGTGGGTCTGCACCCGATCGTGGTCCTGGGTTCAGTCCTGGTCGGGGGCAAGATCGCGGGGGTTGCCGGGGCGATCTTCGGGATTCCGATCGCGGCGATCGTGACCGCCTTCTTCTGGCACTACCTCGAGGAGCAGACCGGCGAGACCATCGCTCAGCGGGCCGCGCGGCGAGTGGAGCGCCGGGAGGGCCGGCCAGTCCGTATCCCCTCCGAGCCGCGACCCGGGATCGACCCCGATGTTGAGGACGAGGGGATCAGCGCCGGCGCTTCTTCCAGTCGCTGAGGATCTCGCGAGCGGCGTTGTGGCCGGGAACCCCGGTGATCCCACCGCCCGGATGGGCACCCGATCCGGCGAGGTAGAGCCCGTCAACCGGCAGCCGGTAGCGGGCACTGCCGAGGAGTGGCCGCCACAGGAAGAAGCTGTCCAGGCTCGGCTCGGCGTGGTACGGGTGGCCGCCGGTCAAGCCGTAGTCCTGCTCCAGGTCGAGCGGGCTGAGTACCTGCCGGCCCACGACGAGCTTGGTGATCCCGGGAGCGTATGGCTCGAGCGTCTTGAGGGCGAGGTCGCCGAGCTCGTCGCGACGGGCCGGCCAGGTGCCCTCGCGCAGGGTGTACGGCGCGTATTGCAGGTGAATGCTCATCACGTGGTGGGCGGCGCGGCGCGCGCCGGCGCGCGGATCATCGACTAGTGTCGGATCAAGCAGTGACGGGATTGTCGCCTCGATGTAAGGCGCCGCGCTGAGCTCGCCATACTTCGACGCGTCGAACGCCCGCTCGACGTAGTCGATGCCCAGGGCGATGACGATCCGGCCGCTCAACAGGCGCTCAGCATCGGCACCCTTGCCGGCGGCGATGAAGGCAGGCAGCCCGGCCAGGGCCAGGTTGACCTTGGCGACGGTCCCCGGCGTTCGGATGTTGGTCGCCCGCCAGCGCAGGCCCGGCCCGACGGTGACCGGATCGAGCAGCCCGGTCAGGACCCGTTTCGGGTCGACTCCAGCGACGACGATTCGGGCGGCGATCTCCTCACCCGAAGCGAGCACCACCCCGGTGGCCCGGCCACTCCGGGTCGTGACCTGGACGACCTCGGCGCCGGTCCGAATCTGGCCGCCGGCGGCTCGCACGACCGCCGCCAGCGCATCCGCCAGCGCACCCGGGCCACCCCGGGCATAGACCGTCTGGCCGGCCGCTCCCCCGTCGTTGCCGGCCGAGTCGGCCAGGAATACCGCCGTCGTGCCAGCCGACCAGGGGCCCATCGCCGTGTTCTGGATGCCCCGGGCGGCAAGGACCCCGCGCAGCGCGTCGGTCTCGAACGACTCAGCGACGAAGTCCGCGATCGCCATGGGCAGGATCCGCAGGACCGCGCGAGCGTCGTGCCTGCCCAGGCCGCGGAACGCCCGGGTGAGCTTTAGCCCGGTCAGGGCATCGCCGAGCGAGGGCGCCTGGATATCGGGCGGGGTCGCGCCGCCCACCTCGGCCAGGAAGCGTCCGATCGAGCGGACCTGCCGGTCGAAGGCGGCATAGTTGGCAGCGTCCTGGCCGGAGCGCGCCCGCAGTCCATCGGCGGTCCGCCGGACGTCGTCGTAGAGGGTGATTGCCGAGCCGTCCGGGCCGGGCGCAAAGACGCGTACGTCCGGTGCGACGAAGGTTAGCCCGTGGGCCCGCAGGCCGAGCTCCCGGACGACCGCGGGCTTGAACCGGCCGACGGTGTGGGCGACGGCGGGGACCCGAGTGCCGGGCGTCAGCTCAATCGTGGCTGCGATCCCACCAACCCGCTCGCGGCGCTCCACGACCAAGGTCGACAGGCCGGCCTTGGCCAGATAGGCGGCAACGACCAGGCCGTTGTGTCCGCCACCGACCACCACAGCATCCCATCTGCGGTCGCCCGTAACCACGGCCGGCATGGCCCGCGCCGGCTCTGGCGTTGACTCGGCGGTCACAATCGTCAGGCCACCTTCCGCCCGGCGGCGCGGAGGACTTCCATTGCCGCGATCCGGCCGTTGGCGCCCATGATCCCGCCGCCTGGATGGGTGGCCGAGCCGCACAACCACAGGTCCCGGATGGGGGTCCTGAACCGAGCGTAGCCGGGCATCGGCCGGTTGAAGAACAGCTGCTCGAGGCTGAGCTCGCCCTGGAAGATATTGCCCTCGGTCAGCCCGAACCGTCGCTCGATGTCGAGTGGGGTAAGGACCTGGCGGTGCAGGATGATCTCCCGGATGTTCGGGGCAACTTCCGCGATTCGATCGATCACGGCATCACCGAACGCCTCCCGGTTGTCGTCCCAGCTGCCCAGGCTCGGGTCCAGGTGGTACGGCGCATACTGGACGAAGCAGCTGATAACGTGCTTGCCGGGCGGCGCCATCGACGGGTCGACGAGGGTGGGGATGATCATGTCGATGTACGGCCGCCGGCTCCAGTGGCCGTACTTCGCGTCGTCGTACGCCCGCTCCATGTCCTCGATCGAGGCGCTGTAGCTGATGGCGCCGCGGAGGTGCTCGCCCTCGCCCGGCAGGCAGCTGAAATCAGGCAGGCGATCGACAGCCAGGTTCACCTTGCCCGACGAGCCCCGGAACTTGAACCGGCGGACCTCGTCCTCGAACTCCGGCTCGAGCGTGCCAGGCTCGATCAGGCCGAGGTAGGTCAGGCGCGAGTCGACCGATGACAACACGTGCCGGGCATAGATCTCCTCGCCCGACTCGAGCGCGACCCCGATCGCCCGACCGGCGCGGGTCATGATCCTGGCAACCGGCGCCTCGAGCCGGATCTCGGCGCCCTGGGCGCGGGCCGCGCTGCCGATCGCGTTCGAGACGCCGCCGGCGCCGCCCCGGGGGATCCCCCAGGCCCGAAAGGCGCCGTCAATCTCGCCCATATAGTGATGGAGCAGGACGTAGGCGGTGCCCGGTGACTTGACGCCCTGGTAGGTCCCGATGATGCCCGAGGCCGACATCGTGGCCATCAGCGGATCGGTCTCGAACCACTGGGCGAGGAAGTCGGCCGCGCTCATCGTCATCAGCTGGACGAATACCGCCTGCTGGTGCTGGGGCAGGCGCTGGAACGACCGGGCAAGGCCGGTCAGGGGTGCGAACTGGCGCGGGTCGAGACCCGTCGGATCGGGTGGCACGATCGACAGGATGGGCTTGATGAAGCGGGCCATCTCGACCATCAGCTGGCCGTACTCCTCGTACGCCTCGGCATCCGACTTCGACCAGCGACGCAGTTCGCGGATCGTCCGGCCATGGTCGTTCACCCGCCACAGGTAGTCACCCTGGAGCGGAGTGAACGTGCCGTCGAGGGGCAGGATATCCAGGCCGTGGGCCGGCAGGTCGAGCTCGCGGATGATCTCAGGACGGAGCAGGCTGACGACGTACGAAGCCACGGAGAAGCGGAAGCCGGGGAAGATCTCCTCGGTCACGGCCGCGCCGCCGAGCAGCTCGCGCTTCTCGACGACGAGGGTACTGAGGCCGGCCCGGGCCAGGTACGCGGCGCTGACCAGGCCGTTGTGGCCGCCGCCGATGATCACCGCGTCGTACGTCTTGGCCACGGGTCCTCCGCCTTGGGATCGTCATCGGTCGGGGACGCCAGCCGGTCATGCAGGCTGCATACGTTTCATGCACGACTGTACCGCATACTGGACCGCCAGCGGACCGGCCGGTGGAACCGTCTGGTCGAGTCGGAGGAAGCACCGTGAGCGTCGGTACTGCGTTCCACCCCCGGACCGCGGCCCATAACCGGAAGATGCAATGGCGCGAGTGGTCGGGTTACTTCGCGGCGAGCGTCTATGCCGATTTTCATGACATCGAGTACAACGCGATCCGCGAGCAGGCCGCCCTGATCGACGTCTCACCGCTCTACAAATACGAAATCCAGGGGCGCGACGCCGAGCAGCTGGTCGACCGGGTGATCACCCGTGACGCGACGAAGCTCAAGGTTGGGCAGATCTACTACACGCCCTGGTGCGACGAAGCCGGCAAGGTTGTCGATGACGGCACCATCCAGCGCTTCGGTGGCACTCGATTCCGGTGGACGGCAGCCGACCCGCAGTACCGCTGGCTGCAGCTGAATGCGGCCGGTCTCGAGGTCGAGATCGAGGATATCAGCGAGTCAACGGCCGCCCTGGCGCTCCAGGGGCCGCTCAGCCGATCGGTCCTGGAATCGGCCGGCGGCGAGAGCTTCGCCGACCTGCGCTACTTCCGACGGCGGCCGGCCACCGTCGCCGGAATCCCGATCGATGTCAGCCGGACCGGGTACACCGGCGACCTCGGCTACGAGCTGTGGGTCAAATCCGACCACGCCCTGGATCTGTGGGATGCGATCGTGGCGGCCGGCAAGCCGTTCGGGATCCGGCCGGCCGGGATGATCGCGCTCGACATCGTTCGGCTCGAGGCCGGCCTGATCCTGCTCGAAGTCGACTACACCAGCGCCCGTCATGCGATGAACAGTGATCAGGCGTATTCGCCGGGCGAAATCGGGTTGGGCAAGCTGGTCGACTTCGACAAGGGCGACTTCGTCGGCCGACGGGCGCTGCTCGAGGAGCGCCGGATCGGTGGACCGCGCCGGCGCCTGGTGGGGCTCGAGATCAGCTGGCCCGACATCGACGCGATGTACCACGCCCGGGGCCTGCCCCCCAGCGCACCGGCGGTCGTGGATCGCTTAGCTATCCCGCTGTACGACGCGAACGGCCGGCCCGTCGGCCGGATCACCAGCCACGGCTGGAGTCCCATGCTGAAGAAGCCGATTGCCCTTGCTTCCGTGCCCGCCGCCTTGGAACGACCCGGCACGCATCTTCAGGCGGAGTGGACAGTCCAGGCTCGCCGCGGCCGGGTCGGCGCGACGGTGGTCGAAACGCCGTTCCTGGACCTGGCTCGCAAACGAGCCTGACTCCCCAGACGCTCGGTCGCAATCGGGTCACGGGGCGGCCATCCATCGGTCAGCTGGTCGCGAAGCGCTCCAGGCCGGCCAGGGCTTCAGGCAGGTCAACCCGGCCAAACCCCAGGCGGACGTGGTTGCCCGGCTGGCCGAAGCGGGAGCCGGGCAGGAGGAGGACGCCTTCGGCCTCGACAAGCTCCGCGGCGAAGCGGTCGGCGTCCCAGCCCGCGAACCGGCCGGCCATGGTCAGGGACGGGAAAGCGACCGAGCCGGCCCGCGGTCGAATCCAGGTCATCACCTCCGGTCGGTCGCCGAAGAAACGATCGAGGCAGGCCAGGTTGGCCGAGATGATTCCGTGGGAGCGTCGGAGCACGGAGTCACGAGCGCGCAAGGCGATGAGGCTCAGGATCTCGGCAGGAGCGGACGGGCAGATCGTCGTGTAGTCCTTGAACGCCGCGCAACGCTCGAGCAGCCGGCGATCGTGAGTAGCCAGCCAGCCGATCCGCAGCCCAGCCAGCGCGAACGACTTTGACATCACCCCCAGGCTGACGCCGGTCGGGAGGGCGTCGGCGCCGGCGACGAGTCGATCACTGTCGTCGTATTCGAGGAAGCGGTAGACCTCGTCGGCGAAGAGATGGAGGCCGGCCTCGGCGCACAGCTCCGTCAGGTCCCGCCACTCGGCGTGGCTCGGCAGCATCCCGGTCGGGTTGTGCGGAGCATTGACCACGATCAAGCGGGTCTCGGGTCGGAGCGCCGCCCGGATTCGGTCGACGTCGAGGGCCCAACCGTCCTCCTCACGGAGCTCGTGAAGGCTGGTCTCCGCTCCGGCCGCCAGCGCGATCTGGAACAAGCTCTGGTACCCGGGCCAGGTCACAATCGCGTGATCGCCAGGCCCGACCAAGACGTTCAAGAGGCAGAAGATTGCCTCTTCGGCGCCCGAGAAGACCAGCACCTCATCCGGACTGATCGTGTCATAGAGCGCGGCGATCTCGGCCCGCAGAAGGGGATGCCCGCTCGACTCGGTATAACCAAGTCGGAGGTCCTGCCACAGCCCGCGGGACTGATCGTCGGCCAGCCCCACGAGCTCGGCCATCGGGTAGCCCTCGAGGTCCGACGCGCAGAGGAGGTGCCGAACAGCGAATTCCCACCGGGCGAAGTAGCGCTCGAGCTCGAAATCGGCGATCTTCAACTGCCTACCGGACGTGGTTAGTTGATTGCGTGGAGGGCAGCCGTCAGGGCAAGGAAGGTCGCCTGGTCGAGGCCGTTGCCGATCGCCAGCCAGCTTGGCTTCTCGCCCTTGGCCACGACCAGGGCAAAGCCGCTCGAGGTCTGGACCAGGCTCCCACTTAGATCGCCGTAAGGACCCGTGCCGGCCGATATCCCGCCCGGAACACAGCCTGAATCGTCGGTGCAGAACGAGCCCTCGTCGAGCTCGAGCGTTGCGCTGTCGACCTTGCGCCGGAAGCTGATCGTAATGTGGCCGCCGTTGGCGAGGCGATACGTGCCCGAGACGAGCGACCAGCCGGTCGGCAGGACGGCGCAGTAGACGGGGAAGGTGACCGAGCTGGCGAACGACTCGTAGAAGTTCGGCGTGTCCTGGGCTCCAGAGCAGACGGACGCTCTGCTGGAAGCGGTCGGCGAGGGTCCGACCGAGCCGGACGGCGTCGCTTCGGCGCTTGGTTCGGTCGAACCAGCCGGACTCGGCGTGGTCGAACCGGAGGGGCCGGGCGAAACCGCGTTCGAGGCGGTCGAGCCGACGCTCGGACCCACGCTGGCCGGGGTCAGGTCGGACGGCGCGTTCGAGGCGGTGCCCAGGCCGCAACCGGCGAGCACGAACATCCCGGCGGCAAGGAACAGGGAAGGCCAGACGGTCCGGGCCGTCCGTAGGCGCATCGGCGTCACCCGGCAAGCCTAGCCGCAGCCGGTGACAGCGGTCAACGATCCGATCCGGCGTTCATTTGCTGCGAGCAGCGAAGATCGACTGACTGAGCCTGGATCGACGCCGTCGCCGAGTTGGATGCCCTGATCGCAGCTGAGTCGCAGGTAGCACCGCCCTGTGATGCTGCGGGTGACATGGATCAAGCAGCCGCCCGGGTCCATTCCGCAGGACTACCGGGACCGGCCCTGAGTCAGATCGGTGCCAGCCTGTCGTCACCTCGGCGACCACCGGCAGCCGCTGGGACCGCTTGGCGGTCAGGCCCTGCCGTCGATCGATACTCGGGCTCTGCACCCCGATTGGCTACGGTGCTTCGAGGCGCCTCCTGGCCCGCCTAGCCCGATCGGATCGAAGATGAACCACCGGGTGGCCAGATCTCCAGGACCCGCTTGAGGAGGTCGAGGGTCCGGACCTCGGCGTCCATCGTCTTCTGGACCGCGGAAGTGATGAGCAGCTTCCGCACGCCCCGGAGCTGGACGTCAAGCGAGAACGTCAGGCGCGTCCCGCCGGCCACGGCCTCGAAGTCGTAGCGACCATGCGGACGGGCCGGTCCGGCGATCGTCTGGAACTCAAGCCGCTGGTTCGGCAGGAAGACGGTGATCTCGTAGTCGGCCGCTATTCGGCGACCCAGCGGTCCGCTCACGCCCTGCGCATATCGCGCGCCAACCGCGTCCCCGGAGACGCGCGTGATATCCGTGATACCGGGATGCCACTGCGGGCCCTTCTCGCCATCGGCGACGAACGCGAAGACGGCGTCGACGGGACACGAGATCGTGACGGCGTACTTCGCCTGGAGCATACGGGCGAGGCTGCGCGGCCAACCTGAACGAGAGCTGAAGGCCCGGGGGTCGGCGCGCGCCTAATGGGCCGGGAACTCCGACATGATGAACCCATCGTGTCTACCGCATCATCCGTCGCCTGTCTTGCTTCAACCGCTGCTGGCGCCGTCGCCAGCTCGTTGGAGCCTCGATGATCCGGCTTCCCGAGACGTTGTTCCCGCGGACCTCAGCCGTGGTCGCTGGGCCTGTGATGGCTGGCCTCACGCTTGTCCCAAGACCTGGCGAACCTCACGGGCGATCTGGAGATCCTCGCGCGCCTCGATGACGAGCGTGCGGACCGGCGCGGCCAGCGCGCTGATGTCACGGTCAGGCGCGCTGGCGTCGGGCGTGTCCTCGTTGGCCGCCCGGTCGAGATGCACGCCCACAAAGGCAAGGCCTTCACACGCGCTCGCTCGGACGACTGACGCGTGCTCGCCCACACCGCCGGTGAAGACCAGGACATCCAGACCACCCATGGCCGCGGCCATGGCGGCGATCCCCGACCGCAAGCGATGGATGTAGACGCCCAGTGCAAGGCTTGCGGCCTGGTCACCAGTGTGGGCTCGGGTGAGGACGACCTGCATGTCGGCCGTGCCCGCCAGCCCGAGGAGCCCTGAGCGATGCTCGAGCGTGGCGGCGAGTTCCTGGGCGGGCATGCCCACGTGCTCCTGCAGCCACAGCAAGAGACCAGGGTCGACGCTGCCCGAGCGCGTCGCCATAACCAAGCCCTCGAGCGGCGTGAAGCCCATGGTCGTGTCCACGGACTTGCCATCGACGACGGCGGCCAGCGAGGCACCGGCCCCGAGGTGGCACGTCACGGCACGGAAGGTCTCCGGGGCCTGGGCCAGCATCTCCCCCGCTCGGTGGGTGGCATACGCATGGGAGAGGCCGTGGAACCCGTAGCGCCGCAGATCCCAGCGCTCTCGCCACTCTCGCGGCAAGGCATAGGTCGCCGTGGCCGCCGGCATGCCGGCGTGGAAGGCGGTATCGAAACAGGCCACCGCCGGGACGTGCGGGTACAGCCCCTTGACGGCCTCGAGGGCGTCGAGCGATTTGGGCTGGTGCAGGGGCGCGAGGTCGACCAGCAGATGCAGCTCGCGTTCCACCGCTTCGTCGAGTCGCACGGGCCCAAGGTATCGGCGGCCGCCATGCACGATCCGATGACCGATGGCATCGGGTGGGCCGTGATCGGCGAGCGTCTGCGCCAGGGCGGCTCTGTCGATGGTTCCTGCCGCCACGGGCAGGTCCCACCGGGCCACGACCCGATCGTCGGTATCGAGAAGCCGCAGCTTGAGACTGCTCGACCCGGCATTGACGACCAGGATGCGTTGAGGAGGGCTCATCCCCGCTGGGATCCGCTCCAGGTCCAGTCCCGGATCTCCGGTGGGTCGTCTCCCACGCGGCGCGTGTAGTCACGGCATTCGAGGCGACGGTCGACCATCAGCTGGCGCACGTGGCCGGCCCGCGATGCCAGCCCGGGCACCCGGTCGATGACGTCCATGACGAGGTGGAACCGATCGAGGTCGTTGAGCATGACCATATCGAAGGGGGTCGTGGTCGTGCCCTCCTCCTTGTAGCCGCGGACGTGGATATTGGCATGGTTCGTACGCCGATAGGTCAAGCGGTGGATCAGCCAGGGGTAGCCGTGATAGGCGAAGACGATCGGGCGATCGGCCGTGAACAGCGCGTCGAACTCGGGGTCCGACAGCCCGTGCGGGTGCTCGCTCGGGGGCTGCAGGCGCATCAGGTCGACGACGTTGACGACCCGGACCTTGACGTCGGGCAGGTGCTGCCCAAGCAGGTCGACCGCCGCCAGCGTCTCCAGCGTCGGCGTGTCACCGCAGCAAGCCATCACCACATCGGGCTCGCCGTCCTGGTCGTTGCTCGCCCAGTCCCACATGCCGATGCCTCGGGTGCAATGGAGGATGGCCTGGTCCATCGTCAGCCAGTCGAGCGAGGGCTGTTTGCCGGCAACGATGAGGTTGACGTACTGGCGACTACGCAGGCAGTGGTCGGCGACCGTCAGGAGCGTGTTCGTGTCGGGCGGCAGGTAGACCCGGATGACCTCGGCCTTCTTGTTGANNCATCGAATCGACGATGTGGATGAACGCTTCATAGCAGTTGAAGAGGCCGTGCCTGCCGGTCAACAGGTAGCCTTCAAGCCAGCCCTCACACTGGTGCTCGGACAGGACCTCCATCACCCGACCCTCGGCGGCCTGGTGCTCGTCCGTCGGCAGGATCTCCCCCTCGAACTGGCGATCGGTCACGTCGAACACCGCGTTCAGGCGATTGGAGACCGTCTCGTCCGGCCCGAACAGCCGGAACGTCGACGGATTCGCGGCGATCAGGTCGCGCAGGAAGCCGCCCAGAACCCGGGTGGGCTCGCTCAGCGTTTGGCCAGGCTGCACGACCGCCACGGCATAGGCGCGGTAGTCGGGGACGACCAGATCGCGCAGCAGTAGTCCGCCGTTGGCGTGGGGATTCGCGCTCATCCGGCGATAGCGCTTGGGCGGCAGTTCGGCCAGCTCCGGCACGAGGCTCCCGCGTTCGTCGAAGAGCTCCTCCGGGCGGTAGCTGCGCAGCCACGACTCGAGCTGGCGGAGGTGGGCCGGGTTCGTCCGCACCTCGGCCAGCGGCACCTGATGGGCGCGCCAAGTCCCCTCGACGGGGAGCCCGTCGACCTCCGCTGGTCCGGTCCAGCCCTTGGGGCTGCGGAGGACGATCATCGGCCAGCGCGGCCGCCCCGTCTCGCCGCCTTCCCTGGCTGCGCGCTGGATCCGTTGGATCGCCTCGACCACCTCGTCCATCGCCTGCGCCATGTGCTGGTGCGCGAGCGCCGGGTCGTCGGCCCGCACGAAGTGGGGCTCGTACCCATAGCCCTCCAAGAGTGCGCGCAACTCACCTTCGGGGATCCGCGCCAGGATTGTCGGGTTAGCGATCTTGTAGCCGTTGAGGTGCAGGATCGGCAGGACCGCCCCATCCCGGACCGGGGACAGGAACTTGTTGGAGTGCCAACTCGTGGCGAGCGGCCCGGTCTCGGCTTCGCCGTCACCGATTACACAGCACACGACGAGGTCCGGGTTGTCGAATGCGGCGCCGTAAGCGTGTGACAGGGCGTACCCGAGTTCGCCCCCTTCATGGATCGAACCGGGCGTCTCGGGTGCGACGTGGCTGGGGATCCCCCCTGGGAAGGAGAACTGCCGGAACAAACGGCGGATGCCCTCGGCATCGCCGCTGATAGCTGGATAGACCTCGCTGTAGGTGCCCTCAAGGTAGGTATTGGCCACGAGCCCGGGCCCACCGTGACCGGGACCGGTCACGTAGAGGACGTTCAGCGCGCGTGCCCTGATCACCCGGTTCAGATGCGCGTAGATGAAGTTCAGGCCCGGCGTGGTGCCCCAGTGCCCGAGCAGGCGCGGCTTGGTGTGCTCGAGCGCCAGCGGCTCACGCAGCAGCGGGTTGTCCAGTAGGTAGATCTGGCCGACGGCGAGGTAGTTCGCCGCCCGCCAATAGGCGTCCAGCCGGCCGAGCTCCTCCTCGGTGAGAGGCACCTGCGGGATCTCGGCCGAGGCTGCCACGATCCCATGGTGCCACGTACAGCATGTCGGGCGAGCGGACCCGCCGCAGAGATGCGTCGGGGCGCTGACGGCTCGTGCCTCAACACGCGAGTGCTGGCTGCGATCCCGGGCCGCTGACGCATGCCCCGCGAGCCCGACCGGCCGGCGACGTCGTCGCCCTCGTCGCACCTCCGCTTGCGCGATTCGTTGGCGCAGTTGCTGTTGCAGGGAGGTGCGGAGGCAGCCCTGCCAGCGCCGAGGCGCGGCAGGGTTTGCGAGTAGCTAGCTCATGCTGCTGCGGCCTCATTGATCTGCTGTGCGGTGGGCCGCAGCCGCGGGGATATGAGGCCGATGGCGACGCTCAGCGCGGCTATGACCGCGGCGATCAGTGGCCGCTCGAGCTGCCCCATGATCTCGGAGCGTGACTCGCAGACCGTGTCCAGCTCGAGGAGCACGAGATCTTTCTTCTGATCGAGGCGACGATCCCCGAGTCGGATCTCCAAGCGCTCGGCGAACGCATAAGCGATGCCGCGCACCAGGTGGAGGTTCGAGTCCTCTCATCCGCATGCGTTGTCGAAATCACAACGATCCCGCTGCAAGTGGGCATCTTCTGATGTCGGGTCGCTCGTCGCCGATACGTGCCGGCGTAGACCCAGAGAGCTGCCATCCACAGGGCGCGACGGCTGCGGCCTGCGGCCGCTCCCGCTTCGACGGCAAAGCAGAAGCCTGACCGCAGGCAGCGAGACTGCTGCTCGTCGTCCGGAGCGGTCGCCGGCGGTGGCATCGTGGGCGCTGCTGCTTTGCCCATGGAAGCAGTCACGCCGGCAAGCCGCGGCCCCTTCTCGGCATGTGTTCGTATGTGCGCCGCAGGGCTGAGGGACAGACCGAGGCGGACGCTCCGTCAGGTGCGCCTCGGCGGCCGCGGGAGAAAGCTGCTCGTTCGCTGCACGTAGTCCTCGTAGCCGGGTCGCGTCTTGCCCATGCGTCGCTCGAGCAGCGCGGCGCCGCTGACGCGGATCAGCAGTACGCTCATGATGATCGGGCCGATGATCGTCCACCACGCGCTGAGCGTCGCGAGCGCGATGAGGAAAAGGCCCCACCAGATGCTGAAGTCCCCGAAGTAGTTTGGGTGCCTCGTGTAGCGCCATAGGCCACGGTCCATGATCCGTCCGGCGTTGGCGGGGTCGGCCTTGAAGCGCATCAACTGACGGTCCCCGATGGTCTCGAACAGGAAGCCGATGAGCCAGACTGCCGTGCCGAGCGCGTCGAGCCAGATCAGGTCTGCGGGCGTCGTGTAGGTCTGACCGGCCTGTACGGGAAGCGAGACGACCCACATCAGCAGCCCCTGACCCCAGAAGACCGCCCACAGTGAGCGCCGCGGCCAACGCTTACCGTGGCGCTGGCGCATCGCCTGGTAACGGGGATCCTCGCCGTGTCCGAGGTTTCGCCGCGTGAGATGCAGCGTGAGTCGCAGCCCCCACACGGTGGTCAGCACCACGAGCAGGAGCCGGCGGTGGACCGAGCCGTCCGCGACAGCGAACGTGACCCATGCGATCACGACGAATCCGGCGCCCCAGAAGATGTCGACGATCGAAGTGTCGCGGACCGCGACGCTCACCGCCCAGAGCGCCGTCGTCAGCCCGAGGACGACGGTGAGGTTGAGCAGCAGGATGCCGCCGAGGCTCACTCGGGCACCGTGGGAGCCACGTCGCTGCGAGCGCGGCGCCGCCCCCGATCGGTGTGCGGAAGGGCCAGTTGCGCTGCTACCCACGCGTCAGCGGCAGCCCACGTGTCGTCGAGCCACCTAACGCGCCCGGGGATGTCGTTGGGGATCGCAGCGCGCGCTGTGCGCTCGAAGCGCACATGGATCGTCCGTCCCACGAGCGCGCCTTGCCATATGTCGGATATCAGTCGCAGGCCGTCAAAGCCGGCGTGGGCCATCACGACCACGTCCACGCCGGGGGCGCCATCGAGCGCAGAAAGGAATCCTCCGACCTTTGGGGGCAGCAGGTGCTCGATTCGCTCCACACGCTGGGCCCGCTCCGGGTCACGCTCGGTGATCTGCTTGATCGCCCGTTCGCGGCGCGCAGCCGTGAAGCGCGTGCCCTCCGGGTACAGGAGCAGCCCGTCCTGCGGCGAGAGTCCCTCGGCCAGCCGTCGAACGTTCTCTCGCTCCAGCTTCTCGCCGGTATCGCGGCGAACGAAGTAGTTCGGAAGCCGTTTGCCGGCTACGTCGAGGCACGGATCGCGCAGGAGCTCGCGCTTCAGGACGTAGCGCAGGCGGATGCGGTGGGCGCGAGCGACGAGGACCGAAGGAAGCAGGTTGTCGACGATGCTCGCGTGGCGCACGAGCACGATCAACGGCCCGGGCCTGAGCACCTCATCGCCGCTCACCTCGACTCGCAGGCCCATGAGCCGCCGGGCTGCGGCGAACATCCAACCCGCCCAGACCTGCTGGGAGCGCCACGTCCAGTCGGCAATCCAACCGCGACGCAGGCCCAACCCGCCGGCGAGCCAGATGCCGAGCAGGGCAAGCAGCCCGACGCTCTCCCCGACGAGGTACGCCCACAGGAATGCGAGCAGACGAGTCGCCATAAACGGCGTCCGCGAGACGACGGCGCGGCCAACGTCGACTATCAGGGCGAGGAGCAGCAAGGCCGGGAACAACAACGTCACAAGCACGAACCCCAGCACGACAGGCGGCACCGTCTTTACGCGGCGGACGATCACCCGCCTGCGCGACTCATCCACCCCACCATGCTCCATCGATCAATCCTTCCACAGCAAGCGAGTGCCCCACACGCCTCCGCTGGATACCTCTTGCTCGTTGACATCGCCCAATCCTCTCAAGCGATCAAGGCCTCCAGCTTTCTCGGAGCGGTTCAAACAGTGGTCCGGGCGTCCGCTCGGCGGGCTACTGGTTTCGCGATGGCGAAGCAGGAGATGGCGAACATTAGGGCTGCGGTTGAAGCGTATCGGCGAGCCGCTTCGCCTTCTGTTCGTCGAAGCCGCCGAGCTCCGTTGCAAGGATGCGCCCCGAGCGCTCAACGAGCAGCACGGCGATCGTTTCGGTGCCGGGCAACCCCAGCGCTGAGACGACCTTGCCCACGTCCGTGTAGACGGTGATCGTGCGGGCGCGGGCGGAGTCGCTGCCGACGCCGCGGGCCATGCCGCCGTCGATGAACCAGCGCGCCGGGCTGTAGGCCGTGGAAAGCACGGGCAGCTCGTAGACGGCTACGTCGGAGCCGCGCTGCTCGAGCGCGAGGAGCCACGGCAGCCATCCATCGACGAGCGCCTGCTGCTCGCGGCGGAAGGCGGCGATCAGGAAGCTGTGGTGCTTGCGTAGTTCGTCGGGGAACTCGTAGGGCTCGCCGTCAAGGGCGCGTCCGGAGAGCCTGGGCAGACGCTCCGGGCGCCGGGTCCCCAGCGCCTTTCGCATGCCCGCCAGCGCGCTGTCGCCAATGCGGTTGAAAGCAAGGCCGAGCAGCGGGTCGGCAAGCTTCAAGAGTCCCTTCAGCTTGAGGTCCGCGTCGTAGAGGACGCGCGTGCCTCCGTCGGATGGCTCGAAGGTGATGCGGTCAAGCGATACAACGGTCGAGTTCTCGCCGCGAAAGGTCACGGCGTTCGGGGGGTCGAACTCGACGATGCGGTAAGTGAGCGTCGTGTTACGGCCCAGGAAGGCGGCCACGAGACGGAACTCTGTCCCCTCGCCGAGCTGCCCCTCGCCGAGGCGTTCGGCTTGCACGGTGCCCGGATCCCACTCCTCGGCGGTCGAGAAATCGCTCAGGTATGCGAACGCCTCGGCAGGGGGCAGTGGCGTCTCTACGGTTGCCTTGTAGCGGGCCATACGACTCTTCCTATGTGTTTGAGTGGGTTGTGGCCGGAATGTCGTTCCAGCCGCTGAGACGCTCGCATTCGGCCCACAGTTGCTCGCGGTCCTCGGGTGTCTCCCTGGTCCATGGCAAGCGGTGGGTCGGGCGCTGCCGGCGATCGTGCCAGAAGCCGCCGCTGCTGCTCGCGCCCTCGGGAGCGGCACCGAGCCAGACGATCGTGTCGGCGCCTTCCTGCGGTGTGCGCAGCAGCCGCTTGGTGAGCGTGTAGAAGCGTGGCAGCGAGGACTCGACTCCCGGAGTGTCGGCCCAGCCTGGGTGCATCGCGTGCACGACGACACCCGTGCCCTGCAGCCGCTGCGCCCACATCTCGGTCAGGATCACCTGGGCTCGCTTCGTGCGCGCGTAGACGGTCGGACCATCAAACTCGCCCTCGGCCGTCTGCAGGTCCTCGACATGGATCCGCTGCGTGTACATGCCGCCTGAGGACACGTTGATGATGCGCGCCGGAGCGCTCTTCTCCAGCAGTGGGATCAGCAGGTTCGTCAGCAAGAACGGCCCGAGGACGTTGGTGGCGAAGGTCAGCTCGATCCCGTCGACCGACAGCGTTCGCTTCCCCGTCATCACACCTGCGTTGTTGACGAGCACATCGAGCCTGCGCGCACCGGAGCTGAAGCGCTCGGCAAACTGCCGCACGGCCTGAAGGTTGCTGAGATCACAGAGCTCGACCTGCACATCGCTATTGCCCGATCTTTGCACCACGGTCTTGCTTGCGCGCTCGCCGCGCTCCTCGCTGCGGGCGAGCAGCCGTACGGAGGCGCCCAGGCGCGCGAAGCCCTCGGCAGCGGCCAGCCCGAGTCCCGAGGTTGCGCCGGTCACCAGGACGACCTGGCCATCCATTGGCTGCAGGTCCGCCGTATCCCACGTGCTCCTGCGGACGCGATAGCCCACGCTCGTGTAGCCGCCGACCACGGTGCGATCGAGAATGGTGTCCAGCAGCGAGCGGATCATGGGGCCCGTCTTGGAACTCTCGGAGGCAACACGCTCACGGACCCAGCATGACGCATCAGCCTGCCTTCCCTGGGTCGCCCGCCTCGGCTACGTTTAGCTGCACATGCACGCCCTTGTAACCGGCGCGAGCGGCTTCGTCGGCGGCCGCCTTGCTCGCCGCCTGCGCCAACAGGGTGAGCAGGTGCGCTGCCTGGTCCGCAACCCCGACGGCGCTGCCGCCCGCGCGCTCGCGCAGGGGGGCTTCGAGCTTCACGTCGGCGACGTCCTGCGCCCTGACACGCTCGCGGGTGCCGGCCAAGGAGTCGACGTCGCCTACTACCTGGTGCACTCGATGGGGCGCGGGGGCGACGGCTCCGACTTCGCCGAGCAGGAGCGGCGCGCCGCGGAGGGATTCGCGCGCATGGCAAAGCAGGAGGGAATCGGCCGCGTCATCTACCTCGGGGGGCTCGGTGACAGGCCCGGCTCAAAACACCTACGCAGCCGCCACGAGACCGCAAAGCAGCTCGAGGCGCACGGCCCGCCGCTGACCTACTTCCGAGCCGGGATGATCGTGGGCAGCGAGAGCGAGTCCTATCGCACGCTCCGTTACCTCGTCGAGCGCCTGCCCGCGATGATCGCCCCAGCATGGCTCAGTACGAAGACCCAGCCGATCGGGATCGATGACGTGCTGAGCTACCTATCGCAGGCACCCCACGTCGAGGCCTCAGCGGGCCGCGAACTGCAGATCGGCGGCCCCGACGTCCTCACCTACGGTCAGATGCTCGACGCGATGGCGCTCGCCCTCGGCAAACGACCGCGGCCGAAGATCCCGGTGCCTTTCATAACGCCGTGGCTGTCCTCGCTCTGGATCGGACTCGTGACCCCGGTCGACACGGACATCGCGCGCGCTCTGATCGAGGGACTCAGCACCGAGACGGTCGTCACCGACGAGTCCGCCCGCCAGCTCTTCGACATCCAGCCCGCTCCCTTCGAAGCCACGTTGCGGCAGGCGCTCGCGGAGGACAGGGAACCCCATTAGGGCGGACGACACAATTGATGTCTAGGCCCGAGTCCGTCTGGGATTACCCGCGACCCCCCAAGGTCGAGCGATCAGGCAGGCACATCCGCGTGCTCCTCGGTGGGGTAGTGCTCGCCGACACGACTTGCTCCCTGCGCGTGCTCGAGACGAGCCACCCGCCCGTCTACTACATCCCGCTCGCGGACATCATTCCCGGAGCGCTCGAGCCCTCGGGCGGCCGCGGCAGCTTGTGCGAGTGGAAGGGGACCGCCATCTACTACGACGTGGTCGGACCCGAGGGTCGTCGCATCGAGCGGAGTGCCTGGGGCTATCCCAAGCCCACTCCCGGCTATGAGCAGCTCATTGACACTGTGGCGTTCTACCCCGGCTCGATGGACGAATGCACCGTCGACGGCGAGCGCGTCAGCGCGCAGGCCGGCGACTTCTATGGCGGGTGGATCACGCGCGACATCCTGGGCCCGTTCAAGGGCAGCCCCGGCACGCTTCGCTGGTAGCCGCGCCGCGAGCTCTATGGGCCAAGCGAGCACAGAGTGCTCCCTTCCACCGCGAGCAGGCGTCTCGACACCTGGGCCCGACACTGTCGCTCTGGACGACACGCAGTAGTCACGACCTCGGCGCGCGAGATGACCGCTTCGCCACAGCAAAGCGGAAGTCTGGGCTGGGTCTGGCGAGACGAGTGCTCCTCGTCCTGTGCAGCGGTGCCGGCGACCCCAAAGAAGACTTCTGCATTCCCGAAGAGCGGGAGCGCGACGGGCCGTCAGCCGATCGTGCTGCTCGTCCTCGAAACCGGGGAAGTCGGCCTCGTCTCTGCGCCCCTATTGGTCCACTCCTCGCTGCACGCTCATGCCGCCAACCGGCTTGGACGATGAGGAGACATGGCCGTGCATCCTCGTGTGTCGCCTGTGCGTTCGTTGCGTACCTGGCCGCGGCTCGGGGGTCCGGCGTCGATTTCAGCGACGGTCGCGCTCGCGCTCGCGCTGTTCGCTGGCGTGTTCGTGCTTCGCGATAGCGACCCGAATGTGGTCGACGCTCACGAGATCTTGTTCGTGTTGCCGATCGCGCTGCTCGCGATCCGGTTCGGCTTGCGCGGTGGACTGGTGGGTGCGTTGATGGGGTTCGTGCTCGTCGTGACATGGGATGTCTACTACAGCGGCTACATGAACAGCATGCTGACCGTGGAGGGCTATGCGATCCGTGGCATCGCGTTCTTGCTGCTCGGCGCGCTTCTCGGCATCTTTGTCGATGAGCGCCGCAGGTTGCAAGCCGAGATCTCGCTCTATTACGACGAGTCATTGGACTTGCTGGCGACGATCGATCGCAACGGCCGGTTCACGCGCGTCAACCCGGTGTGGGAGCGCACGNNTGGGAGCTACCGATGGCTGGAGTGGAACTCAAGGGCTGCGGGCGCCGAGGGCTTGAGGTGCACAGTGGCCCGCGACATCACCGTCCAGCACGAAGCTGAGCAACAGCTTGCCGACAACGCGCAGTGGCTCGAGACGAAGGTTGCCGAGCGAACACGTGAGCTGGAGGATGCTCGCGCTGAGACGTTGCAGCGGCTGGCCGTTGCGGCCGAGTACCACGACGGCGAGACCTTCCAACACACCAAGCGCGTCGGGGTGACCGCCGCAGAGCTCGCTGCCCGGCTCGGGCTCGGTGCGGAGGAGATCAGGCTTCTGCGTGAAGCGGCGCCGCTTCACGACGTCGGAAAGCTCGCGATCCCAGACCACATCCTGCGTAAGCGCGGGAAGCTGACCGTGCAGGAGTATGAGCTCATGAAGACCCACGCCGCGCGCGGCTCGCGCTTGCTCTCCGGCAGCAGCTCACCCGTGCTGCAGATGGCCGCGGTCATCGCCGCAACCCATCACGAACGATGGGACGGCACGGGATACCCTAGGGGACTTGCCGGCGAGGCCATCCCGCTGGTCGGCCGAGTGGTCGCCGTGGCGGACGTCTTCGACGCGCTCACCCATGATCGGCCCTACAAGTCCGCGTGGCCTGTCGAGCGGGCGATCGCCGAGATACAGCGCGCAGCCGGAAGCCAGTTTGACCCACGCGTCGTCGACGCATTCCTGACGATGCGCAAAGCGGCCGCACCCGCCGACTACACCACTAGCCGGACCGCCACGCGGCAGCGACCCCCGGCAGAGCCTGTCAGCGCCTGAGCGGGCGCGAGGGCGACGGGCCTCACGGAGTAGCGGTTAGGGCCGGGGTCCCGAGACAGACTGCTTCGCTGGCCGAGCGAGCGTCCAAGCCCGAACCGCGCAGACGACCGGTCCGGATGAGGAGCGAGCGTCTCGCGGGACGGTCGGCTGACGCCCGCTTCTGCGGTGGAGCGGTAGCGGATGCCCTGGCGGCGCGACGTTCGTCGGGGAGCGCCCCTGAGCTGCTTGCGGCCCGGCCCGACGCGCTGGACCTTGGGCAATGGTTTTAGTCCTGTCCTCTTAAGTGCATCGCAGGAAACGGCGAGACGCTCGGATCTCGCGCGAAGCGCAAGTGACGCGAGCGTCGGCGGACCGTGCTGCTCGTCCAAGTCGGTAGCGCGCACGGTGGCCCCGCACGCCCTCGCCCCGCCCGCGAACCGGAGGGTGCTCATCATCGCTTCGAGCGAAGCTCCCCCCAACGTGCCGCTCGATCGCGAGCCGGGCGTCCGCTCCCGCTGAAGCTCGGGCTAGGAGCATCCGCGCGCATGGTCCTCGACGACCGCGCGCAGGCTGCGCGGTCTTGATCGGTAGAGGCGTGCACCGAGGCGCAGGGCACGGCGATGGAGCTTTCTGCGACGGCGCGCGATGAGCATCTGCAGGCTGCTCTGCTCCGTGCCGTCGGCGCAGCGGCCCCCCCGCTGTCGGATGTGCTCGGCGAGCACCGCGAGATCATGGTCGTCGCCTACGAGGCCCGACAGGCGGTGGGCGAGCAGAATGAGCTTTGCCATCTGCTCGGGTGCAACCGGGCTGAGGATCTCGGCCGAGTGCCAGAGCTCCTTCGTGCGCTTGCGCACCTCGTGAAAGTGCTCATCGCTCTGGTCTGCTTCGGCCGCCCGCACTGCGCGCCTTCCGTTGCGGTAGATGCGCTCGAAGCCGCTCGCTAGTGCCTCGATGTCGTCGTGCTGAAAGCGCCATTCCGGCAGGCGCCGGCGGGCAAGGCACACGTCCTTGAGAACCGCCTGGGCGGCCTCGGCGTTCTGCCCGTGTCCGCCCTCAGCGGCTCTCAGCTCGGCCACGAGCATCTCGCGCATCGCCGAGAAGCCGGAGGCGGGCAGGTCCTTCGCATAGCGCTCGCAGACGCTGTCCAGCGTCTCGAGCAGAACCTGACTGTCACGCGCGCTGGAGAGTCGTCGGCCGGCGCCTCGGAAGTTGGCGATCTCACGCTCATAGACGTCTGGCTGCAACTGATCGCGCGCCAGCCTGAGCGTGGCGCGTATGCGCTTGAAGCTCTTGCGGGCCTCGTGCACGGCCTCGGCCGGATCGCTTCCCGCTTGGCCGCGAAGTTGGTCGCTCGCCGCGTCGATCTGCTCGCGAACGAGGCGCCTGAGCCCCTCGCCGAGGGGCTCGCCCGGGCCGAGGCTGAATCCCGGCTCCTGCGCGGGCACCCGGGGAAGCCCGTCGTCGGCCAGGCGTTGATTGGCGTAGCGGCGATCGCCGGTGACCTCCGGGCCGAACCATGCTGGAGGCGTGAAGCGCTGCGCCTGCGCTTCGGAGTCGAACTCCACCTCCGCGATCGCGAGCCCGTCCAGCGCGCCGGTGTAGGCGTCCAGCTCGATCGTCAGGCCCTCCTCGGTAGGGATCGCGTAGCGCACCTTCTCGATTCGGTGGCCCTCGGTCAGCGGCCACAAGCGGGCGAAGCGCTCCGGCTCAATAGCTCTCTCGTCCTCGTCTCGAGTGAGCCCGCCCCCGTGCTTGATTGTCAGGAGATTGTGGCCGTCGCGGGCCCGCAGGCGCACCTCGAGGTCGTCGCCCGCGCTGATCAGATAACCCTGCCTCGCACGCTGGTGGGCAAAGCGTCCCAGCTCAGGCGGCAACTGCGTGATGAGGAACTTGCGCTCGATCTCCACGGCCAAACACCGCCCTCAGGCCGTTTGCCAGGCTGCGACCGCGGCGAGGTCGGCGGTCGGCCGCTCCTCCTCTACCTGAACTACGCCGGCAAAAACGCGGCCGGATCCGCCGTCGATGCTGATTTCCTCACCTTCAGCGAACTCGCGATCGCCGACCTTGACTCGGCGCCGGCGAAGGTCGATGTCGACCTCGGTCGCGCCCACGACGCAGGGCTTGCCGAGCTCGCGCGCGACGACCGCGGCGTGCGAAGTGCGCCCGCCGCTGCTCGTGAGCAGCCCCGCCGCGACGATCACCCCAGCGAGGTCCTCGGTGCTGGTGTCGCGGCGTATCAGCACGGGCTTACGGCCTTCTCGGGCAAGGCGCTCGGCAGCGTCGACATCGAGAGCGATCGGACCGCTTGCGACCCCCATGCTCACAGGCTGCGCGCGGCAGATCGCGCGAGTTCCGTCGTCCTCGAGCACGTGCGTGCGACGGATGCCCTGCAGGTCCAGGCCCGCGAGGCGCTCGCGGGCCTCGCTGCTGGACACCAGGCCTTCACGCACCTGATCCACAGCGATGTGCAGAGCTGCCCACGGCGTGCACTTGGCGGTCCGCGTCTGCAGCAGGAACAGCTCGCCGTCCTGAAGGGTGAACTCGAACTCCTGGGCGTCGTGGAACTCGGACTCGAGCGCGCGACAAACATCGTCCAGACGCTGATGAACCTCGGGTGCGAGCAGCGCCAGCTGCTCACCTTCTTCGGGCGTGCGCCGCCCACCGACGATCTCCTCGCCCTGCGCGTCGCGCAGGAACTCGAAATAGGGCCGCCGCTCGCCGGTCGCGGGATCGCGGGTGAAGCCGACGCCGGAGCCCGATAGGCCGCCGGCGTTGCCGAAGACCATGCGCTGCAGGATGACCGCGGTGCCGAGCGTCTCGGGCAGATCGTGCAGACGACGATAGTCGCGCGCCTTGGGCGCGTCCCACGACTCCAGTACGCCGCGCACGGCGGCCTCGACCTGATCGATCGGGTTCTGAGGAAGCGGCTTGCCGGTGAGAGCGCGAAAGCGCTCCAGGTGCTCGCGGGTGAGCTCTGCCAGCGTCCGCGCGTCCAGGTCGCGTGGACGGTGCACACCAGCCGCCTCCATGCGCGCACCAGTAGCCTGCTCGAAGGGCTCCGTCGGGCAACGGGCCACGACGCGAGCGAAGGACTCCACGAGCCGTCGATAAGCGTCCCATGCCAGGCGGGGGTTGCCGGTCAGCGCGACGAGGCCCTCCACGCTGTCATCGCACAGCCCGACGTCCAACACCGTCTCCAGCATGCCGGGCATCGACGCGGGAGCCCCCGAGCGCACCGAGAGGATCAGCGGGCGGCGCGCGCTTCCCAGTCGCAGGCCGCTGCGCGCCTGCAGCGCGCCAACCGCGGCGGACACGAGCATCCGCAGCCGCGCGTCCTCGCGCCCCGCCGCCAAGTTGCGGTGCACCGCGGTGCTGAGGATCACAGCGTCGGGCACCGGCAGCTTGGCGCGGGCCATGCGCGCGAGACCGTGGCCCTTGACGCCGATAGATGCGACATCGGGCACTCCACCGTCCTCCTGGCCGACGACATAGAGCTCCTCGATCGACTCGCTCTCATCGCGCGTGGGCACGGCCCGCGTCGAGGACGGCTCTGACCGCGCCACCGGTGGCTCGGAGCGCACCACGTTGCCGAGTACCTGGCGACGCAGCAGGTGAGCGGCGCGCATCGAGGCGTCTGCCGCCTCCTCGCAGCCCTGCGTCGCCTGCGCTATGACAAACAGCTCGCCGGCCGCCTCGACCTCCCTGACGAGCGCCGCCTGAACCTCACGCAGCCCCTCGTCGGTGTCGCGCTCCAGCGCGACGATGCGGTGCGTCGTCTCCAGGAAGGACTCCATGTCCTCGCTGGGGCTGCCGCGGTGAATCCTGCGCGCGAAATGGACGGCTCGCAGATGACTGCGCGCCGCGTCGAGCACCAGAGCCATCATCCGTCGTGACTGGCTGAGGACGGTCCCCGAGACTCGCCCTTGGGGCAGCAGCGTCCAGGAGAAGACAGCGTCCTCGAGCGCGTCGGCCACGTCGTCGGCCTCCTGCACGAGCTCGAGGAAGAACGCCGGCTCCTCAGCGCGCGCACACGCCCCGCGGACCTCGTTGACCAGTTCGTCGGCGCGCTGCTCCCAACCGCGCGCCAGCCGGGCGATCTCGGCACGGTCCTGGCTGGGGTGCTCCAGCGCCGCCTGCTCCAGCGCGTCGCGCGCCGCCTCGCCGATCGACACCACCAGCTCGGCGTGAGCAGCGATCAGCTCGAACAGCTCCTCGCGAGCGGTGCGCACATAGCCGATCAGCTCGGCGCGGGCCTCGTCGGCCACCAGCGACAGCGATCGTCCCGCCAGCAGGCCCTCGGAGCAGATGCGCAGGACCGCACGCATGTACGAGATAGCCGCCGGACCGCCAAGCACGTCGATCAGCGACTCGCCCGCGCGCGTGCCCCGTCCGGTCGCGAAAGTCAGCGCGTCGTACACGAGCTGCTCGCCGCCGGCGAGCAGAAAGGCCATATGTCCGAGCTCGCGCTCGGCGGCCCAGTCCAGCAGATCGACAGCAGCGCGGTTTCCCACTAGACCACGAAGCCGCTTGCGCGCACGGTTCCAGTCGATGAGGAAGACCATGCGCGACCCGAGCAGCTCCAAGAAGGCCTCGAGGGCGGCCTCGGAGTCCGCCCTGAAACGGCCCACGGCAAGGTGGTAAAGGTCCCCGGCCGTGGCGCCATCGACACGCGAGCGCGTGTCCTCCCAGCCTATCTCCTGTCCGGAGAGCATTCGCTGGAGGAACAGCAGTCGCGCGAGGTGCACGTCCGTGTAGATCACGGTGACCGTTCGCCCGATGATCCTCACCACCACGACGTGCGCCTCCGTCTCTCCGATGTCGTTCTGCACGACGAGCGCATCGCCGCTGCGCGTGGCCACAGTGCCGAGGCCCGGATGGTCGAAACGCAGGCGCTGGGTGCGCTCGACGCCGCGCGCAAACGCTCCCACCAGCGAGCGATCGCCCACCTCGATCCCGTAGGCCAGAGCCCCCGCGATCGATTCGCTCGCCAAGCGCCCCGCTAGCCCGTTGAGCTCGCGATGCGCATCCATCACCACGAGGTGGAGGCTGTCCTGATCGCGCCGCCGGCCAGACGTCAGCCGGGAGATGTCCTCCGCCGTGATCGCGTCTCCATCAGGCTGCACCGCCTGCCCGAGCTGGTGCAGGCGTTCGCCGAGCTTCTTGGAAGCCTTCACGCCGGCCGCGCCCAAGGGCACGAGCATGGTCTCCACCTCGCCGAAGGCCGCGCGGGCCAGCTCGGCGGCCCCGGGGATGACGTAGAAGCCGTCGTCGCGCCGCGTGCTGGCGTGCACGACGCGATCGAGGCCGGCGTCGGCGACGCCGCTGGCCAGCCGCTCCTCACGCAGATCCGACGCATCCAAGTCGCCGTCGGCCAGGGCGCGCGCGCTCTGCAGGAGCGTGAGCAGATACTTGACCCGGTCGTTCGCCGAAAACGCCCGGCTCATCAGATCGGGCAACAGCAACTCGCTCTCGCCGAGCGTCGCGATGATGCGCTCCTTCGACATCTGCCTCTCGTTCTCTGTCGCGTTCTCTGGCGTTCTCTGTCGCCAGCGAGCCTGACGCTAGCTCGGGCCGCCGCCGGTCGCATCGGTCAAACCCCTCGTCTGCGCTGCGGCAAACGCCGGACCCGGAGTCCATCGGCGTGGGCTGCGCCGATTGGCGTCAGCTGCGGACGTCCTTGACGCGCCGCCCGTCCTCGAGATAGACGCAGTGCTTGCTGCCGGCGGCCGCCAGGACCCGACGCCGGACTGGGCCGCTGAGGAGCGCGGTGGCGTCGCCCAGCTCGGCAAACCGGTAATCGTCTATCTCGGCGCAGTCGATTGTGATCGTCGCGAGTTGCTCGTCGCGGAGGGGGCCGCAGTCGAACAGGAAGCGCACACCGCCGGGCCGGCCCGAGCGCGGCCGCAGGAAGTCGACGCAGGCCAGCCGGCCACGCTTGATCTCGAGGCCGCACTCCTCGAGCGTCTCGCGCCGGCATCCCTGCCACGGCGACTCGCCGGTCTCCTCGAGCTGGCCGCCAGGTATCGTCCATCCCGCCTTGTAGTTCGGCTTCAAGATCAGCAACCTGCCGGCCTCGTCGTAGATCAGCGCGCCAGCCGAGGCGGGGATCCGCGGGATCTCCCAGGGCGACTCGCCACCTGCGGGATTGACCATCACTTGATGATCGCCGAAGCGTCGTGCGCGCGAGCCGTCACCGGCCCCGCGGCTCGCTCCGCCTTGGGCGTGGTGCAAGCGCATCGCCGGGCCGGCGGCGGACGCCCGCGCCGGATGAGAAGCAGTTGGCTCCGCCATGCTCGCATCGATACCGCATTGAGCGCCGCCGGTGACAACAGTCTGACAACAGTCGTCGCGCCAGATGCATCCGATGCGTCCGCGAAACCCCACGAAATGGACGATCTGGACGCGGGCGGACACATCTGGCCCCTTGCGGCCCGGTTCAGGTCCGTGTCTGGGCAACCAGGTGGAGGTTCGAGTCCTCTCATCCGCATCTCGTCGGGTTTATGCCTTTGTAGAGCCGAAACGCCCCGCGCAGTCGGCCCCGCGATTCGGTCAGCCGGTGAGGGTGATGTCGAGTTGCGCGCCGTCTAGACCTACCGTCAGGGCCGTCATCGTTCCGGGGAATTCTTCGAGATCGCCGATCTCGAACGCGATCGTGTGTTTGCCCGCGCTGACCCCAGAAAGGCGACCCGAGGTCGAGAACACCTGATCGCCTTCTTTTGGGCCGATCCCTTTTTCGGGGAAGTTGCCGAGTGCTACTGCGCTGCCCGGTACGGCGACGCCATCGACGGCCAGGAAGAGTGTCCCAGACGCGCATGTCCCGGTCCCAGTCATGCACTCGACGACACCGTAGAACGAGCCGCTGACCATCAGATTTCCAGGGGACGGCAGATTGACGGTAAGAGCCTTGATGGCCGACAGGCGACCTATCCCTTTGGGCACGTCTTCGCCCGCGTGCGCGCTGAACGTTGGCCCGACGGCACCGGGCTTGCCCTGCGGTCCTTCCGTGCCCGGCGGCCCTTCGTTGCCACGCGCTCCGACCGCCCCCCGCGGCCCGGTCGCGCCGTTCCCCTTGAGCGCCCTCAGTACCTTGGGGCTGATCTGCCGCGTCGAGCTGATCAGGTAGTGCCTGGCGGCAACTGCGCTGCCGCCCATCGCGAACACAAGCGCCATCGTCGCGGCCACGTTCGCGTAGCTGAAGCGCCTGCGGAGAAACGAGCTCATGCTCGACACCCTTCCTCGGAGCGCGAGCGAACCCAGCCGCCGCCCGCGGGGACCGAGGATTCCATCAGATCACTGCCAGCCAGGATGACCATGCACCCTTGCCGACCTTGGCCTGACGCCGGACACCGTCATCATGCCGCGTCCCGGATCAGCTCCGCAGCCCGTCGGCGGGCTTGCCGGGAGACCGGCTCCATGAGGTGCTCAAGGAGGCCATCGTGGTTCCGTCTTTGTACCCGCATCCGCACTTCGTCGCATTTGTGGCTTTGTAGAGCCACAACTCGAATGGACGCGGCCTAACGTTGTGCCGCGAAGCGCGCGATTTCCAGGGTAAACGCGGTTTGAGTCCCCTGGGCCTTCCGCGGCGTGAGCACCGAGTCGATCAGTACATCCGCGGGAAAGCAGGCGCAGGCGGAGATCTCTCTGGCGCGCCTGCAACTCGTCCATTGCGCCAGCGTGCCTCGAGACTGGCTGACGCTCGCAATGCCCGCAAAGCACTTACGGGTCGAGTGGTGGCCCGTGCTGTGAGCCACAGGCACCACGCACGTAACTGCCATCGACTAGTAGCGGGATGCTCAGCCTCGCTCTCGCGTCACAAACTGCCGTCCTTCACGATGTACTGGTTGTGGGTGTCGATGGTGACCGTGCTGATGAGGCGCTTCTTGTTGCGGGCAGGAGCGACGCGGAGGCGTTTGGGCTCTTCTACGAGCGGCGCGTGGACGCCGTGCTCGCCTTCTTCCTGCGGCGCACGGGCGACCGCGAGCTCGCTGCTGACCTGGCCGCGGAGACGTTCGCCGCGGCGCTGTCGGCCCTGCCGCGTTACAGCCCGCAGCGGAGCTCGGCGCTCGCGTGGCTGTTTACGATCGCACACCACAAGATGGTGGACTCGATCCGCCGCGGACAGGTCGAGGACCGGGCGCGCAGGCGCTTGGGCCTTGAGCCGCTCGTATTCAGCGACGAGGACATCGAGCGCGTGGAGCAGCGGGCGGCCGCGGCAGCCGGGGGCGCTGGGCTGCTCGAGCTCGAGCGGCTGTCAGCTGAGCAGCGCGGCGCGATCGAAGGACGGGTACTCCAAGAAACCGAATACGACGAGCTGGCCCGACGCCTGAGGTGCTCGGAGTCGGTGGTCCGCAAGCGCGTGAGCCGCGGGCTCGCTGAGCTCCGCACGAGAATGAAGGAGGCCTAAGGATGGACGCGATGGACAGGTTCGGGCAGGAGCTGGTGCAGGCCGGGCGTCGCCGACACGCACGGCGGGGCCCGCTGCCGGCGCTCTTCGGCACACGCTTCGCGCGTACATCACCGCGACGCCGCGCATCCGCGCACGTGCGCGTCGTACTCGTCGCGCTCGCGCTCGTGCTCGCCACCGCCGCGATCACGCTCGCGGCGACCGGGGTGATCCTCACCGGCGCGCCTGTCGGCACCGTGCGTGCCCCGGTCGCGACCGGCGGCGAGGGCATTCCGGTGGCCGGTGGCGCGCGGCTGCTCCCCCTGCGGGCGGCAGACCCAGCGGGCGGCCTGCCGTGGGGAATGCGGATCATCCACACCACGCGCGGCCTGATCTGCGTGCAGATCGGCCGCGTCTATCACGGCCAGCTCGGACAGCTCGGCGTCGATGGCGCGTTTCACAACGATGGGCGCTTCCACCCGCTGCCCGCAGACGCGCTCCCAGACGTCCTCGCGAGGGATGCCGGATGGATGGCCGGAAACTGCTCGAGTCCCGGCGACATCTACGCCGGCGACAGCGTGGGGCTCGGGCTCAGCGCCGCCGCCAGCCCCCACCAGGTCGACGGTCTGCCCGCCGACCGCCGCGAGATCTCCTTTGGGTTGCTCGGAGTGCACGCCGTGAGCATCACTTACCGCGAAGGCTCGGAGACGCGCACCCAGTCAGTGCTCCCGGGTTTGGGCGCGTATCTGATCGTGCAGCGCTACAGCAGCGGACGGCCGCGGTGGAGCGTCAGCGGGAGCGCCGGTAGAGACGAACCGGGCAACTACAGCTCACCGGCCGGCCCAAACGGGGCACTGACCGCGATCACCTACAGCTATGCGGGACGGGCGTGCGTCGACCGCGGCAACGTGCGGTTGGCCTCATGCGGACTCTCGGAAGTGCCGCCACCACACCCGGCCGCGCTTCCCATCGTGCGCGTGCCTCTGCACGCACAGCTGCAGATCCACAACCACGTGATCACGAGCGCACAGATCAGCTTCAATGCGCCCTACCCCGTCACCAACGCCGACGAGAACTATTCGGTGAGCGCGCCACTCTGCCACCACAGGCTCTCCGGAGGAGGCTCTCAGGCCGACGTCGCGCGCGGCGCGCTCGTGACCATCCCAGTCGGGGGCGTTCTCTCGGAAGCGTGCGGACGGGCGGTGACGTTCACCGTCGAATACGTCAGCTTCGCGGGCGGCCTGCCACAACCCACGCCCCTCGGCAGCATCACGCTCCACGAGCCGTCCGGCACGCACCCCACACCGCTACCGAGGCAGGTTGTTGAACAGGAAAGACGGTCTCACCCGACACGCAGCCTGCACGCGAGGATTCATCTCACGCTCCTGCCCCAGGCCCGCGCAGCGTGCAACGCTGCGTTCCTGCTCTACCCGTGCTACAAGGGCGAGGTCGCGTTCACGGCTCCCTACGCGGTCACCTCCCCAGCCGCCGTCTACTCCATCCAGGGGTTCGCCACATGCAAGGCCGGTGGTCGGCCCGGGGAAAGCTGGGGCCTATACCGCAACGTCAGAGCGCACGAACCACTCAGAACCACCTCGCTCGGGCTCTTCGTGCTCACGCCCTCCTGCGCGTCGAGCGAGGGGTTCGAAGTCACTTACCTGAACCGACAGGGCCCCTCGGCCGGCGCACCCCACGAATCGGTCATTGTCGGCGCCGTGACCCTGAGCAAGGCAACACTACCCAACGGGCAGAACCCGAAGCCGCCTGCGCGATGACGGCGGCGACGCCCTGGTGCCTCTCAATCTGCAATGCGTTTCCGGGCGCCTAGAGCCGACCGGAAGGCCGCTCTGCACGATCACTGCGCGCACGATCCCGAGGACGTCGACGACGTGATCGTGAGTTCTTCCATGGCGAAGCAGTCGTCTCACACGACGCACTCGAGGCTGTCGCCTCGGACGAGGCCCAGGCGTGAACCTCACGAGCTTCGAGCTTTCCCTCTGCGTAGAGAGCGAGCGTCTCAACTCCTGCGCGATTCGCGCCCGGTTGCTACGGCAAGACCGGAGTTGAACCGCCATTCAGGGTCGTGATGCCGCGTCGCGGATCATATCCGCGGCCCGCTGGCGAGCCTGCCTAGCGATCGGCTCCATCAGGTGTTCCAGGAGCCCGTCGTGGTTCCGTCTTTGTCCCCGCATCCGCACTTCGTCGCATCTATGGCTTTGCAGAGCCGAAACTGCGAATCGAAACCAGAAGCGCCATGCCTCGAAGCTGCCGATTTCCAGGGTAAGCATGGTTTGAGTCCCCGCGTCACTGTGCCGCGAGTGTGCACGATACATCCTCGCGAAAGCGGGCGTGGGCGGAGCTTGCATGAGCGCGCCTGCTTTTCGTCGAGGGTGTTGCACAAAGCCGTCTACGAGAACTTGGGCTGCGCTTGCTGTGACGGCCGTGGAAGGCGCCGGGAGCGCCGCGGCCGAGCAGAGCGCGCCGCGGCCGAGCGAGGACCTTCGGATCTTTCGACCCCACCCTTAGGACGGATCCAGCGAGGCCTTCGGGGGTTTGTGCGACAGCCTCCGTCCAATCCAGGCGTCTCGACCGAGCAGTCTCGAAGTCTTGCTATCGGCGGAAAGCACCACTCTCGCCGAGAGTGTTCCTTTCCCACCACAACATCACGATCCGCGCGCTCTTCGCACGGGGGTTGTTGGTCGAATACGATCGCGCCCGTGACGACGGAGGACTACCGCAGGGCCAGCTATGAGATCT
>PLZO01000040.1 GCA_003152165.1 Chloroflexota bacterium
TCCGCTCGAACTTCTTCTTCGCCACGTGAGCGCTTTCACTCCATCTGTCGAGGTGCCGGCCGAGCGGCATCGCCGTGCCGGTCCATCACCTGCGGGTACTTCGGGTTGTAGGCCCGATTTTGGAACATCCTGCGGCCGCGCCGCGGTAGTGGAGCCCACAATCGGACTCGAACCGATGACCTCTTCCTTACCAAGGAAGTGCTCTGCCAGCTGAGCTATGTGGGCCAGGGATCCTTCCGATTGTCGGGCTCAGAACTTGGTGGGCAGGAAGGGAATCGAACCCCCACAGTCGAAGACGGCTGATCTACAGTCAGCGGAGCTCACCACCTGCTCAACCTACCCATGAAAACGTGCCCGATCGGGCTGCGGCCCGCGGTGGATCGGGATACGGGCGTTATTCGCGTTGGAGCCGACGACGGGACTCGAACCCGGAACCGGCGGTTTACAAAACCGCTGCTCTACCAATTGAGCTACGTCGGCGCGCAGAACCATACCGCAGGAGGTCCCGTGGCGCCCGGAGATGATAGGGCTCAGCGCCCGAACGGGTCAAGCGGTCCGGTTCTGTACCCGGGGTTCCGTACCCAGGGGTTCCGTGCCCGGGCCATCGCGGCGCGCGGTCGAGCGGTGCCCATTGATCGACGACCTCGGCTCGCCAGCCAGGGAATCGTGCATCTGCTATATGGACTCGACGAGTTGGACCGGACATCCTTGCCCGCGGACCGAGCGCCTGTGTGCACCAGATGCAGACAAGACCGGTCGCGAACATGGGCGTTGGGCCGCTCATTGGTGCTGGCGACGTCCGGAATATTCAGCCCACGCTTAGCAAGCAGGTTGCAAGCTCGAAGTGGCGGTCTGGCCGCGAGCCCAACCCACTCCTAGGACACGATTCGTGCGCGGACTCGTGGCCAAGGATCGGCTCGAAGCCTTGATTTGCCTGCTTACAACGGGTTATGGGTGCTCGCTACGCATGGGCTGCATATCGAATCGGCCAGCTGCGATCTGATGCCACTATGGGAGCAGGTCGTCGACCGGACTGGTCGCCTCGGGTAGCGCCCCGGCCGGCGTGCCCGCCTTCGAAGCGGGCTTCGGCGACCTGGCGGCCGGCATCAGGGACTTCGCGGCTGCCTTCGGGGTTCTGGTCGAGGTCCTGGCGGCCTTCGCGCTTTTGGCCCCGAGCTCGGCCTCGAGCTTGGCGGCCTTCGCTGCCTTGGCCGGACGGGGCCGTCCCGTGGCAGGCCCCGCGTCCAGAGCCACGCCGACCGGCTGGGCTGAATCAGGAACAGCGACCGGATCGGGCACCGGTGCGGGCGCAGGAGCCACGAATTCGGCCGGCGAGGCCCCGGCCGGAGCGGGCGGCACGGCCGGTGTCTCGAAGGCGCCTCGCTGGGTGGTCGCTTCGAACAAAAGGATCGAACCGGCGACCGATGCATTGAGCGATCCGATCGCCCCGCGCATGGGGATCCTGACCATCAAGTCGCAGCGGCGACGCACCGTGGGACCCAGGCCCTGGCCTTCGCTGCCGATCACCAGCGCGAGCGGACCGCGCAGGTCGGCCTGGCGGACGGTGAGGGGCGCCTCGGCCTCTGCCCCTACGATGCGCAGGCCGGCGACGTGCAGGTCGGCCAGCGCGCCGGCCAGGTCGTCGACGGGAGCCAGCAGGAGATGCTCGACGGCACCAGCCGAAGCCTTGACGGCGGCCGGGCTGAGAGGCGCCTGGCGGCGGGTCGGGAAGATCACGCCATGGGCACCAGCGGCCTCCGCACTGCGCAGCAGGGTGCCGACATTCTGGGGATCCTCGAGCGAGTCGAGGATGAGCACGAACGGCGGCTCGCCGCGCTCGATCGCCCGGGCCAGGATCTCAGTCACGCTGGCATAGCGCCGGGCCGCCACGACCAGCGCTACCCCCTGGTGTCCGTCGAAGCCGGTCAGGGCGGTCAGCGAGCCGCCTTCCACCTCGACGATCGGAATTCGCAGGCTGGTCGCATGAAGGACGAGCTTCTCGAGGGCTCCGCGACGCTGGGGCACAACCAGCAGCCGGCGCGCCTCCCGACGGGCGACGAACGCCTCCTCAACCGGCCGACGACCGGCGACGATCTCGTCACCCGACTCGACCAGGCCCGCCTCGGGCGGTTTGAGCCCGGGGCGGTTGAACGTGGTCGGCCGAGCGAAATCCGCCCGAGGGCGGTCGGGGCGGGCACCAAACGGCCGGGGGCCCGACGGTCTGCCGCGATTGGGGCCGGACGGCCGATCGAGGTCCGGACGGGCGGGTCGAGGGCGCTCGAATGGCCGTTCGAGTGGCCGCTCGGCGGGCTCGAACCGGCCGTCCACGGGCCGCGGCACGAAACCACTTGGGCGCGGACTGTCGTCGAACCTGCGTGGGCGAGAGGCAATGTTGCCGGGCCGCGGTCGGTCGCCGAACCCACCGGTTTGGTCCGGCCCAGAGCGGTCGACTCGTCCGGGGGGCCGGTCGTAGCTGGGGCGAGGACGCCGGTCGGATGCAGGCGGCGGTCCACCCGACCAGGGTGCGGGGCGCTCAGCGCGGCCGCGCAAGCCAAACCCGGAACGCTCAGGCCGTGGGCCGTCGAAGCGAGCGCGGTCCCCGCCGGCGCGGCCGGACCAAGGTCGGTCACCGCCCGGTCGATCATCGCGGGACTGACCCATGGGTTGGTTGTCCGACGACCAGTCGTCGGGGCCACGCGGGATGCGCGAATCCGCCGCGTGCCCGCCGCTGGCTGCCCCGCCGGCGGGATGGAACGGGCCGCCGCCGGTCGGGCGGGTCCTCTGACCGCCCGGGCGCTGGCCGCCGCTCGTGCGCTGCCCCCCGCCCGGGCGCTGGCCAGTCTGCCGGGGCGATCCAACGCCGGTCGGGCGAAAGGAGTTCGTCGTTGGGCGTGGTCGATCCGGCTTGACCCGCTTCGGGCGGGCCTTGGGGCTCTCGCCGTCAGCCATGATGTTCCTCCAGTCGACGCCAGCGCTGGCCGTCGCGCGTGTCCTCAACGACGATGCCGTGCTGGGCAAGCTCATCGCGAAGGCGATCCGATTCCGACCAGTTCCGCCCGGTTCGCGCGGCGGCGCGTGCCTCGAGGAGCGCCTCCATGTCGGGCGTGAGCCCGTCGTCGACGGGATCCGGCCCGATCCCGAGAACGCGGTCGAGATTGTGCAGGAAGGATGTCACGATTTCAGCATCCGCGGTGGACAGCGTCCGGGCGTCAATCCGACGATTGACCTCGCGGACGCAATCGAACAGCACGGCGAGGGCCGGCGCAATTTTCAGGTCGTCGTCGAGGGCGCGCTCGAACCCGGCGCGAGTGCCCGCGATCAGGTCAGCCAGGCCGCTATCGTCGGGGCCGTCCTCGCGATAGGCCGCCAGCGCCGCGAGGAGCGCGTCGAGCCGCTCGAGCGCTGAGCCCGCGGCAACCAGCGAGGCATCCACATAGTTGAGAGGGGCGCGGTAGTGGACGGCGATCAGGACGTAGCGCAGGGCGCGGGCTGAGATGCCCCGCCCGAGCAGGTCGCCAACCCGTTCGATGTTCCCGGTCGACTTGGCCATCTTCGAGCCGGCCATCTGGAGGTGGGCGCAGTGGAGCCAGGTCTGGACGAACGGCAGGCCGGTCGCCGCCTCACTCTGGGCTAGTTCGTCCTCGTGGTGGGGGAAGATCAGGTCGACCGCACCGGTGTGGATGTCAAACGATGGCCCTAGGTGCTTCATGCTCATGGCCGAGCACTCGATGTGCCAGCCTGGTCGGCCCTCGCCGAGCAGCGTCGAAAAAGTCGGCTCACCGAGCTTGGGACCTTTCCACAGGGCGAAGTCGCGCACGTCGTCCTTGCCATACTCATCAGCCTCGACGCGCTCGCCCACCCGGAGCTGCTCAGGGTCCAGCCGGGCGAGGCGCCCGTAGGCCGGCCAGGACGCGATCCTGAAGAAGATCGAGCCATCCTCGGTGCGGTACGCATGGTCGCGCTCGAGCAGGCTGGCGATCAGGGTCGTGATCTCGGGAATGTGCTCGGTGGCCCTGGGCAGCACGTCGGGAGGGGTCATCCGAAGAGCGGCGGCGTCGGCCAGGAACCGGTCCGTCCAATGCTTCGCCATCTCCCCGATCGTAATTTCCTGGGCGGCGGCTCCGCGAATGATCTTGTCGTCGATGTCGGTGATGTTCATCACCCAGGTGACCCGTAGCCCGCGGTAGCGGAGGTAGCGCACGAGCAGGTCGGCAAACAGGAATGAGCGGAAGTTGCCGATATGGGCGGGACCGTAGACCGTTGGTCCACACGAGTAGATTCGGACATGGCCCGTCTCGAGCGGCACCAGCTCGCGCTGCTGGCCGCTGAGGGTGTCAAGCAGGCGGAGTGTCATCGCGGTCACGGCTCGCCCGCCAAACCCTTCTCCCCGGCCGCCTCCACGACGGCGACGGCCGAAGCGCTGATTCCGCGGCCCGCCCCCTCCCAACCTTCGAGGTTGCCGGTCGACGCCTTGACATTCACCCGGTCCGGCCCGAGGCCAACGAGGCCGGCGATCGCCAAGCGTATCTCGTCCAGGCGGCCGGCCAGGCGGGGCCGGGCGGCGACAATCGTGAGATCGAGCGATGACGGTCGATAGCCGGCGTCGACGACCCGACCCAGGACCGCCCTGAGGAGCTCCGAGCTGGCGATCCCTGCGGCCGTCTCCGGGCCCGCCGGGAACTGGCGACCAAGGTCGCCCAGGCCACAGGCACCGAGCAGCGCGTCGGCAACGGCGTGGAGGGCGACGTCGCCGTCGGAATGACCGTGCAGGCGCGGCGCCCCTTCGATCGTGATCCCGCCGAGGGCGAGCGGCTCGCCCGGCCCGAACGGATGGCTGTCGGTACTGAAGCCGACCCGGATCCCGGGCGCGCCTGGACCGCGCCGTCCGACGAGCGCGGCCTCGGCCCAAACGAGATCCTCGGGCACGGTCACCTTGAGGTTCATCGGATCTCCGGGAACGGCATGGACGGAGATGTTGCAGGCCTCCAGGAGCCCGGCCTCGTCGGTGAATGTCCGCGCGCCGGCCGGCGGGAACGCCGCGTAAGCCTGCTCGAGGAGTCCGCGCCGGACGCCCTGCGGGGTCTGGGCGGTGCCCAGCGCGGCCCGATCGAGGGTCTCCACGATCCGGCCATCGACGACGCGTTTGATCGTCTCGGCCACAGCCAGGATCGGAATAGCCGCGCCATGCTCGCGGGTCGCGGCGACGACGGCGGCCACAAGGTCCGCCGAGACCAGCGGGCGGGCGCCGTCCTGGACGAGGATCAGCCGATCCGGGTCTCCGCCACCGGGTTCCCGGGCGAGTCGAGCGACCCCGGCCGCGACCGACTCCTGGCGGCGCGGGCCGCCGGCCACCACGTCGATCACCGAATTCGGTAGCCAGCCGGCCCTGCTCACGGCGGCCAGCCGATCGGCTGCCGTCACCACGACAATCCGGGCGATCTCGGGTGCCGCGCCCAGCCGCTCGAGCGTCCAGGCCAGCAGGGGTCGTCCCCCGATCGGCATTGCGAGCTTGTCGCTCCCGGCCATCCGGCGGCTACCCCCGGCAGCAACGACCACGGCATCGACGGTCCCGCGCCCCGCGGCGGTGGTCACTCCGTCCGCGGCTGGGCGAATATCATCCGCCCGGCCACCGTCTGGAGGACGCGGGTGACGGTCACGTCGAGCTCCCGATCGATGAACCGGGCGCCGCCCTCCACGACGATCATCGTGCCGTCGTCGAGGAAGCCAACGCCCTGGCCGGCTTCCTTGCCATCCTGGATCACCTTCACCCGGAGTTCCTCGCCGGGCAGGAGGGCCGGTTTCACGGCATTGGCCAGCGAGTTGATGTTGAGGACCCTGAGACCCTGCAACTCGGCCACCCGGTTGAGGTTGAAGTCGTTGGTCAGGATCGCACCGCTGTAACGTTTGGCCAGGGCGACGAGCTTGGCATCGACCTCGGCGACGTCGCGCACCTCGTCCTCCACGATCTCGACCGGGGTAGGCGAGTCCTTCTGCATCTTGGCCAGGATCTCCAGCCCGCGCCGGCCCCGATTGCGGCGGAGGGTGTCAGAACTGTCGGCAATGTGCTGGAGCTCCTCGAGGACGAACCGCGGGATCACCAGCGTGCCGTAGATGAAGCCCGACTCCACGATCTCGGCGATCCGGCCGTCGATGATCGCGCTGGTGTCCACGATGATGTGCGGATCGCCCTTGCGGGCGGCCGCCTCATCGCTCGGCTCCTGGCGCCGAAAGATCCCGATCGCCTCGGCCGCCACGATCAGGTCCTGGCGCTTGGCGACGGTCAACCCAACCATCCCCAGGCCGAAGCCGATCGAAGTTGCCAGTGGCAGCCACCGTCCGAACGGGTCGGGAAAGTTCGACAACGGGGCGCCCAGGAGGAGGCCCATCAGCAGGCCGATGATCAGGCCGCCGACGGCGGTGACGAACTCGGCGGTCGAAAGCGCCTGGACGCTGCGCACGATCCACGTCGCGGGCACGATGGTGAGGTAGGGCAGGATCGCGAAGCCGACGATCAGCCAAGCTACCGTCCACCCGGCCAGGATCAGGCCGTACGAGGTTCCGGTTTCCTGGAACTGACCGCTCGCCGTGGCCAGGCCGAGCCCGATGAACGCCCCGAGCGCGGCGCCCAGCAGGCGGATGATGCGGATCACGGTCCCTCAAGATGCGGCGGGATGGGCGAGCCGTGCCCGGTCCCGGGTGCGAGCCCGATGATCGGTCAGCCTAGCATCGCCGGCAGACGCTCGTCAGGCTGGGACCATTACGCGAGTGCCCGTTCCAGGGCCTCGCGCAGGGTGGCCACGGCAACCACTTCCAGGCCGTCGATGACGAGGGCTTGGCCGCCCCGACTGGCCCGTGGAACGATCGCCCGGCTGAAGCCCAGGCGGGCTGCCTCGCGTAGCCGTCGCTCAAGGCCGCTGACCGAGCGTAGCTCGCCGAGCAGGCCGACCTCGCCGATCGCAACGGTTCCCTCACGGACCGGGCGATCGCGGAATGAGCTGACCAGGGCGATCGCGAGGGGTAGGTCGAGAGCCGGCTCATCCAGGACCAGCCCGCCGGCCAGGTTGGCGTAGACATCGTGGCTACCCAACCCGATCCCCGCTCGCCGGCCGAGAACCGCGACGAGCAAGGCCAGCCGATTCTGATCGATGCCGCTGGCGGTCCGTCGGGGTGTGCCATAGGCACTTGAGGCGGTCAGCGCCTGGACCTCCACGAGGAGCGGCCGCGAGCCCTCGAGGGTCGGTGCCACGACGCTACCCGGCGCGCCGTCCACGTGTTCGGCGAGGAATGCCCGGGCCGGGTCGCCCAGGGCCGACAGGCCGTGCTCGCCCATCTCCAGGACGCCAACTTCCTCGGTGGATCCGAACCGGTTTTTCGTGGCCCGCAGCAGTCGCAGCGTCGCGAAGCGTTCGCCTTCCAGGCCGATCACGGCATCGACGAGGTGCTCGAGCGTCTTCGGACCGGCCAGTGAGCCGTCCTTCGTCACGTGGCCGACCAGGACCACGGCAATCGCGCCGGCACGGCCCAGCGGTCCGCTCGAGCCGTTGCCTTTGGCCAGCTCCATCAGACGGAGGGCCGACTCGCGAACCTGTCCGACGCTGCCGGCTGCCCCGTCGAGGTCGTCGACCGTCGCAGTCTGGATGGAATCGACGATCAGCAGGTTCGGCCGCTCGGCCATCGCCAGGTCCACGATCCGGTCGATGGACGACTCGGCAACGACCCGGACGGTCTTGCCGGCCGGCCCGTCGGTCAGGCCGAGCCGGGTGGCCCGCAGCCGGACCTGGGCGGCCGACTCCTCGCCGCTCGCATACAGGACCGTTCCGAAAGCGGCGACGCCGGCGGCGGCCTGGAGGAGCAGGGTCGACTTGCCGATCCCAGGCTCACCGCCCAGGAGGACGACCGAGCCGGGCACAAGCCCGCCGCCGAGAACTCGGTCGAGTTCGGGCAAGGCGACGCTCAGCCGAGGTAGGTCCAGATCGGTGACCCGCGCCAGCGCCTCGGGTGATTCGCCACCCCGTGTCGCCAGCCGGGCGGCGCGCGGCCCGGCCGCCCGAATGCCCTTCGAGGGCTCGCGGATCAACGTCTCGACCAGGCTGTTCCAGCCGCCGCAGTTGCGGCACTGGCCCTCCCACCTCAGGAATACCTCAGCGCATGACTGGCAGACGTAGCGACTCTGGGCCCTGGCCATCCGCCGGCCGGTCGCTAGACGGCTTCGACGGGGGTCTTCTCGTCGGCCGCGTGGATCTCGAGACCAGCTTCGGCGCCCTTATCGACGAGGATGGTCGTGCCGGGCTCGTACTTGCCGAGCAGGAGGTGCTCGGCCAGGACATCCTCAATCATGTTCTGGATGACCCGCCGCAGCGGCCGTGCCCCATAAGCGACGTCATAGCCGATCTTGATGATGTGGGCCTTGGCGGCCGGGGTGACCTCGAGCAGCATCTGCTGTGCCCGGAGCTGGTCGCGGACCCGGGCAAGCAGGATGTCGACCACCTCGCCGATCTCCTCGACCGTCAGGCTGCGGAAGACGACCGTGGCGTCGATCCGGTTAAGGAACTCCGGACGGAAGCTCTGCTTGAGCTCGGCGGCCACCTTCTCGCGCATCAACTCGTAGGAAGCCTCGGCACGCGACGCGTCCGAGTCGCCCTGCTTGCGGAAGCCCAGCGACGAGTTGGTCTGGAGCTGCTTGGCGCCGAGGTTGCTGGTCATGATGATGATGCAGTTGCGAAAGTCGACCCGGCGGCCCTTGGCGTCCGAGAGGTGGCCGTCCTCGAGAATCTGGAGAAGGATGTTGAAGACCTCGGGATGGGCCTTCTCCACCTCGTCGAGCAGGACGACGGCGTAGCTCTTGCGCCGGACCGCCTCGGTCAGCTGGCCACCCTCGTCGAACCCGACATAGCCGGGGGGTGCCCCGACCAGGCGGCTCACGTTGTGGCGCT
>PLZO01000141.1 GCA_003152165.1 Chloroflexota bacterium
AGCGCCAGGCGTTCACCTGCTGCGCCAGCTGGCCCGGATAGCCCAGCCGTTCACGGACGTCCTTGTCCGTGTAGTACCCGGCGACGATCACGAGCTGCAGCGCGCCATTGAGGTGCGGCTCGCGTTCGAGGGCGGCCAGCCGCGCAGCCGGGTCGTCCCCGAGCTCGTCACGCAACGCCGCTCGGAGCGGATCGATGAGATCGGGCCGGGCGCCGAGCACGAAACGCAGCCGCTCGTCGCCGACGACCTCGCCTGCCGACGGCATGCCGTGCGCTTCGGGGATGAGGTGGTCGGCGAGGGCGGTGAGCCTGGCTCGCCGTTCCGGCTCGAGCGCGAGCAGCGGGTCGGCCGGCCGCCCGGTCGGCGTGGCGGAGACGTTCATGCCGGCACATGCTGCTGGAACCGGGTTTCGACGATGTGGTCGGCAGCTCGCAGTGCGAGCGCGCAGATCGTCGACGTCGGGTTCACCCCACCCGAGGTCACGAAGCAGCTGCCGTCGACAACGTAGAGGTTCGGGACGTCATGCGCCTTGTTCCAGCGGTCCACGACGGAGGTCGCGGGATCGTCACCCATCCGGGCAGTGCCGAGGAGATGCCACCCGGAATAGCGCATCAGTCGATCGACCTCGATCGTGTGCGCGCCGGCCTCGAGCAGGGACTCCGACGCCCGTGCGATGTGGAAGTCGAGCAGCCGGCGGGAGTTGTCGGAGATCGTGTANNGGGAGGTCCTCGCTGAACAGGCCCCAGTTGGCGCCGCGTCCGAAATGGGAGCGGACGTGCAGGTGGTGGTCCGGACCCCAGACCTGCGTCCCGGCGCGACTCGGGAGAGCGGCGTTGACGGGACCGCCCGTCGGGGCCAGGCCCCACTTCGCGCCACGGACGAAGCCCCGCCGCTCGTCCGTCTCGTAGAACTCGAACGACTCGATTGAGCAGCCGAACTGGCCCTGCCAGCTCTCGAGATCCTCGTCGAACAAGCCGGCAACGTTGGCGAAGGGATGCATCATCAGCCGGCGACCCACGAGGCCCGAGGAGTTCGCCAGTCCGTCGCGATACGCCGGCGACGTCGACAGGAGCAGAAGCCTCGGCGTGCCGATGGCATTGGCCGCGAGCACGACGACCCGAGCCGGCTCGAAGTGCTCGCCACCGTCGCGGTCGAGCCACGTCGCGCCGGTCACGAGACCGGCCCCATTCGTCTCCAGGCGCCGGACGCGGGCGCCGGTCACGAGCTTCGCTCCGAGGGCGATCGCGCGCGGCCAATGGGTCAGGTCGGTGGACGCCTTGGCGCCTTCATTGCAGCCCTGCTGACAGGTGCCGCGCTGAACGCACGGATGACGCCCGTCGTAAGGCACTGAGAGGATCGAATTCGGCTCCGGCCACCAATGCCAGCCCAAACGGGCATGGGCCCGGGCGACCTTGAGCCCGCCCGCACCGAGCGGCAAGGGCGGTAGCGGCGGATCCTCGCCACCGGGCGGGTAAGCCGGATCGCCGCCCATCCCGGAAACGCCGAAGTGCCGGTCGCTGCGCTCGTAGTAGGGCCGCAGCTCGTCGTAGGTCAGCGGCCAGTCGTCCGCGATCCCGTCGAGCGAGCGGACTCGAAAATCGGAGGGCAGCATCCGCGGCCACGCCCCGGCGAATAGGATCATCGAGCCACCGACGCCGGCGAACATGAGCGGCGACACCGCAGCCTCGGTGTCGTCGACCGGGTAGTCCTCGGGGAGGCCGCGGATGTTCGGGCTCGCCGACCACTGCTTGCGGGCCGTCAACTCCCAGTCGAGCTCAGGGCCCCGGTATTCGGACCGGTCGTGCCAGTCGCCCTGCTCCAGGCACACCACGCGGAAGCCGGCCTCCGAGAGCCGCCGGGCCACGACGCCGCCGGACGCGCCCGCGCCGACGATGAGGACATCTGCGGGTTCGGTGGCCAAGACTCACTCCTTCCGCGATTGTCGGCCAAGCGGAGGTGATCGAGCGCGACGAAGTCGGGGTGCGGTGCGCTGTCTCCAACGCATAGTAAACCTTATCTATGAGAGAGGACTGATCCACGCCCCGGCGCGGGCGACGCGCACAACGTCCAGCTCGTCGTCCAACTCCACGAGGTCGGCTAGTTGGCCGACCGCGATCCGGCCGCCGTCGGTCACGCCGAGGAGCGCGAGCGGATTGCGGCTCGCGGCCGCCACCGCCGCCGGGAGCAGCAGCCCGACGCCCACGAGGTTGCGGACGGCACTGTCGAGGGCGATCACGCTGCCCGCGAGGGTGTCGCTACCGGCAAGCGTCGCGCGGCCGCCGAGGACGTCCACCTCGAGTCCACCGATGGCCGTACGCCCTTCGCCCATACCCGCGAGCGGCAGCGCGTCGCTGACGAGGACGAGCCGGCCGGCGGGCTTGGTTCTGGCGATGATCGGCCAGAGCGATGGATGGACGTGCTGGCCGTCGGCAATGAGCTCGACATACACGGCATCATCGACCAGTGCCGCGACCGCCAGTCCCGGCGCGTGATGATCGATTCCCGACATCGCGTTGAACAGGTGGGTCGTCGTCCGGGCTCCCGCGGCGTAGCCGGCTCTGGCCTCGTCCAGGGTTGCAGCCGTGTGGCCGAGTGACGGGGCGATCCCGTTCGCGCTGAGCCAGCGGATCAGGTCGAGGCCTCCCTCGACTTCCGGCGCCACAGTCATCACCCGCAGGCCGGGCAGAAGTGGGCGGAGGGCCTCTCGCGGGACCATGGCGGGGACGGCGATGAAGGCCGGATTCTGGGCGCCCTTCCGATGGGCTGAGATGAACGGTCCCTCAAGGTTGAACCCGAGCGGTGCAGCGCCGTCCGCCGGCGCACCGGGCATCCACTCCCGGACGCGGTCGGCGAAGGCTGTCAGGACGCCGAGCTCGGCGGTCACGGCGGTCGGCAGGAACGACGTCACCCCGTGGCGCAGGAGCGCTCGGGCCATCCCATCGAGGTCGGTCCGCGAGCCCATCGCGTCGTAGCCGCCCCAGCCGTGAACGTGAAGGTCGACGAAGCCTGGCGCCACGAACGGGCCGTCCTGCTCGGCGTCGTCCGGCTCGATCGCCGCGATGCGGCCGTGTTCGACGTGCAGGCGACCGGCGACGATCGAGTCGTCCATGATCAGCCTCCCGCGGGCGAGCATCCGGCTCATCTCAGGCTCGCCCGGAGCGGCTGTGCGCGGTCGCAGTCATGCCTGGGCCTCGGTGTGCCTGTCGTCAACCTCGAAGCGGACGTCCAGCGCGTACCGGTCCCCCGGGTACCGCGATTCGGTCGCCTCGACGGGTCGACCGTGGACATCGACGATGACCCGCCGTTCGACGAGCAGAGCCTCGCCCTCGGCCACGCCCAGCAGGCGTGCGTCGGCCGGCGTAGCCGCTTCCGCGGTAATCGTCGCGTGGCCACGCCGGAGGTGGAGGCCGGCACGCGCCAGCGCCTCGTGCAACGACCCCGACTCCAGGTCAGCGGCCATGACGACATCCGCCGTCCGCCACACGAGGACCGCGGTCTCGACCGCGATTGGCCTGCCGTCCACCATCCGGATGCGCCGGACCATGACCACCGGCTCGGCCGGCCGGAGCTGCAGCGCGCTCGTTTCACCGTCCGTGGCGGGGCGGATCTCGCGGGCAAGCAAGCGCGAGCTCGGGACGCGACCCTGGCGCTTCATCTCCTGGGAGAATGCCATCAGGCGGTCGGCGTAGCGGTGCGATGGTGGTTCGACTACGAAGGAGCCGAGGCCCGGGATGCGCAGGACGAGGCCGTCTTCGACGAGGCGCTGCATCGCGTTCCGGGCGGTCATCCGGCTTACCCCGAACTCGCGGCACAGGTCGGTATCAGATGGGAGGCGGTCGCCAGGGAGCAGCGCCGGAAGCCGGGCGCGAAGGACCAGCTCGATCGACCGGTAGTGCGGCGTCCAGGAAGCGCGCACGGTCACCTCGCCGCCCGTTCCGCGGCGTGCACTGCGGCGCCGATAGCGCCGGCCCACGTTCCAAGCTCGGCCCTCACCAGGGCCACGTCCTCGATCGACGTCGTCCTGACCCGACGCGCGATCTCGGTCCGGATCGGAGCAAACAGGAGCTCGCCTGCCGCCGCGACCCCACCGCCCACGACGACGCGGTCCGGCGAGATGACGGTGATCATGTTGGCGATCCCGATTCCGAGGTAGCGGCCGACCTCGGCGAGTCCCGCACGCGCCCGCTCGTCTCCGGCTTCGGCTGCACGGACCGCCTCCTCGGCAGTCGCGGTCCCGCACGTCGTCGCGATCTGGTCGGCACGTGCGTAGGCTTCGAGGCAGCCCCGGTTTCCGCAGTGGCACCACGGGCCGTCCGGATCGATCGTCTGATGGCCGATCTCGCCGGCCGTGCCGTCGTGGCCCTCGTGGATGCGCCCGTCGATCGCGAGCACGCCGCCTACGCCCGTCCCGAGCGTAAGCCCGACCATCGACGAGGCGCCCCGTCCGGCCCCCAGGCGCAACTCGGCCAGCCCGAAGGCCCGAGCATCGTTGATCAGAGTGGCGGGCAGGCCCACGGCTGTGGCAACCGGACCCGCCACCGGACGGCCCGCCCACTGGCCGGGGACATTCACCAGGAAGCGCGTGGTGCCGGCGGCGGGGTCATACAGCCCGGGCACCCCGATCCCGACGCTCAGGACCGGTCCCCACTCGGCGATGGCGGCGGCGGCGGCCTGGGCCAGCTGGGCGACGATCGTGGCGGGCACGGCCTCGGGGTCGGCCACGACCCGGGTCGAGACCTGGTCGGTCGCCACGGTCGTCCATGAACCGCCGGCATGCGCCAGCACGGCCCACTTGAGATTCGTGGCGCCAAGGTCGAGACCCAGGTGACGGGTTGCAACCCCCTGGATCATCGTGTCAATCCCCTCCGCCGGCGTCGCTCAGGACTGTGATGTGACGCGCGCGTAGGCGGCCGCGACAGCGACGATGATCGCGCCGAACAGGATCTGGGTGACGGCGTCCGGATAGCCGAGCGACGACAGCAGCGAGGTGATCACGGTCAGGATCAGGGCCCCGACCATCGTCCCGCCGTAGCCGCCCCGGCCGCCCAGGATCGACGTCCCGCCGATCACCGCCGCCGCGACGGACGGCAGCAGCGCGCTGTCCGCGAGCGAGACGCTGGCGACGTTCGTGTAGCCGGAGAGCAGGAACCCGGCGACCGCGGCCAGGAGCGCCGAGATGACGTACAGCACGACCAGGATCTGCCACGACCGGGCCCCCGCCAGACGCGCGGCGATCGGATTGTCGCCGATCGCGTAGAGCAGGCGGCCGTAGCCGGTCCGCCTGAGGCCCACCAGGATCACGGCGGCCAGCGGAACGATCACCAGCAGGCTGTACGGGAGGACCTGGGCGAAGGCCCCGGATCCCAGCCAGCGGAGCTCGGGCGGAACGCCCGTTGAGCTCATCAGCGTCTGGAGCTGCCAGAAGTTCGCCAGGCCGAGGACGACCAGGCCCATGCCCAGGGTCATGATCAGGGGGTGGACCCGGAAGACGCCCACGCCGATGCCGGTCACGAGCCCGGCAAGCGCGGCGGCGACGAGCGCAATCACGATCGCGGTGGGCGTTCCCGTGCCGGCGGCGAGCGACGCCACGACGAACCCCGACATCGAGGCCACGGCGCCGACCGAGAGGTCGATGCCACCGGTGAGCATCGTGAGCGTCTGGCACCCGGCGAGGATTGCGAGGGGCACGGCGGCGCGCAGGATGACCCCGATCCAGTCGGGGCCGACGATGCCCGGGCGCACGAGCTCGCTGGCCACGACCAGCATCGCCAGGAGGGCCAGCAGAGGGATCATCGGCCGGTCGCGGAAGAGGCCACGCCAGACGGCTGCGCTGAGCCAGGGGCTGCGTGCCTTCGAAGCGCCGGCGACGCCGCTCATGCGCGCGCCCGCCGGATCTGGACGAGGCTGCCGATCATGACCACTCCGATGAGGATGAGCCCCTGCACGACGGTCGCGAGGTTGGTGTCGACGTTAAGAAACGTCATATCGGTCCGGATGATCTGGAGGATCATGACCGCGACGATGGGACCGAACACCCCGCCCCGGCCGCCGGCCAGGCTGACGCCGCCGAGCACGATCGCAGCGACGCTCAGGAGCGTATACGGCCCCGGGACGGGCTCCCCGATCCCGGTGCTCGCCGTGAGAGACAGGCCCGCGAGCGCCGCGAACAGGCCCATCAGGGCATAGGCCAGGAGCTTCGTCCGCCCAATCGACACGCCACTCCGGAACGCCGCCAGCCGGTTGCTGCCGGTCGCGTAGAACGACAGGCCCAGCCACGACCGCCGGACCGGGATCCAGATCAGGGCGACGACCGTGATGAGGACGACGGCGGCCTTCGGGATCCAGTCGTTGCCGAGCGACCCGCTGACGAGGTCCATCAGCCACTTCGCCGAGCCCCCGCCGGGAGTCGGGAGCACCAGCAGCGCGCAGCCTGCCCATACGAACGACATCGCGAGGGTGACGACGATGTCCGGGATCCGGGTCACGACGACCAGGCCGCCATTGACGGCGCCGATCACAAGACCCAGGACGAGCACGCCCAGGACTACGGCGACGCCGAACTCCTCGGACTGGCCCTGCATGAGGACGGCCGAGACCACGTTGATCAGGGCCATGATCGAGCCAATCGAAAGGTCGATCCCGCCGGAGATGACGACGATCGCCTGGGCCACGGCCGCCAGGGCGAGCGGCAGCACCGAGATTGCGAGGCCCTGGATGCCGGTCACGCCGTATCTCGGCTCGATGAGCTTGGTGAACACCAGGAGGAGGATGAGGAACCCGAGAAGACCGAGGCTCCAGGCGTTGCGCCGCGCGGCCGGCCCGAGCAGATCGGCGAGGGCGACGCGGCGGGAGTCGGCGGGGGCGGCCGCGGCGGTCATCGGTTGTGCTCGGGCGCGGTGGTCTCCGCGCTCGGCTCGGCGGGCTCGGCCGGGGCGGCGTCAGGGGATCCCCCGGCGGCGACCTCGGACGATGGCGCGGCCCCAGCCTCGGAATGCGCCTCGGCCGCGGCCAGCTCGGGGATGACGGCACCGGACTTCAGGTTGTACGCGGCGCGGAGCAGCGCCGGCTCGTCTGCGTCGGCGCCGCCGATCTCGGCGACCACCCGGCCGCCGAAGATGACGATCGCCCGGTCGCAGACCAGCTGCACCTCCTTCAGCTCGGAGGTGTAGAGCAGGATGGCGGCACCGGCCGCCGCGAGGTCCCGGAGCAGCAGGTAGATCTGGTCCTTCGTCCGGATGTCGATGCCGCGGGTGGGGTCGAAGCACAGCATCGTCTTCACGCCGCCGGCGACCCAGCGTGCGATCGTCACCTTCTGCTGGTTGCCGCCGGAGAGCTGGCGGACCTCGCCCTGAGCACGGGTGTCGATCCGGAGCGTCGCGATCGCGCTGTCCACCAGGCGGTGCTCTTCGCCGGTGTTGATCAGGCCCCAGCGCCGGATGCGAGTGATGAACGGGAGGCCGATGTTCTCGCGGATTGAGCGCTGCATCAGCAGGGCCTCGGCGCGATCGGCCGCGATGTAGACGAGACCCGCCCGGATGGCGTCGGCCGGATGGTGGAACGAGACGGGCGTCCCGTCCACGAGCAGCTCGCCCCCGCTTGGGTGCCGCGAGCCGGCCAGGATGTCGAAGAGCTCGTCCTGGCCCTGGCCCTCCAGGGCCACGACACCGAGCACTTCGCCTGGGTAGAGGTCGAACGACACGTCCTGCAGCTTCGTCCCGGCGCTGAGTTCGCGGGCCGCGAGGCGCGGCGTGGCCGCGCGGCTCCGGTCCCGGTCCGCCCCTTCCGGGACCGCGGGCATCTCGTCGACGATCTGGCCGAGCATGAGCTCGACGATGCGCTCCTCCGAGCCCGGGGTGACGTCCACCACACCTACCGTCTCGCCCTCGCGCAGCACCGTCGCCCGGTCGCAGACGGCGGCGATCTCGATCAGGCGGTGGGAGATGAAGATGACGCAGCCGCCGCCGCCCCGCTGACGGCCGATCACGTCGAGGACACGCTCGGTCAGGTTCGCGGGCAGCGCGGCGGTCATCTCGTCGAGCATCAACACGTCGGGCTCGATCGCGAGCGCGCGGGCCAGGTCGATGATCCGGAGCGAGGCGAGCGGAGTGCGCCGAGCCAGGGCCGACAGGTCGAGATTCGCCAGGCCAAGCTCGCGCAGCCAGTGACGGAACGGCTCGATCGGTGTCTCCGTGAGCCGCAGGTTGGACCGGATGTCCAGGTCGGGGATGAGTGCCGGCTCCTGGTAGACGGAGACGATGCCGCCGCGGCGCGCCTCGGCCGGCGATTGGACGATGCGTTGCCGGCCACGCACCGCGATGGTGCCGCGGTCCGGATGGACGGCGCCCGTCAGGATCTGGACGAGCGTGCTCTTCCCCGCGCCGTTCGCGCCCATGAGCGCATGGACTTCACCCGGACGCACGGCCAGGGACGCGGACTTGAGCGCCACGACCGCGCCGTAGGTCTTCGAGATGCCCGTCGCCTCGAGCAGGAGGTCGGTAGTGGTGAGGGTCATGGGTCCCGTTCGTCGAGGGGATGCGCGGAGGATGCCGTGAACCGGCATCCTCCGCGTGGATGACCAGGGGAGAGGTCTACTGGCCCGGGCCCTTGCAGGCGATGGCCTGGTCGGGAGTGTAGGTAGTCCAGTTGGCGATCTGGATGCCGAGCGGCCAGGTCGGGTTGAGCCCCGGGACTGACTGCCAGGACTTGAGCTGTGCCTTGCCGGCGGCGGTCAGGTTATCGACCGCGACCGGCGTGAGCAGGATCGTGTTCGGCTGGCTGGCCGACGGGTCACCCTGAACCGTCTGGCCGTTGAGGAGCTTGAGCGCCAGCGACACACCGGCGCCCCCGACGCCGGCCGTGTTCGTGACCGCGACGCCCTTCAGGCCGGGGTAGCCCGTGGGGTTGAGGAGCTGGGTGACGAACGCACCGAGGTCAGCGCCGACGAGCGGCACCTGCTTCTTGCCGGCGGTCTGGATGGCGCTGACCACCATCGAGTCCATGCCCGACGTCCAGATACCCTGGATGCTGTCGTACTGGCCGCTGGCGATAAAGTTGTTGATCAGCTTGGTGGTGGTCGCCGGGTCCCATCCGGTGGCGACGCCAGCCGGCGGAGTGACCTTGATATTCGGGAACTGGGCAAGGGCCTGCTTGAAGCCCTTGTCACGGTCGCTGTCGGCGGAGTTGCCGGCGAGCCCGCGCATGTAGTAGACCGTTCCTGTGCCGCCCATCTGCTGGAAGAGCCACTTGGCGCCCAGGTACGCGTACTGGACCTGGTTGTTGTACAGGTTGTACGTGTTCGGGTCGGTGACGTACGAGTCGACGGCGACGGTCACGATGCCGGCCGCGTGGGCTTCTGCGAGAGCCGGGTTGAGGGCCGTCGGGTCGTTCGGGTTGAATACGATCGCGTTGACGCCCTTGGCGATCAGGTCACGGATGTCCTGGAGCTGGCCCGCCGCGTCCGTGTTGCGGCTGGTCACGGTGATCTGGGAGACCTGGCCGGACACGAGGGCCTGCGCCCTGGCGGTGCACATCTGCTCCTCGCGGAAGCCGTTGCCTACGCCACCACCGTTCGAGTACCCGATCGTGTACATCTTGGCCGGGGCAGACGCTGCGCTAGACGGCGCGGTGGACGCGCTAGACGGCGCGGTGGACGCGCTCGACGGCGCGGTGGACGCGCTAGACGGCGCGGTGGACGGCGCAGCACTTGCTGGCTGGGTTGTCGCGGCACTGGAGCACGCTGCCACGACGACCACGACCGTGGTCAGTGTCGCGAGAGCGCGCACGATTCCGGAATGCTTCATGAAAAATCCACTCCTCCTCTGAGCGGCCGACGATTCCATTCTCTAGCGTCGGCCCGAGCTTGATGCCGTGGATGCGAGAGACTCATCGCTTGCTCTGCCACCTCCTTGCAGGTCAATCGCGCGGGCGAGCCGCCGCGCATGCTCGTGGTATGCCTCCTCGAACAGGGCTTTGGATCGCGCCTCGCCCACCACGCTGGCGCGCGTAATGACCGGGGGCATGGCGCCTCGCGCCACGAGAAGCTCGGCGGTCCGGACCTTGATGGCGTTCACGATTGCGACTGCGCCGATCGTTGACCCGGGTCCAATGGGGGTTTCTAGAGAGCCAATGGTCACCATCGCATCCGCGGGCGGCGTGCAAATGTCGAGGACGAGGTCCGCGACCTCCAGCAGCCGCGCACCTGCGGCGGGCTCAGCTTCCCCGGACATCGACTGGGCCACGGACGTCACGCCGATCACGCGTAAGCCGCGCGTCCTCGCCACCCGCGCCATCTCGACGGGCAGGGCGGTGAGGCCACTCGCGGAGAACACCATCATCACGTCGTGGGCACCGAACTGGAAGTTCGAAAGGATGACCTCCGCCAGCCCGGGGACTCGCTCGATGAACATCGCCTGGCGCTGCCCGTTCGTCCCCACGACCTGGGTGTGGAAGGTGACCGAGAGTTCCACCATCGGGTTGAAACCAGGGTAGGACCCGTATCGTGGAAACATCTCCTCAACTGGAATCCGCGAGTGCCCCGCGCCGAACAGGTGGACGAGTCCGTCGTTTCCGATCGCCTCGGCGCACCACTGGCTGGCGGTCTCGATCCCGTCGGCCTGCGTCTCGCCCAGGCGCTCGAGGAGCGCGACGGCCGCGCGCAGCCAGGTCGAGGCAGCGGACGCCCGTTCGCTCATCCGGCGTCCGGCGCGGTCGCGACCAGGGTTCTACCGGCCTTGCGGGCGCGGAACTCCTCGATGATCGTCTCCGTGGCTGTCGCACCGATGCGGGTCACGCCGAGGTCCATGACGGCAAGCAGTGCGTCAAGGGTACGCACGCCCCCGGCGGCCTTGACGCCGATCGCGGTCGACGTGTTCCTGCGCATCAGCCGAATGTCGTCGTGGGTCGCGCCGCCGGACGCGAAGCCCGTGCTCGTCTTGACGAAGTCGCCGCCGGCCGCCTCCGTCAGGTGACAGGCGCGGACCTTCTCCGCGTCGGTCAGGTAGGCGTTCTCGAAGATCACCTTGACGATCGCGCCAGCCGCATGCCCGACCTCCACGACGGCGCGGATGTCGGCCTCCACGTCGGCGTCGCGGCCAGACTTGAGGGCGCCGATCTGGAGCACCATGTCCAGCTCGGTCGCACCATCTGCGAGCGCCCGCTTCGCCTCGAACACCTTGACCTCGGTCGCGTGGTTGCCGTGTGGAAAGCCGATTGTCGTTCCAACGGCCACATCTGTCCCAGCGAGGATCGCGGTCGCCCGTCGGACATCGGCCGGCCGGACACACACGGACGCAACGTGGTACTTCGCCGCCAGCCGGCAGCCGTCCTCGACGAAGGCGTCGTCGAGCTCCGGTCGCAGCAGCGAGTGGTCGATGGTCTTTGCGATGTCATGCTCGGTCAGGCTGTCGATGGAGAGTGGCACGTGTGCTCCTGTATCGAGACGCTATCTGCAGTACGGGCGCAGGACGTCCCGCGCGATGAGGAAGCCCTGCTTGACCTTCTCGTCGCTGCCCTCGAAGCGGCGGTCCTCGTGCTCGATAATGCAATCGCCCTCGAAACCGGCTCGGTAGAGCTCGGAGAAGACGGCCGACCAGTCGACCTCGCCGAGGCCTGGGATCCGCGGGATCTGCCAACCCATCCCCATCGAGAACACGCCGCGCTCGTAGAGCCCGTCGCGATCGATCATCAGGTCCTTGGCCTGGAAGTGGAGGATGTGCGGCCCGAACTCCTTGAGGAACCGACGGACGTCGATCATCTGCAGGACGAGGTGGCTGGGATCAAAGTTGAGCCCGATCGTATCGCCCCACTGTTCCAGGATCCGACGCCACATCCGAGGGGTCGTGGCGATATTGTGTCCCCCCGGCCATTCGTCGTACGAGAACAGCATCGGGCAGTTCTCGAGCGTGATCTTCCGGCCGTGATCCCGTGCGAAGGCGACGATTCCGGGCCAGATGCGCAGGGCCTCCTCCCAGTTCTGGTCCTGGTTCTTGGCCCCATCGCCGCCCATGAACGTGTTGACCAGAGGGACGTTCATCTTCTCGGCGGCGCTGATGACCTGCTTCAGGTGGCCGATGACCTGCTCGCGGTGGGCGGGATCCTGGTGCAGAGGGTTCGGATAGAAGCCGAGTCCCGAGATCGAAAGGCCCTTGGCGCGGAGCTCGTCCACCAGCTCCGTCGCCTGCGCGGACGAGATGTTGGCCACATCGATATGGCTCGTCCCGGCATATCGGCGGGCAGGACCGGAACTCTTCGGCCAACAGGCAATCTCGAGCACCTCAAAGCCGACCGATGCCCCCCAGTCGGCGACGTCCATCAACTCCATGGCCGGGAAGGGTGCGGTCAGGAAGCCAAGCTTCACGGCGATTGAACCTCCGGGCGCGATCGACGGTCGGGCGTGCTGGCGACGCCGCTTCGGCTGACCTGAACCCAGCGTGCCGTGCGCGAGCTCTCGAGGACCGCGTCCCCTACGAGCATCTCCTCGTGGCCATCGGCGAAGTTCGCGTAGGTGCGTGGCGAGGATGGGGCTCCCGCGATGACGTCCGCGTAGATCGAGGTGAACGCGGCGCCGAACGTGTCGGCGAAGCCCTCGACGTGCCCGCCGGGCATTCGGGCAGCGGCCCTCCCTGCGCCGTTCATCAGGGCCGGATTCCGGAGCAGGAGCTCGTTGGATCGGTCGCGATGGCCGATCCAGAGGTGCTCGGGTTGCTCGGAGTCCCAGGCGGCGGCAGAGGCGGCGCCGTCAATCTGGTAGGCGAGGCTATTCTTCCGGCCTGGGCTCAACTGCGAGATCGCGACGCTGCCGCGGGCACCGCCTTCGAAGCGCAGGAGGATGGTCGCGACGTCCTCGGTGTCGATCTCGACAGCGACCGTCTCGGTCGCCCGCTCGGTCGAGAACGTGAGGACCGGCCCCGAGGGCCGGTGCCGAACGGGGATGAAGGTGCTCAGGTCGGCCATGACGGCCTCGACCCGCCGACCGGTGAGGTAGGTCATCAGATCAAGCCAATGCGACCCAATGTCCCCGACTGCCCGGAGGGCGCCGCCCTGGTCCTTCAGCAGGCGCCAGTTCCAGTCCGTGTCGNNGCTGGTTGAGCGGGTAGAAGCGGATATTGAAGTTGACGGCGTTCACCAGCCCGCTCGCGGCGGCCAGCCCGACGAGCTCGGCCGACTCGGCCGACATCATCGCCAGCGGCTTCTCGCAGACGACGTGCCGGCCGGCCGCAAGAATTTCCTTCACCTGAGCGTGATGGAGCGCGTTCGGCGAGGTGACGTGGACCACCTGCACAGCGTCATCCGCGAGCAGTTCGCTGAGGCTCCGGTACGCACCGGGAAGCCCGAGCTCCGCTGCCCGCGCGACGCCACGTTCCGGCGAAGACTGGAGCAGGCCGGCGACCCGGACGCCGATCCGGCGGAGGGCCTCGACGTGGACCGTGCCGATGAAGCCCGAGCCGATGACGGCGGCACTGATGTCACCGCGTCGCGTCATAGGTGCGCCTCTCCTCGCTTTTGGCCGACTTCGAGTTCGCCGGAGCCGCTAACGCGCAAGCCAGTCTATACGACTAGATTCGATGGCGATCAACTGCCCGCGAGATCGCCGCATGCCTGGCCCAGTGTGGTTGACCAGTCCCGGGTCGAAGGCGTATCCTCGATAATCGATAATCAGTGAAGTGTACAGCATTCACTGGGGACGCCATGGCGGAGGCCTCTATCTTCAGTCTCGATGGGCGCGTCGCCCTCGTCGTCGGCGGCGGGGGTGCGATTGGCTCGGCGCTTGGCGTTGGCCTCGCCGGCGCGGGAGCGCACGTCGCGGTCGCGGGCCGGACCGCCCAGTCGCTTGACGCTGCGGTCGCGAGGATCCAGGCGACTGGCTCGGAGGGCCTGCCGATCGTGGCTGACGCGACCGATCGGGTCGAAGCGGAACGGATGGTCGCCCAGGCGGTCGATCGGTTCGGCCGCCTGGATATCATCATCAATGCGGCCGGTGGTGGCGCGGGCAAGGTCCTCTTCGCCGCTGAAGAGTATCCGGCCGACGCCTGGGACTGGATCTTTGAGATCAACGTGCGGAGCACGCTAGTCGCCACGCAGGCAGCGGTGAAGGCGATGATTGCCGGTGGCCGGGGCGGGCGGGTCGTCAACATCTCCTCCGTGCGCGCCCAGCTCGGGATCAACGCGGGCTACTCGGCCTACGTGGCGGCGAAGGGCGCGATCAGCTCGCTCACGCGCCAATGGGCGACTGAATGGGCGAAATACGGGATCACCGTCAACGCCATCTCACCAACCTTCGTAGACACCCCGCAAGTGGCGACCCTCCTTGGTGATCCCGCATTCAAGGCGGGCATCGTCAGCCGGATCCCGCTCGGGCGCATCGGCGGAACCGACGATCTGATCGGCCCAACCCTGCTCTTTTGCTCCGCCGCAGGATCGTTCGTGACGGGCCAGATCCTGATGATCGACGGCGGCCTGACCGCGACGCAGTAGCCGGAGGCAGCTCGGGATGACGAGGAGCGATAGCCCATGGAGCAAGTGACGCCGTATGTCCATACCGAAACGAAGCTACGTGGCTGTAACCCGAGCTACGTCGTCACGTCCGACGGTGTCGTTGTGATCGACACGCCGCAGCTTCCGACCAGGGCCGTCGCGATGCGCGCGGAGGCCGAGTCGCATGGGCCGATCCGGTACCTGATCAACACCGAGCACCACGTCGATCACATCTTCGGCAACTACTTCTTCAAGGGGGCCGGTGCGGTCGTCGAGCACCAGGGCGTGTATGACAACTTCATGGTCGTGACGCCTGACCTCGACCCGTATGAATATGCCAAGGAGGCCATCCCAACCGATGACCCGGCCGGCGCGGCGATCTATCCGGACCGAGCCGAGTACTACGCGAACCCCAACAAGGGCACGATCGTGTTCAGTGGCGACCTCACCCTGAGCGTCGGCGACAAGACGTTCCGCCTCCTGCACACCCCGGGTCATACCCCGGGCCAGATCGCAGTCCACGTTCCCGAGGAACGGGTCGTCTTCACCGGTGACACCGTCTTCTGCGAGTGCCAGACCTGGCTCATGACGTCCAACGTCGACCAATGGATCGACTCGCTCGACCGGATCCGCGCCCTGGACGTGGACTACGTCATCCCCGGTCACGGGCCGGTGACGACACCCAGGTACCTCAACACCCAGCGTGCGAACCTTCTCGACTGGAAGGCAGCTGTCGCCGCAGCCGTCGCGAAAGGCTGGTCGCGCGAGGAGACGATCGAGCGCGTCAATTTCGCCGATCGATATCCCGTTGACATCGGCCAAGGCTACATGATGACCCACATCCAGACCCTGAATGCAGCCTCTCTCTGGGACAAGTTCACAGGCGCGGTGCCGCCGGAACGGCGCTGAGCCGTCGCTCAACCCGATCGGACAGATCAGGCCCGGCCCGCAACCACCTCCCCGGCCCGGCTCCGCCCGGACAGGAGGATCAAGTCTTCGTGGAGCTCGAACCAGACGCTATGGTAGCTGTCGACCCTCGGTGACGCCACGTAGCGTTCGTCGCCGTCGGCCGCCAGGCGTGCCGCTCGGTCGAGGCGAGCCGCATAGGTTCCGAATCGCGCGAGCGCGGCGACGAGCGGCGAGAGCCAGCGGACCGCGTCGCCGTGCAGGACCGCCAGGTCAGCCAGCACTCGGGCGTCGTATTCCGGATCCGAGTGGTCGTTGAGTGTCTGCAACCCGTCGAGGTCACGCATCTGCCAAGCGGTCACCGTCTCCTTCATCCGACGGTCGAGCGCGAGGAACGTGTCAAGCGCCGCGATCGCCCGTTCCTTCCCCCACCGGTCCCGGTCGTTGGCGAGCAGCTCGCTTGCGACAGCCTTGCCGTCGGGAGCGAGCCGGAAGGAGCCAGCCACGAGCTCGACGAGGCCGTCGGCGGCGAGCCGGTCAAGGCATGCGCCGATCTCCTCGAGCCTCGAGAATTGCGCCTCCGCAAGCCCGGCGGGCGTGGCATAGCCCTTGACGGCGAGGCAACAAAGGACCTCCTCCCGGGTGATCGGCGAGCGACCTTCCGGCCCATCGGCCACGGGCTCGCCGGCCGGTTCCAGCGGCGCCGCCGCAGATCCAGCCGGGCCTCCAATCTCGATGCCCAGCTCGCGCGCCCAGGCCAGGAGCTTCTGCGCCTCGGGGACGATGGCGACCTGCGTGACAAGGAGACCCTCGAAGATCTCGCCCGTGCTGCCGTCGATCGTGATCGTCGTCGCCGGCAGGAGCAGCCGACCTCCGATCNNTGGACATCGTCCGGCGACGTCTCGGACCGCACGAGGATCACAGAGCGGCCCGCCTCGGCGGCCTTGACGGCGGCCTCGGGCGTCGTCGCGATCTCGCCCGTGGCCTCTCCAGGCGACGCGGGCAGGCCGGTCGCGAGCGGGACGACATCAGCGCTGCGGCCGGTCGTGACGCTGGGTGGGTTGGCCAGGAGATGGCCGACGCGCTCGATCGCCTGGGCCCGGTTCAGCGGGAAATCGTCCGCCTCGGCCATGTCGATCGCGATCCGCAGGGCAGCCTGTGGGCTGCGCTTCCCGATCCGACACTGGAGGAGCCACAGCTTGCCGCGCTCGATCGTGAACTCGATGTCGCACAGGTCCCGGTGGAAGCGCTCGAGCGCCACGGCATCGCCTTCAAGCTCGCGCGCCACGGATGGCAGGCGGACCGCGAGCTCGGCCAGTGTTTCGGTCTGGTGGCTGCCCGCGACGACGTCCTCGCCCTGTGCGTTGAACATCACGTCGCCGTACATTGCCGGCTCGCCCGTGGCCGGATTTCGGGTGAACAGCACGCCCGTGCCCGAGTCGATGCTGCGATTCCCGAAGACCATCGTCTGGATCGTGACGGCCGTCCCGAGATCGTCCGAGATGCCCTCCCGCTGCCGATACGTCCGCGCCCGGTTGCTGTTCCACGAGCGGAACACCGCCTCAGTCGCTGCTCGGAGCTGGACCCACGGATCGTCGGGTACGACATCGACGCCGACGACGTCCTTGAACATCTGCTCGAAGCGCGTCCGGCAGTTGGCCGCGAAGCGCAGGCTGGCCGAAGTGGCCGCCAGACCCCGCGTCGTCTCGTCGTTGAGGCCCAGATTGAGGATCGTATCCATCATCCCGGGCATCGAGACGGGGGAGCCGGAACGAACCGAGACGAGGAGCGGGTCGTTGGGGTCCCCGAAGCGTCTGCCGATGCGCTGCTCGATGGTCGCCATGTGCTCGCGGATCTGGGCGTCGAGGCCACCCGGCCATCCGCTCGCGAGGTACGCATTGCAGGCAGCTGTGGTGATCGTAAACGCGGGCGGGACAGGCAGCCCAAGGTCGAAGGCCATGACGGCAAGGTTGGCTGCCTTGCCACCAATGAGGGCCTTGACCTCTCCGAACGGGAGCCCGTGGCGGTGGTCGTAGTCGTAGACCCAGCGCAAATCCGGCGCACGATCTCCTGGCAACTCATCCATCGCGGCGCTCCTGTAGCGACCGCCAGATCCGCTCGGGCGTCAGCGGCAGGTCCCGGATGACGGCCCCCGTCGCCTCGCGCACAGCGCCGGCGACCGCGGCCGAGACGCACAGGAGGGCTCCCTCGCTCATCCCTTTCGAGCCGTATGGCCCCGGGCCGTCTTCGTTCTCGACCATGTCGCTCAGAAGCTCGAGCGGCAGGTCCATGCTCGTCGGGATCCGATAGTCGATCGCACCAAGGTTCCGGATCCGGCCCGCTTCGTCGAAGATGTAGTGCTCCATCAACGTGTGACCGAGGCCCATTACGGCAGCGCCCTCGTCCTGCATCCTGACCTGGAGCGGGTTCAACGCCTTGCCGACGTCCGAGACAGTCACGTGCCTGACCAGCACGATGTCGCCGGTCTGACTGTCGACTTCGGCCTCGATCGCCGTGCAGTTGAACTCGAAGAATGCGGCCGATCCACCGAGGGGATGGCCTGGGTCACCTTCCTTGCGCATCTCGCCGTTCCCGATCAGCTCGCCACCCAGGCGTCCCAGGCCGGGCTTCAGAACGTCGACGATCGGGACCTCGCGCCCCGGCAGGCGCACGACCCCGTGCTCGACCACGATCTCCGCCGGGTCGATCCCCTCCAGCCGGGCGGCCATGGCCCGCAGCCTCGACTGGATGTCGCGGCAGGCGTTAAGGACCGCGTTGCCCATGAGCACGGTCGACCGGCTGGCCGAGGTCTGCTGGTCGTACGGCACGACGGCAGTGTCACCCATCACGACCGCCACCCAATCGAGCGGCGCCCCGAGCTCGTCGGAGGCAATCTGGGCGAGAATCGTCCGTGCTCCCTGGCCCATGTCCGAGGTGCCCGCGTAGACGATCACGCTGCCGTCGGCCAACAGCCGAACCGTCGCGTAGGACAGGCCGGTCGTAGGTCCTGACTTGATGCCCACTCCAATGCCCCGACCACGGCCGGGCGGCAGGGGTGTCCCCCAACCGATCAGCTCCGCGGCCCGGCGGACGGTCAGCTCCCAGTGACCATCGGCCGGAGTATCGAACGGGATGAAGGCCTCCCCCTGACGAGCGAGGTTGCGCAGTCGGAGCTCGAGGCGATCGATCCCCAGCGCGAGGGCCCCTGCGTCGATGTTCGACTCGACCGCCCAGTTGACCTGCGGCGCACCGAATCCGCGGAAGGCCGTCGAGGGTGTCGTGTGCGACAGGACGCTCCGGGCGATGATCCGCGCCGCCGGTACCCGGTACGGCCCGCAGCCCGGGTAACTGCCTTTGCCGACCACGCGGTCGGCGATGTCGGCGTACGCGCCGATGAGGTAGTCGGCCGCGATGTCCTGGAACGCGAAGGAGCCGTCCGCGTGGAAGCCCGTGCGAACGTTGATCCTGGCGGACGCTCGGCGGACAGCCTGGAATGTCTCCTCTAGGGTAAGGACCAGGCGTACGGGCCGGCCAGCCCGGAGGGCCATCAGGGCCACGAGCGGCTCGTACTTCGCGTGCTGCTTGCCGCCGAAGGCACCGCCTGGGTCCGGCGCGTAGACGCGGACCTTCGCGAGCGGCAGCCCCAGGATGCCCGCCAGAATCTTCTGCAGCCAGCTCGGGTGCTGGATCGAGCTCCACACGGCGATTCCTTCGCCATCGGGAGCGGCCATGAACGCGTGGGGCTCGATGGCGAAGTGGGTCACCATCGGGAACTCGTAGGTGTTCTCGACGATGAGGTCGGCCAGGGTCCCTTCGACATCGCCCCAGCCGACCCGGTGCTCGCGCAGGACGTTCGTCGTGGCGAGCTTGTCGCCCGGTCGCAGGTCGGCGTCCTGGACAAGCGGTGCGGCAGGATCGAGTGCGGCCTCGATGGTGAAGACGGCGGGCAGTTCCTGGTACTCGACCTTCACCAGGCGGGCCGCTTCCTCGGCCGCATCCTTCGTGTCCGCCGCCACCGCGGCGACAGGCTCGCCGTGGTACTTGGTCTCGCCGATCGCCAGCACCGGCCGGTCCCGGAACTGGGGGCCGAAGCGCGGGACCGGCTGGGGCAGGTCCGCCGCGGTCATCACCAGGCGAACTCCCGGGACCCTTTCGGCCGCGCTCGTATCGATTGACACGATCCTGCCCCGCGCGCAGGCAAGCGTCACGAGCTTGGCATGGAGGACATCTGTCAGCTGGATATCGGCGACGTACTGCTGGAGCCCGGTGACCCGACCGCGCCCACCAACACGCTGCGGGGAGGCCCCGATGCGACCGATCATGGATGGGCTGCCTCGACCGTCGCGAGGATCGCCTCGATGATCTGCTGGTAGCAGCCGCAGCGGCACAGGTTGCCCGCCATGCCCTCCTCGATCTCGGCGCGCGTCGGATGGGGATTAGCCTCGAGCAGTGCATGGGCCGAGATCACCTGCCCAGGGATGCAGAAGCCGCACTGGACCCCGCCTTCGTCGAGGAACGCCTCCTGGATCGGAGTCAGCCGACCCCCGGCGGCCAGGCCTTCGATGGTCGTCACAAGCGCGCCGTCCGCTTCCACGGCGAGCATCAAGCACGAGTCGACCGTGCGGCCGTCGACGATGACCGTACAGGCACCGCACTCCCCCACGAGGCAGCACTCCTTGGCCCCGGTCAGCGCCAGGTCGTCGCGCAGGACGTCCAGGAGCGTGTGATGTGGCGCGACCTGAAGCGAACGCCCGCGCCCATTCACGGTGAGGTCGATCGGAACCGTGGCCATGCTGTTGCTCATCCTCCTGCCAGCCGGCCGACTGCGGTCCCGACCGCGCGACGACCGAGAAGGCGGAGCATCGCGCTTCGGTATTCGGGGCTGGCCCGCATTGAACCGGGAGAAGGGCTGGCGGACGCGAACATCTCCTCGAGCAGCGCGGCCTTCGCGTCGTCGTCCGCGGCGCCGTCCGCGAGGACGCCCGAGCTGTCGACGGAAAGGACGGGCCGGGGCCCGACACTGCCGAACGCGAGGCGGGTGACTCCGTTTGCGTCGACGAGGCACGCCAGGGTGACCGAGGCCAGGTCGTGACCGCGTCGCCGAGTCCGCCGCAGATGGACGGCCCCGGTCGGTCCGCTGGGTAACGGCAGCTCGATCGCCACGACGAGCTCCCCCTCCTGGAGGGTCGTCTGCCCGGAGCGGACGAAGAAGTCCGTGATTGGGATCCGGCGGGTTCCGGCGCTGCCGACGGCGACGATGTCAGCCCCGTAAACGAGCAACGCCGGGGCCGTATCAGCTGCGGGCGAGGCGTTGCAGATGTTGCCGCCGAGCGTCGCTCGATTACGGATCTGGACGGCCCCGACGACGGCCGCCGCCTCAGCGAGCGCAACGAAATGGCGGCGCACTCGCTCGTCGGATGCGATCTCGCTCATGACGGTCGTTGCGCTGATCGTCAGCCGACCTGCCTCCTTGCGGATCGCCGGACGCAGCTCGGGGATCCGTTTGACATCGACGACGATCGTGGGCCGCGCGGTCCCATCCCGCAAACGGATGATCAGGTCGGTGCCACCGGCAAGCAGGCGAGCATCGCGGCCGTATGCCTGGAGGATGCTGAACGCCTCCGCGAGCGTCGTTGGCCGGGCGTAGGCGAAGGGCTGCATCTTCCGCTGCTCGGCTCAGAGGACCTTGTCAACCTCGTCCATCAGCACCTGCGGGGTGGCTGCACGGACGAAGTAGTAAGGGCGCTCGCTGAACCGTGCCACGAACGCGGCGCGCGCCTTCCGGAGCGGATCGGTATCGACGAGAGGCATCGGCTGACCAGGGGCGAGCAACTCGTTGAGGAGGAAGTAGTTCTGAAGCGAATGGAGCGTCTGGAACTGGCGCTCGAACGGGATCATCTGCGCACAGCTCGGGTCGAAGTTGCCGTCGATCGCGGGCACTACGACGACGTCGACGACGCTCGGTTCGGCATGGATTGTCCAGGTCGGCATCGCCCCGAAGAACTTCTCCACGGCTCGGTCCGGAGCAGCCTTGTCCGCCCGCTCGGTCCCCTCGGTTCGCTTCTTGAGGAATGGCTCCCGGGAGCCGGCGACCACCCGCCCCGCCTCATCGACGACCGTCGTCTCGGTCGAGACGAGGAGGGCCCCGCGGCGGCACGCCTCGATCTGACCCATGCTCTTGCCGTGGTTCGACTCTCCGCCGAGGAACATCACGGTCCTGTCCCGGTGGCGGACCGCGGATGCGTGGAAGGGATGAAGGCCGGCGGACTCCATCCGCAGCGCGAGCATGGTCACCACGACCTTCTGGATGGGGCCGGCCGCCCAGGGTCCCGTGAAGTGCATCGCCCGTCCGTCATAGGCGATCGATCGCTGGCCATCCTGAAGCCAGACGATGTCCGGCTCGGCCAGCGTGACCTCGGGCGAGATCCGGACGTCCGCGAGGCGGTAGTTGAGGAACGTCAGGTCCTCGAGGACGTGCTGACGAGGTTCGCCGCCATACACGTCGACCCGCAGCCGGGCGGCCCCCGCCGACATCTCCTCGGTCAATTGAAGTTGCCCGTTCATGTGTCCCTTCCGGTGCGTGGTGCGCGGGCAGAATCCTCAGCCGGGCTTGATTTCCGGGTCGGGCAGGACCACATCGCGGATCGCCCCGACGAGGTCGTGGTAGGACTTGATGAAACCACGCAGCGTTTTGACCGTCGCTCCGTAGCTGTCGAACTCGTGGATGGCGAGGCCATCCGGCTCGAACGCCCGTCCGAAGTCCGGGATCCGGGTGAGCAGCTCCTTGATCGTACCCGCATCGACCGGCTCGTCGATGCGTGCCGCCGGCGATAGACCGCTGCCATTGAAGCGGACTTGCCAGGCGTGCGGGATGGTCAATACGACGTCCCCACCAACGAACTCCGTCCAATGGAGGCGGCGGCGGTACGCTGCAACGAGGAGGCGCGTCCTGTAGCGGCGCTCGCGGAAGATGCGGTACGCGCGTTTGAAGGCCGCGATGCCAGCCCAGTTCAGTGCGTCCGGATGGACGGCGATGTCGTCACGCTCCACCAGGTTCCGCAGCCAATCGTCGAGGCGTCCGACCATGATCGTGCACACCGGCGCCATCGCCGCGACATCGCCGCCTCGGTCAGCCAGCGCGTCGAGGCCTCGCTCCACGGCTTCCGCCACGGCGATGGCCTGCGCGACGGTGAAGCAGACAGTGGCATTGATGTTGACGCCCGCTAGAGTCGCGAGCTCAATCGCTTGGATCCCTGCGCGGGTCGCCGGGAACTTGACCTGGACGTTCGGGGCCAGCCCGGCGAACCGAATGCCCTGCTCAAGCATTCGCTCGGCGTTCGGGTAGTTCTGCGGGTTCGTCTGCACGGACAGCCGGCCCTTGTGCCCACGCTCGCGCCGGAAGACCGGCTCGAGGATGCTCGCGCCTCGGACTGCCATCTCCTCGATGAGTGCCCACGTGACATCCGTCTCCGTCCAGACCGGATTCTCGAGGGCGAGCTGCCGGATCCGCGGGATCCAGTGCGCCTTCTCGCCACGCAGCACATCGAGCACGATGCTCGGATTGGAGGTGGCGCCGGACGCGCCGCGAGCGACGGCATACTCGAGGTCGGCGACCGCACACGAGTCGTTCCAGTAGTCGGTCGGCGTATCGTCAGTCATCCGGAGCAGGGGGCTTTCGACGAAGCTCTCCAGCGCGGGAGCGGTCATCGTGTTCCATCCTCCGGGTCTACCAAGGTGAGTCGAGTATAATCGATTATCGATACCTTGCCAATCACGACCGACGAACCCCGGATCTCGAGGGAGCGACGGATGGCTTACGTACCCGCTGACGCGAATTGTTCGAGACCGTCGAGCTGACGTAGCCATGAAGGAGAGGCGATTCCGTGCCAAAGCCTGAGGAGATCCTCGGCCAGTTCCTCGGGGATGCTTCGTTCCCCGTGGCCTGGGATTCGGAGGTCGAGAAGGACTTCTTCTGGGTCTACGACGACCTNNTGACCTGCGACCACATGTTCCGGCGTTTCGGGACCCCGTTCGCCGTCGACTGGCTGGCCAAGAACATCAACGGGTATGTCTACACGACCGCGATCCCGCCCGACCCGGCTCTCCGGATCGACTCGACCGAGTACAGCGCGCGCTACGGCGCCCGTGTGCCCCGGGATGCCGATTTTGGGGCAACGATGGGGGCCTACCTCGATACCGTCCTGCCGGTCTACGGTGATCAGTTCGCCGACTGGTGGCGGGACCGGTTTCGCCCCGAGATGGAACGGAACTTCGTGTATCTCGAGGCGCGTCTCGACGCCGCCGAGCGGATGACCCTGGCCGAGGTGGCGTGCCTGCTCGAAGACGCGATCGACATCCACGATCGCCACTGGAAGATCCATTGGATGCTCAACTTCGCCCAGCTCTCGGCAACGCTGAATCTTCGGGCGGTCATGGAGAAGACCCGCGGGACGGTCGACGAGGAGCTGCTCGGCCGGCTCCAGAACTCCGCGTCGGACCGCAACTGGGACTCGATCGAGGCACTCTGGCGGATGAAGGACGAGGTGCGCGGCGATCCCGACCTGCGCTCGGCATTCGCCGCGGACGGGTTGGCAGGGATCGTCGAGGCCCTCCGCGCGACCGAGCGCGGAGGGCGGTTCATCAGCGAACGGATCACTTCGTACCAGCGCGAGTACGGCTGGCACGCGGTGTGGAGTCACGAGTTCATCTTCCCGACGCTGCGCGAGCAGATGGAGCCTGTCATCAAGCTTGTCCGGGGCTACCTCGAAACGGACTACGACTACCCCGCGGCGATCGAGGCGATGCGCCTCGACATCGAGGCGGCAGCGCGGGAGATCCTCGATGGGCTGACCGGTGCGGCGCTCGAGGAGATGCGAACCGCCAATGCGGTCAATCTGCGCATGGCGCCGCTCACTCCCGACCACCACTTCTACATCGACCAGGGGGCGAACGCGCACCTTCGCCTGGTGCTGATGGGCGCCGGGCGCAAGCTCGTCGAAGCAGGCCGCCTCGACCAGCCGGACGACGTGATGTTCCTCCGCTACAACGAGCTGCGCGCCCTGATCGGCGGCGCCGTCGCGGTCGACGGGCGGGTACTGGTAGCGGCCCGGCGAGCCGAGCGCCAGGCTTCGGAGCAGGTGCGACCCCGGGACTGGATCGGCACGGCGACATCGTCGCAGCTGGCGTTCCCGTACCTGGTCAACTGGGGTTACCCGGACCGCTTCTATCAGAAGCAGTCGGCCGACGAGCGAAAAGTCACGGGCCTGGGTGCGTCACCCGGGGTCATCGAGGGCGTCGCCCGGGTCGTTCTCACGGTCGACGAGTTCGACGAGGTCAGGGACGGCGACATCCTCGTCTGCCAGATGACGAACCCGGCCTGGGTGGTTCTCTTCACCAAGATCGCCGGTCTCGTCACCGACACGGGAGGCACAACGTCTCACCCGGCCGTCCTGGCCCGCGAGTTCGGGATTCCGGCAGTCGTCGGGACCTCGGTGGCCACCCACCGGATCGTCACGGGCGATCGGCTGAGGATCGACGGCTCGACCGGGCTGGTCGAGATCCTCCGCAACGACTCGACGGACTCGGCGCTTCGGCCATCCGTCCCGGTCGGGCTGTGAAGGAGGTCCCCGTGGCAACGGCTCGTGCCCTCTCACGCAGCGTCCTCGCCGACCAGGTCAAAGATCGCATCCTCGAGGGGATTCTTGGCGGGGAGTATCAACCCGATGCTCGGATCGTCGAAACGCAGGTCGCGCGCGAGCTCAACACGAGCCAGGCCCCGGTCCGGGAGGCCTTGCGCGCTCTCGAGGCATTGGGCTTCGTCGAGATCACGCCATTCAAAGGGGCACGCCTTCGCCGGCCCACGCGCCGGGAGATCCTCGAGGCCTACGCCGTCCGCTCTGCGCTCGAGTCGCTGGGTGCGCGCCTCGCCGTGCCGCGGATGACTCAGGACGACCTGGACGAGCTCGCCGGGTATTGCGAGGCGATGCAGGTGGCGGCGCAAGTCGGTGACGGCCACGGAGTGGCGGCGGCAGATGCGAAGTTCCACGGCCGGCTTCTCGAGCTCGCGGACAACGGCACGCTCCTGAAGGTATGGCGCTCGCTGGAGCCGTTCTTGCGAACGTACATCACGCTGGTCGTCCCCGGAGCCGATCCGGGCTGGTCAGCCGACCTCCACGTTCCGATCCTGGCGGCGCTCCGGCGCCGCCAGCCCGAGGAGGTCGTTGAGGCACTCGAACGGCATTTCGTGGATGCCAGTGCAAACATGGCTCGTCGCTGGCCGGACGGCGAGCTGCCCAAGCCCCGACCTTGAGCCAAACCCGGACGAGGCTCCGGGCGGTATCCGGCGGTGCTTGCTAGGATCGGGATGTGACCGACTTCTACACGATCGACCGGGCCAACGGGCGCCTTGAGGCACTCGAGCCCGTCCTGACCCAGCTGCGCGACCAGCGCGACGAGCTGCGCGAGCTGAAGGCCACCTTCGATGCCACCGAGGCCGGCCCGGAGCACGAGCGACTGCGTCTCAGGATGCAGGGCGTGATTGACCAGATGCAGGCGGGGGTCGTTCGGATCGACGGCTGGAAGATCGCCTTGCGCGATATCGCGACAGGCCTGGTCGACTTCCCGGCCCTGGCATCGGGACGACAGGTCTGGCTGTGCTGGCGGCTGGGCGAGGCCGACGTGGCCTGGTGGCACGAGCTCGAAGCGGGAGTCACGGGCCGTCAACGACTGATCGATCTAAAGTGAGGCGACCGTGAGCTTCCCACCCGGCATTCCATCCGTCGACCCCGTCGAGGCCGAGCGACGGCTGCGCGAGGGCGACCCCGACGGCCGCCGACCTCTCCTCGTCGACGTGCGCAACCTGGACGAGTTCATCGACGCCCGGGTTGCCGGCACCCGATTGATCCCCATTCCGGAGTTTGGGGCGCGGTTCGGAGAGCTGCCTACGGACCGGCCGCTCTTGTTCCTGTGTCACTCCGGGTCGCGCTCGGCTGCCGCGACCGCTCACCTCGGCCGGCTGGGTCGGACCGACGTCGCCAACATCACCGGCGGGATCGTCGGCTGGTCCCGGGCGGGGCTGCCCCTCGTCCACGGGCCGCTCGAACCGGGCGAAGGGGTCTAGGGCAAGCGTCGGACCACGGCCCCCACGCCGCTGGCCGGGCGGGGATCGCTAGTGGCGGCGCCGGCGCAGGCGGGCGAAGATCGCCCTCGTTCGGTCCTTGTGGGCGAACGCCCAGCCGATCAGGATCAGGATGATGAAGTCGACCGTGCCGGCGCCGGCGGCGCTGAGGTAGCCAAGCTGCTGGCCGACATCGCCATCGATCTTGAGCGCCGGGATCGTGGCCCCGATCAGGCCAAGCGCGAAGAACGGCGGCTGCGGGGCGAGATTCGCTCGCGCGCTCGCCGTAATGATCCCCTTCGAGGTGGTCCCGCCGATCACGAACGCCTGGGAGCCGCTGGCGATGCCGGCCGATCCGTCCAGCCCGCCCGAGCTCACCGGCAGGTCCGTCTGGCTCAGGTGCAGCCACCCGTTGATGTTGCCGTTGGCATCCGGGGTGGTCCAGTAGACCTCGTCCTTGGGTAATGTCCCGTCGCTGCCGCCGACCAGGTAGATGACGCCATTCGAGGTGAACCCGGCCGCCTTCGTTCGGGCGGCCGGCAGGTTCGTCACGCCCAGCCCGGTCGCCCAGGCCTGGACGTCGACCGCGCCGACTGCCCCGGAGGCCGCCGGGGAAGGCGAGGCAGCCACGGCCGCCGTACCGAGGATGGCTCGCAGGACGGTGGCCGTGGGGCCGCTGGCGTCCCGCCCGCCGTACACGAACAGCTCGCTGCCGATCAGGGAACCGTTGGCCTCGCTGCGGGGCTGCGGCATGGGCACCTGGGCCGACCAGGCCCCTTGCTTGCCGGTTGAATCGGCCGTGGACTTCCAGACGGTTGTGGTCGGGCCCGTTCCGTCCGTGCCGCCGACGAGGATCAGCCCATCAGATGCGGCAACGACGGTGGCCGAAGCCCGTGGTGACGGCAGCTTGAGGTCCGTGTCCTCGGCATAGGCGCCGAAGACGCCAGTGCTCGAATCCTGGGTGGAAACGTAGACTGTGGTCGTCGGCTTGCCATCGCTGCCATCACCCCCGATCACGTAGATGGAGCTGTTCAGGAAGATCGTCGCGGCGTCGGTCCGCGCGGCGGGGAGCGCCAGGGACGGCTGCCACGGACCGAAGTTGCCGTTGTACAGGGGGGTCGTGAAGGTCTTGTCCGAGATTGTCGTGCCGTCCGTACCGCCGATGTAGAGCAGGTTCGTCCCGGCCTGGACAACGCCACCGTCGGTGCGCGGTCCGGGCAGCGCCAGCTGGGCCGGCGAGGGATCCCAGGGCACCGGCGCGCCGGCCGGGGCAGGGCAGGGCAGAGTGCGGTTGCTGGGCGCGCAGAAGTTGATCGGCGAGATCACGTTGACGCCGACATCGATCGTGGAGAAGACGGCGAAGTAGTAGGCCCGATCGGGAATGTAGCCCAGCAGCATGATGATCGTGACGAACCAGAAGCCCGCCTTGAGAAATGCCCATGTCCAGCCGTCGCCGTCGAGCAGCCCGAAGAGGACCCGTCGTCGGCCCGAGCTGCCCGTGCTGAGCGTCTGTCCCGCCATCGTCCTCCATCTCTTGCGCCGGCCCGTCCCGGCCGCCGCGCCGTCTACTTGATCGTGAGCGTCCCGGTCATGGTCGTCGGGTGGACGGCGCAATGGAACGTATAGGCCCCAGCGGCCAGCGCCGGCACGCTGTAGTCCTTGGTCGCCGGGCCGTTGAAGATATCGCCGGTGAAGACGGCCTTGCCCGACCCGTCGACGATCACCACGTTGTGCGGCACCGATACGTCCTGGTTGTCGAATTGGAGATCGAAGGCCGTGTTGGCCGGCGCGGTCAGGCTGGTCTGGGTGAATGCGATGTTCAGGGCGTCGAGCTTGACCACGGTCGCCCCCGGCGCGGGCGTCACGGCCGGACCGCTGCTGGCGCTCGGCGAGCCGGCCAGGGCGGAGCTCCAGCAATCAGGCACAGGTGTGGCCCCGGGAGCCGGCGCGAAGTTCGGGTCGCGCCAGCCGGTCCCGGTCTCGACCTTGCCCGACGCATCGAGGATCGGCTCGTTCGTGCTGTTGTCCCGGATCGTGTAGGTCAGCGTGTTGGGCGCCTGGATGAAGTCGATCAGGTTCTGGATCTGGACGTAGTTAAGCGGCCCGCCGTTCGTGTCTGCCCAGACCGGCATCAGGCTGGCGGGATTGCCGCAGACGTATCGGCCACCGACGGTCAGGACGTTCATGATGTAGGTTGGGTTGAGGTGGACGTACAGCTTGGCCTGGTCGTTGAGAACCGGACCAATCCCGCCCTGGCCCGCCGCACCGTGGCAGCGGGCGCAGTTCGCCTCGAACAGATTGTAACCGGCCTCGACCGAGGTGACCTGCTGCGCGGCGACCTCCTTGGCCTCGCGCGAGGAGTTCGGGATACCCGGGAAGCCCAGGTCGTAGAAGTAGTACAGGATGACGAACACCACCACGAACAGCACGGCCAGGAAGCCGACCCAGCGGGCGTTCGAGCTCTGGCGGACGATCGACGCCGCCCGCTCGGGGGTGAGGGCAAGCTGGTGGGCAGACGGCGGCGCGGAGAACCGCTCGACGGGAGCCGGGGTGCTCTCCGGGCGGGTCGCCGGAAGTCGCTCCTCCGGTCCCGGGCCGGACGGGTCGCTCATGCATCTCCTCGAGGGTGGTGACCGGCCACGGTCACAGACAACCGGTCGGCGACAGTGGCGGGATCAGGCCCGGCTGGCCGAGCGCGATGGGCAGCGGCCCGAGGGTGATCTTGAGGGTATCGACCGACAGCGCGCCGCTGCCGTCGACGATCACCGAGAAGCGGTCCATGCTCCGCGGCGCCGGGCCGTACTGGGCGCCGAGGGCCTTGATCCCCAGCCGGTCGTAGCGCGAGCCATGGCAGGGGCATTCGAACCAGAAGTTCTTGAGGCACGGGTTCGGCTTGCAGCCCAGGTGGGGACAGCGCTGGTAGAGCGCCCGGACGTTGACGTCCGTTCCGTCACCGGTCGCGTCCGAGCCGGCCACGAACTCCTGGCGCGAGGTGTCGATCAGGATCACGTAGGCCTTGGCCGCGCTGTAGTACGCGGGGAAGCCCTTATCGATCGGCAGGCTCGAGTTCTGGGCCTTGACGTCGGAGTAGGTCCCGATCAGCACCTTGCTCTTGTTGCCGGTGGCGATCGCCGGCCAGATGAAGCCGATCGTGCCCGCCGTGAGCTCGGCCAGGAAGAGGGTCATCCCCACGCCCAGGGCCGTGCGCAGGACCTGGCGTCGCGAGACGCCCTGGACCTGCTCCTTGCGGAGGGCCTTGATCGCCTCTTTGGATAGGGCTTGTGGCCGGCCGGCCGGTTCGACCTGATAGTTGCTCACGAGATCGCCTCGGGATGTTCGATCACAGGCTGAAGTGCAGCCCGTCGGTGTTCACGTAGGGGATGACGAAGGCGTAGCCCGGACCCCGGAAGAAGATCCCCACGAACGTAACGATCAGGCCCAGGGCGCAGAACATGCTGAACAGGACGACGGCCGTCTTGCGCTGTGACGGTCGGGTGGCCGTCAGGTTGCCCCGGTCAACAAAGGGGATCAGGGCGGCCCCGACCAAGACGAAGGTGGGCACCAGCACGCCGGCCACTGTCGGGTGGAAATACGACAGGAGCTCCTGCAGGCCCAGGAAGTACCACGGCGCCTTGGCCACGGCCGGGGTAACGTTCGAGTTGGCAAGGGCCTCCAGTGGCGCGTTCACGAAGAGGCCCATCATCANNCGCTGCTTGTCGATCTCCGTCCGGCGCGCCGGATCGACCGGCACCACCGTCCGCGGCTCGGGCGGCGTCTTCACGTCAGTCATAGCGGGCCACTGATCCCACCGTCTTTTCGGATGCGCCAGAAGTGGACGGCCAGGAAGATGGCTGCGACAAGCGGGAAGACCATGATGTGGAGGACATAGAAACGCAGCAGCGTGTTCTGGCCCACCTCCAGCCCGCCCAGCAGGATCAGCTTCGCCGGCGTGTTGAACAGCGGCGCGTAGCCGCCCATGTTCGTGCCGATCGTGATTGCCCAGTAGGCGATCTGGTCCCATGGCAGCAGGTAGCCCGTGAACGACAGCATCAGGGTGACGAACAGGAGGACCACCCCAACGACCCAGTTGAACTCGCGCGGCGGCTTGTAGGCGCCGTGGTAGAAGACCCGCATCATGTGCAGGAAGACGAAGAAGACCATCAGGTGGGCAGCCCAGCGGTGGATGTTGCGGGTGAGCAGCCCGAACGCGACTTCACTCTGGATCGACAGGATGTTTGAGTACGCCTGGGTTGCCGAGGGTACGTAGAAGAACATCAGGTAGACGCCGGTGACCGTCAGGACGAGGAACAGGAAGAAGCTCAGGCCGCCGAGGCAGAACGTGTAGGCAAACTTCACGGCGTGCTGCCGGACGCGCACCGGGTGGATGTGCAGGAACACGTTGTTCATGACCGCGTACGCCCGCGACCGCTCGTCGTTGGGGTAGGGCTGGCGGAACAACGAGCGCCACACGACGCTCCGGCGGATGCTCTGGTCCACCCGCTCGAGGAAGCTCACCGGGATCCTCCTGCGACGCCGGGGGTCCCGGCGAGTTGCGCATCACGGTACGACTCCTTATAGAGCCGGCCGTCGCTCGACACCTCCTGCAGCTCGAACCGCTCCATCGTAATGGCGTCGAACGGGCATCGCTTGACGCACAGCGCACAGCGGATGCAGCGCTCCTCGTCGAGGATCATCGCGGCGCCCTGGTCCCAGCCGTAGGCCTCCTCGATCTCGGGCAGGAGGCCCTCGCTCTTGAGCTGATTCACGTCGACCATGTGGATGACGCCCTCGGGGCAGACATCGGCACAGGCTCCGCACAGGACGCAGCGGAACGGGTCGAACCAGATATTGAAGTTGCACATCAGGCAGCGGGTGGACTCGGCCACCGCCTGATTGGCGTTGTAGCCCAGCTCGACCGGCGTGGTGAAGTTGACCGACGGCTCGGTCGAGGGCATGCGCATCTCGACCGGCGCCATCGGGATGTGCTGGCGGGGCAGGACATCGTAGAACTCGGGCATGTCGTGGCGCCATGAGCTGGTGATCTTGACATTGGCCGCCACGCTCACGTCGGACCGTCCGGTCAGGTACCGATCGATGGCATAGGCGCATTTCTTGCCGTGTCCGGCAGCCTCGATCAGGGTCGTCGGCCCGGTCACGAAGTCGCCACAGCCGAACACGCCCCGGATGTTCGTGGCGTAGGTGGCGGGATCCACCTTGACCCGGCCCCGGTTGATCTCGAAGCTCGCCTCCACCGGCAGGAAGCTGAGGTCCGCCGACTGAGAGACAGCCGGAATCACGGTGTCTGCCTTGATCTCGAATTCGGACCCCGGGATGGGCACCGGCGAGCGCCGTCCCGAGGCGTCCGGCTCGCCCAGCCGATTTCGGATGAAGCGGACGGCGGTGACATGGCCGTCCTCGCCGAGGACCTCGATCGGGCTGGCCAGGAACTCCATCCGGACGCCTTCGCGCTCGGTTTCGCCAAGCTCCTCCTCGTCGACCACGAGCTCCGAGCGGGTCCTCCGATAGACGATCGCGACGTGGTCTGCGCCATGGCGCAGGCTGGTCCTGGAGCAGTCCATCGCGGTGTAGCCACCGCCGATCACCACGACGTCCCGGCCGACCTGGAGCTCCTGGCCGAGATTGGCGATCTTCATGAAGTCCACGCCGTACTGGACCCCATCGAGGTCGCCGCCGGGCACATCAAGGGCGACGGCGTCCATCGCGCCCGCGGTGATCGCGATCCCGTCGAAGTCGCGCTGGAGCTGCTCGAACTGGATGTCCTTGCCGATCGTCGTGTTGAACACGAACTTCACGCCGAGCTGTTCGACCAGCCGGATGTCCATCTCGATCGCCTCGCGGGGTAGGCGGAAGGCCGGCACGCCGATCAGCATCGTGCCCCCGCCGTAGGGTAGGCTGTCGAAGACCGTGACCTGGAAGCCCTTGAGGGCCAGCTCGCGGGCGACCGAAATGCCGGCCGGGCCGGCCCCGACGACCGCGACGCGTTCCTCCCGAGGGGTGATCAGCGGGATCACGTCGGGGATGCCTGAGGCCTCGTGCCACTCGACCAGGAAGCGCTTCATCGCCCGAATCGCGAGCGGCCGGTCGATATCGCCTCGACGGCAAGCGCGTTCACAGGGCGCGGAACAGACGTACGAGCACATCGCCGCGACAGGATTCGGGTCGCGGCTGAGGATGTAGCCCTCTTCGAACCGGCCTTCAGCCGCAAGATTCAGATAGCCGCGGCAGTTGGTCCCGACCGGACATGCCTCCTGGCACTCGATGTTGCACTGGAGCCATGACGCGTCTACGGGCTGAACGAGGAACTCCTGGTTCGGGTCGATGGCCACGTCGAGGTCGCACCTTTCCCTTGATCGGCTTGGGCAGGAGGAAGCGCCGGTAGGTAACCGACCGCGCAGAATCTACCACCGAGGCCCGCTCGCCTGCAGGGATCGTGCCGGGTCGTGGGCCAGCCGCCAAGTTGACGCCCGCCGATGGGGCAGCTACCCTCGGGCGAAGGTCCGCGCGGTCGACCAGCGCCCCCGGACCGGACGAGGAGGGACTGGGCCTGAGCGAGATCGCGGCACTGGCATTCAGTCTGGCGGTTGGCATCGTGGCCGGCGCGGTGTTCCTCTCGATGCTCCGCTCCCGACCGCGCCCTGCGCGTGAGATCAGGCTCACCGTGACACCCAACGACCTGCCCCGACGACGAGCGTCCACGCTCGCTGTGGACCATACCCAGAGCGGTGCCGAGTTGGCCGGCCGGGGTGGACCGGCCGACCCGGCCATTCTCGGAACCCCGCTACCGGGCTGGAACCTGCTCGCCCTTACGAGAACGGACGTTCGAACCGAAGCCGCTGGCCGGGCGCTGGTTGCTTTTCCGATCGAGCGCCAGCCGGACCCGTTGCCCGGCTCAATGCGTCAGCGGGTCGAGGCGATCATTCCCGTCCTGGCTGCGCCCGCGCCGGCGACGGACGGCGCGCGGGTGGTCGCGCTGGCCCTTGCCGAGCAACCGCAAGCGCAAGCCGAGCCTGGGCAGACGGTCCCGGCGGCCGACGCCGGCTCCGGACCGAGATTGGACTCGGCCGGAGCAGGTCCGCTTGCCGGCCCATGCTCGGACCAACGGCGGATCGCCCTCGAGCGCTGCGACCTGGCCGATCGGCTGGGCGAGCAGGCAACCGTGGCCAATCAGCACCTGCGCGACCAGCAGCGGGCGTACGACGACCTGACCGCGCGGGCGGTCCAGACAGCAATCCTCGCCGATCCCCGGGAGATCCGATCGGCCAAGGAGGCCGCCCGTCTGATCTTCCGGCGAGCCCATGGCGAGGCCCGCTCCCGGGACGCCGTCGAGGCGGCCGCCCGCGACTGGCTGACCGAGATCAACCGGGTCAACCAGGCGGCCCGCGATGCCACGATCGAGGGATCGCGCACATCCAATGCATCGGCCAAGCTGGCCCTGGCCGTCGAACGGCTCAGCCTCGAAGCCGACGTCGCCCGGATCAACGCCGAGTCGGCCGCCGAAGCCTGCCTCCTGGCCCGGGAGGCATTGGCGGCCTGCGAAGAGGCCCAGGTGGACCGACGGGCGGGGCGGATCCCGGTCGATCCAGCGGCGGCGCCGGTGGAGGCGCCGCGACCGCGGCTGGTCGGTGGCCCCGAGCTCGAGCCCGGCGAGATCGATGGGATCAGCGCACCGTCCGAGCGCGTCTTCGCTGGGGCGGAACCGCGCATCCTGCGGATGCTGCGCGGCGACCGCGATGCCATGCGCACCGTGATCCGCGACGTGGCCGGTGACGATCCGGTCGAACAGCGCCGCTGGCAGCTCCTCCTGAGCAACCTCGTCGACGCCTGCGTGGCGCGGGCGATCGAAGCCTCGGCGCTCGAGTTTCCAATGGACCACGGTTTCTGGGGACCGTTCAGCCAGGTCCAGGACCGGGATATCACCACGGCCCTCGCCTCGCTCGGCTACCGCTTTGATGGACTGGGCGGCTTCTCCGACGGCCGCATCCCGAGCCAGCGCGACCTGTCGCTGGCCCTGGGTTACGCCGGTCTCGATCCGATGCGCCTGCGGACCTGGCCGACCGAGGCGACGATGCCCCGCCTGTTCGAGGAAGTCCGGGTCGCGGCCGACGAGTACGTCGCGGCCGCGGCCGGCGAGCTCAGCCTGGGCGAGATGGTCGCCCTCCTGGGCGGTCGGGCGGAGCCGCTGGCCGACCTGTGGAACAACTGGGGGAAGGTCCGGCCGCTGCTCCTCGAGGCCTGACCTTCGGCCCGCCGCCAGCAAGCCGGGCAGCAACGCTGCTACGCCTCGACCGTGGCCGCCTCTTGTTCATCCTCGTCGATCACGACCAGCCGGAAATCCTCGGCCGCGGCCGTCCCGATCCGGGCCCCGTCCTGCGCGGCCCATTCTGCGATGCGGGCGGCGAGCTGCTCGGGCTCGTGGATCTGGCTGGCATGCGCGCGCAGGGCATCGACCTTCCGTCCGATCGTGGCGCTGACGTCGACCCAGGACGTTGGCTGGGTGGTCCAGAACAGGTACAGGCGACGCACCCGGTGCGCCACCAGGCCCGACCGGGCCAGGGCCGGGAAGGCCATTGGGTTGCGCGCCGCCGGGTAGACCGCATCGATCGCCGCCAGGCCGGCCGCCCGATGGTCGGTGTGGTTGATCCCGCCGCCCGGATAGATCACGACTTCGGGATCCTGGGCAAGGACCGCATCCGGCCGGAACGTCCGGATCTCGCGGACGAGAAGCTCGCGCAGGACGAGGTCGTTGACCAGGGCGCCGTCAGGTTGATGCAGGAAGCTCACCCCGGCGTAGCCTACGATTTCCGCCGCAGCGCGCTGCTCATGCTCGCGCAGCTGAGCCAGGGCAACGGGATCTGCGTGCGGGTCCTCGCCGCCCTGGTCGCCGCTGGTGCAGCAGACCAGCCAGCCGACTGAGCCAGCATCGATCCAGCGGGCCGCGGTCGCGGCCGGCCCGAAGTCCGCGTCGTCGGGGTGGGCGGCGATCAGCATGAACCGAGCTGGTCGCCAGTCGTCCGGCTGGACCAGCTCGGCCGGAGCGGTCGAATCGGGTGTCATCGGATCGCGCTTCGCGGGCTATCGCGGCGGCCCGATTGGGGTATTATCCCGCCCGAGGCTTCGCTCGTATCCCCCCACGAGCGAGGCCTCTTTACCTGCCCGGAATGATCCCTGGCCCTGGCTCGCATCCCCTCGCCGGGCTCAGCCGGCCGACAAGCGGGCCGCACGCTCTGCCTTCCCGGTCGCCAGCTGGGCGTAGACGTCCGCTGCGTGGCCGTCCGCCTTGACCGTCGGCCAGGCGTAGGCAATCAGGCCGTCCGGATCGACCAGGAACGACGAGCGCTGGATGCCCATGTACTCGCGCCCATCCTTGTTCTTTAGGGTCCAGGCGCCGTAGGCCTCGGCAACGGCATGGTCTTCATCGGATAGCAGGGTGAACGGCAGCTCGAACTTCACCCGGAAGCGGCGGTGGCTGTCGGCCCCATCCGGGCTGATCCCCCAGACGTCGGCACCCTCGTCGCGGATCGATTGGTCGAGGTCGCGGAACTGGCAGGCCTCGGTCGTGCAGCCGGGGGTGTCATCCTCGGGGTAGAAATAGACGATCGTCCAGCGGCCGCGCTGCCCGGCCAGGCGGTGGAGCGTGCCTCGTTCGTCGGATAGTGCGACCTCTGGAGCCTGGTCGCCGGCGACGGGCTTGCTCATGGCTGGGAGCCTAGCAGGGTCGTCTCGAACACGAGCAAGCGGCCCCCGCCAAGCTCGACGCGAGGCCGTTGCCCAGACGGCCCAATGATCTCGTTTGACAGGCCACGCGAGAAGCCGGTCGCCAGGGTGGCCTCGACGAGCGGCCAACGCAGCCCGCGGGTCGTCACGCCCGATGCCGGGCCGTCGAAGGGCAGCAACGTGACCAGGTCGCCGACGCGATCGATCAGGTCGAGGCCTGCCGGCGCCCGGCCGGCGCCATGCTCGGCCGCGCTCAGCAGGCGGACGCGGGTCCGTCCGTCGAGGACGGTGACCGTGCGCCCGGCGAGCGCCGGATGGGCCAGGATCCAGACGTTGGCGAAGTGATGATCTACGCGGCCACCGAAGGCGCCCAGGACGATCACGTCCGTCGCGCCCCGCTCGGCCGCCGCGATCAGGGCCAGCTCGGTATCCGATGCGTCCTTGTCGGCCGGCGAACGATCGATCGCGACCCCCGACCGGCCGAGCTCCGCCAGGGCCGAGTCACCGAGCGAGTCGCCGTCGCCAACCACAAGGTCGAGGCGCAGGCCCAGGGGTTCAGCCAGGAGTGCCCCGGCGTCGGCCGCGATGATGAACTCGAGCGCTTCATCCCAGCCGGGCCAGGCATGGTTGAGCTCCGCGCGTCGCGGGCCCGAGCCCCCAGCCAGGATGAGGACACGGGTGACCATCGACCGATCGTACTCGACTGCCCAGGCCGCCTCACGAAACCGACGCGGCGCGAACCGGCAGCCGGGGCCCGATGCTAGACTTCCGGCCGTGCCCGACCCCCTCGACCACCCGGCCATCCAGCGCGTCGTCGACGCCGCGAGCAGAAAGGGCGTCACCCTCGAGGTCAGGGTATTCGACGAGTCGACCCATACCGCCGAGGAGGCCGCGGCCGCCGTCGGAGCGGAGATTGGCCAGATCGTCAAATCGCTGGTCTTCGTCGCCCCGGGTGAGGATGGCGTGCTCGAGCCGATCCTGTGCCTCGTGTCCGGGCCTAATCGGGTCGATCTCGCCCGGCTGGCAGCGGTCACGGGGGCGGGCGACGTCCGGCGAGCGACCGCCCGCGAGGCGAACGAGCTCTCGGGCTTCACGATCGGCGGGATCCCACCGATCGGCCACAGCCGGGCGATGCGGGTAATCATGGACCCGGATCTGGGTTTGTTCCAGGTCGTATGGGCCGCGGCCGGCACGGCGACCGCCGTCTTCCCCGTGCCACCGGCGACCCTGCGTACCCTGGCCAACGCGACGGTCGCCCCGATCACCGAGGATCGCGCGGCCAGCCCCCGGACATGACCGCCGAGCCGCACGTCGCGGTCATCGGCTATCCGGGTGGGATCCGGGTCCGTTCAGCCTGGGGCGGGAGCGGCGACGGAGCCGCGGTCTTCGCCCTGTCGGAGGTGGGCGGTTCGCTGGTCGAGCACGGTTCGCTCGTCTCGCCGACCTACGAACGCCTGTGCCGGGCCGAGCTGCGGATCGAGACCCCCGCGGGACCGTGGGCCGTCCGCCTCGCTTCGCCGATCTTCGACGACCCATCGGCTCTCCTCTGGGATGAGCCGGGCCTCCTCGTCGTGGGCTACGGCTTCGTCAGCTATGCCTTCGGCGCGCGGACCGGCCAGCTGCAGTGGAGCCATCGATCGCACTCCCCGCTCGTCGCGATCCTCGGCTCCTCACGAATTCCCCATGTCATCGTCCAGGCCGAGATTGAAACGTTCGCGATCGGGGCCGACGGCGAGGTCGCCTGGCGGATTGCCCACTCGGACGTGGTCACCGACGCGGCGCTGGTCGGCGGCCGGCTCGTCCTGACCAGCTTCGCCGGCCAGCTCAGCGCACTCGATCCGCGGACCGGTCGACCGACCGCCTGAGATCGCCCGCCGCGCGAGCTCATGGGCGTGGACAAGCGGTGGATGGCAGCTCCGCTGCAATCGAGATTCGTGGACAACGCCATTGACCGGCCGGTCACCTGACGAATATGGTTTGGCCAGCCTGGAGGGGCCGAGCGAGCGCTAACGGTCGAGATGACATCAAGACCCACGCGCCGGGTAGGTTCCTTCGGGCCTTTCCATGCCCGGCGGTATCATCCCCAGTCGTGGAGCCCCCTGTCCTGCTCGTGTTCGGCCTTGGCCTGGTCGCGGCCGGCGCACTGTTCATGAGGTCGTTCGGCCCCGGCCAGCGCGTCGGGCGGCTGCTCGCGTCCACGCCCCGAGTCAGCGTGGAACAGGCGCTTGCGCTGACCACCGAGGCAGTCCCCCGCTACGTCCGCCTGGATGGCCGTCTCGACAGTGACGACGACTTCCCGGATGAGCGCCAGCAACCCCTCATCTTCCGACGCCGTCGGCTCGAGGAGTGGCGAGGTCGCCACTGGGAGATCCTGGGGGAGGCGCGCGACGTCGTGCCGTTCCAGCTTAACGAGGGCCTGGCCTCGATCGCGATCGATGGCCAGGCACTGGATGTCGGCCTGGTCGTCCTGCCGCGCGAGGCATTGGGCGCCGCGAGCGAGGCGCCCGAGATGCTGCCCGACGGGCTGGATCCGGCGACCCGTCTGCGCCTCCGGGTCGAGCAGGTCTCGGCGATCGAGCATGCCACCGTCGTTGGCACGCCGGCTCTCGATCCCAAGGGCAAGGCGATCCTGACCGCGGGAACAGGCCGGCCGCTGATCCTGTCTACGCTCGAACCGGCCCAGGCGATGCAACTCCTGGCCGGCGGTCGGAATCGGGCCCTGGTGGTGGCCGTCCTGCTGGTCAGTGGCCTCGCCCTGCTGGCGATGGGGGCGGCTTGGGGGATCGTCAGGATGATCGCCGGATGATCGGCGCGGGTCCCTCGAGGGCAGTCCTTCGAGACATGGCCCGAGCCGGTCTGGCCGCCGTGTTCCTGGCTTGGCTTTTGGCGGCCTCCATTGGCCCCGCCCTGGCCGACTCGCCCAGCCCCAGTCCGGGGCCGGACACTGGTGGCGACACGCGGACCTCCGGCCAGGGCCCGGGCCTGGTCGGGTCACCGCTGTATGCGATCGGCGGGGTGCTCGTCGTTGCCCTCATCAGCATCGGGATCACATTGGTCTACCTGCGAGCGACACCTGCCGGCGCCGCATCAACGGACGACTCCGAGCCGAGTTGACCGTGGCCGGTCGATCGACCCGCAACGCCCTGCTCGCGCTCCTCGCGGTGATCGCCGTCGGCACGGGTGCCGGCCTGGCAGCGCTCACCGGCAATCCGTCCGCGCCAAGCGCGAGCCCCTCGCTGCGGCTGGCGGCAGCTAGCCCGAACCGGAGCCAGGGGCCGAGCGGGATCAGCGGCCCGACGATCAGCCCGCTGATCGGCCCAACGGTCGGGCCGAGCTCATCGCCCGGCTCGGCGGCGTCGCCGAGCGAGAGCCCGTTATCGAGCCCAGCCGTTCCCGGGGCCGCGCCAACGAGCGCGGCCACCTTCATCGCCGGCAAGACCGTCGTCCCGATGGGCTGGCCGTTCGCGCCTTCGGTCAAGGTGCGCTACGGGCCCGGCTTCGACGTGTTCCGGGTGGGGGTCGTCGAGCCCTTCAACATGATCTCGGGGGTATCGAAGTCAGGCGTCCTGCTGCGCGGGCACGACGGCCTCGACCTGCAGGTGCCAATCGGAACCCCCGTCCTAGCGCCGTTCAGCGGCCTCGTGATCGATCCAAGGGTGCACTGGATCCCGTGGGACCCGGCCCTGTACGGCAACGTCGTGGCGATCCAGAGCGACGAGCCGATGTCCCAAGGCTACAGCGTGATCCTGGTCCATCTGTCGTCGATCGGCGTCCCGATCGGCGCCCACGTGACACGCGGCCAGGTCGTGGGTCTGACCGGGATCAGCGGCGACGCGGCCGGGACGATCCCGCATCTCCATCTCGAGCTGCGCGCCCCGTTCCTGATCCGCTACCGGATCCATGGCGTGGTCCGCCAGGTCGATGCCTTCGATCCCCGCCCGTCGCTCCTGGCAGCCGACCCGAGCCACCACTGAAGCGGCCGCCAGCGGCCCGGCCGAGTTCGCGGTACGTTCGTCCTATTGGCAAGAACTGGTAGTCTGCCTAACCTGTGGGGACTTACCAATTCCTCCAGTCGACGACGATGACCACAGCCCCGACCCAACGACCTATGGACGCGACCCTGTCGGTGACGAAGGCCGCCCGACTCCTGGGCGTCCATCCGAACACGATCCGCGCCTGGAGCGACCAGGGTCGCCTGCGCTGCTACCGGATCAACCCTCGCGGAGACCGGCGCTACCGTCTGGGCGACCTGCAGCGATTTCTCGGCGCAGCCGCGGCTGCCGGCGCGGGGAGCATCGCGGCAGGCCGAGGTGGCCGCCCACGTCGGGGCGGCCGGGCTGCCCTGCCACCAGCCCTGACCATGCCGGGGCCGAGCCGCACGAACCACGAATGGACCACGCGCCGAAGCGCTCCGGGTCGTACGGCCCTGGCGGCCACTCTCGGCCCGCCGGTGACGTCACTCGATCGCCAGCGCCACGTGCTGGACATGCAGGTGATCGCCGAATTGAACCAGCTGGCGTCCTCCGGGCACGACCTGGATCTGACCCTGGGCCGGGCTGTCCATCTCATCCGGGCCGCGTACGGCCACGCTGCGGTAGCCGTCCTGGAATGGCACGACACGACCCTCGACACCTGGGCGGTCGAGGGCTCGGCGGTGGCCCACGGGGCAGCCCGTCCCGCCGCGGCCGGCGCCGGAGGTCGAGCGCTCGACGAAAACCGGGCGATCCTCTCCGAGCGGGGCCGCGGCCCGGCTCGACCCGACGGCCCGATCCTGCCGGAGTCACGCTCCGAGATCGTCGCGCCGATCCCAGGCGAACGGCGGGCGTGGGGGGTCCTCGTGCTTGCCTCCGAGGTGGCGGGTGCTCTGACCGAGACTGACCTGCTCACGGCCACCGCCCTCGCCGGCGGCATCGGCAACCTCGTCGCACGCGCGCAACTGCTCGATGAGACGAGCCAGCAGGTTCATCGCCTCGAGGCGCTGCGCCGGGTCGCCGGCGACATCGGCAGCAAGCTGGACCTGGACCACATCCTGGCCGGAATCGTGGATCATGCGATGGTCCTGTTCGCCGCCGATCGGGCGGCCGTCTTCCTGCGGCGACCCGACGGGACCATCGTGGCCGCGGTCGCCCGGGGGCTTTCAGCCGCGTATCTCGGCGGGGTCCGCGACTTCCCCACGCCGTCCCTGCCGGCCGCGGCGGTGGCTGCCCGCGGCCCGATGTTCGCCATCCACTACGCCGACGACCCGGTCGGCCTGGCCATGCGGTCGGCGGTAGTTCAGGAAGGCTTCGACACGATCTGTGCGGCCCCCTTCTTCGATGGCGACAGCCTGCTCGGGCTCCTGTGCGTGTATCACGACCGCCCCCACCAGTGGACCCAGGACGAGCTCGACACGATCGGGGCGTTCGCGGACCAGGGCAGCATGGCGATCAAGACGGGCCAGAACTACGCACAAATGGCGACCTGGGCGGCACAGCTCCAGTCGATCCAGGCCCTCGGCGCCCGACTCAACCGGCTGGGCACGGCCGAGGAGATCGGCTCGGCGATCGCGATGGAGCTGCGCGACCTGATCGACTATCACAACGTCCGGGTCTACCGGATTCGGGATGGCCAGCTGATCCCCGTCGCCTTTCAAGGCGAGGTCGGCGAATACACGATCGAGACGGGCGACATGCTGCGGGTCCCGATCGGGACCGGGATCACGGGCTGGGTCGCGGTACACGGCGTCGCCCAGATGCTGCCCGATGCCTCAAACGATCCCAGGGCAACCACGATTCCGGGGACCGACGAGGACCTCGCCGAATCGATGCTGCTGGCTCCGATGACCTTCGACGACCAGGTCTTGGGCGTCCTTGTTCTCTCCAAGCTGGGCCTCAACCAGTTCACCGAAGACGACCTCCGCCTGCTCGTCATCTATGCCAGCCTGGCGGCCCAGGCGATGGCCAACGCCGACACGACGGGCCGGCTGCGCGACCAGTCGGCCGCGCTGGAGCGCCAGCTGAGCAGTCAGCGGGCGCTGCTGCTGATCACCGAGTCAATCCTGACCACCCTCGAGCCGGGTGCGATCCTCGAGCAGGTCACCGATCGGCTGGCCGATCTCGTCCGCTACGACAACATCGCGGTCGAAGTCATCGACCCGGCCAGCGGCCTGCTCGACCCGCTCATCGCCAAGGGCATTCATGCCGGGATGTTCATCCGGCCCTGGGTGGCCGGCGAGACCGGGATCGGCCCCTGGGCCGTTGAGCATAACGAGGCGGTCCTGATCGAGGACGAGCGGAACGACGGGCGAGTCAACCAGTTCCGTGGGGAGGATCCGTTTGACGGCAGCCTGATCGTCGTTCCGCTGCGTGACCGGAACGGGGCGCACGGCGTGCTCACGCTCGAGCGCCTCGGCCGGGTCGACGTATATACCGAGGACGAGTTCGAGCTGGTCAAGCTGTTTGCCGCACAGGTCTCGATCGCGCTCCAGAATGCCGAGGTCTACCGTCGCGTCGAGATCCGTGCCCGCTCCGATGACCTCACGGGGCTGCTCAACCACGGCACCTTCATGGAGGTCCTCGCCCAGCGGGTCCGGGACGGCGAGCCGTTCAGCGTGATCATGCTCGATCTGGACGACTTTCGAACCGTCAACAACACCCTCGGTCACCAGGCCGGCGACCGGCTGCTGCGTGCGATCGCCGACTCGCTGGTCCACGCCGGCCGTGAGAGCGACCACGTCTTCCGTTACGGCGGCGACGAGTTCACCTTTCTGCTGCCGGGGACTGACGGTGCCGGGGCGCTCCTTGTCGCGAACCGGGTGCGGGCGTCCGTCGGTGAGGTTGGACGAGACCCGCGCTGGGCCGACAGCGGCGCCATGATCAGCGCCTCGGTCGGCGTGGCCACCTTCCCGGCAGACGGGGAGACGGCCGAATCGGTGCTGCTGGCCGCCGATCGGGCTTGTTTCGTGGCGAAGCGGACCGGTCGAGCCCAAATCGCGACCGCTGCCGAAGGCCTCGCCCTGGCTGCGGAGTTCTCGCTTCAGGAACCAACTCCGGTCGATACGCCCTCGGGTGCCCTCGACTGAGGCGGGCGCGTCACACTGGCGCAGTGATGTCGAGTCTCAGGGGCATGCCTGGACCCACCGCTCGGCAGCTGGCCCGGCTCGTCGCCGGATCGGCAGTCATGATCCTGGTGGCCGGCTGCGGCCTGGGTGACCTGCCCACCCGTTCGTCCGGATCGAGTGATGGGCCCCCGAGCGCACCATCGGCAGGCGTCGGCCCCGGCGCATCGCCGAGTGGCAGCCCACTGCCGACTACCGCTCCAACGGCCAGCCCGCAGCCCACGGCACTGGTCTACGTCGTGAAATCGAATGACTCGCTGATCAACCTGGGCCATCGCTTCAAGACCACGGGCCGAAGCATTGCCTACTGGAACCGGGCGGCCTACCCCAGCCTCGACCCAGACAAGCCCACGTACGACCCGAACCACCTTGAGATCGGCTGGCGCCTGACGATCTACCCGGGCCTGATCGACAACGACGGCAACGGCCTGCCCGACGCGAGTGCCACTCCGGTCCCGCCGATCGCGCCTTCGATCCCGCCGGCAGCCCGCCCACCGGTCGACGGCAGCGGCTTGCTCGTGACCCGCGGCGCGTCCGGCGGGAACGACGTCGCCCTGACCTTCAACCTCGATACCGCCGGCGTGGCCTCCGACGTCGTCAGCTGGCTGATCCAGCACCAGGTCCACGCCACGGTGTTCGTCAACGGCCAGCTGGCTGGCTCCGACCCCGCGACCGGTCAGCTCCTGCAGGCGCTCGGAATGCATCCAGACCTGTTCACGATCGGCAACGAATCGAACGACGGCGCCGCTCTCGGTTCGATGTCGGCCGGGCAGGTGATGGCCGAGGTAACAAGCGCCGAGACGGCCATCCAGGCCGCCAGCGGATTGAGCTCGAAGCCATTCTTCCGACCGCCGTTCGGGACCCAGAACCCGGCCATCCGGGCGGCAGTCGCCTCGGTTGGCTTCGGCTATACGGTCCTGTGGGATGTCGACACGAACGACGCGAAGCCGTCGGCGCAAGGCGGACCCACCGCCCAGGACATCATCAGCCGGGTCCTGTCGCGCTCGAGCGGTGGTTCAATCGTGCTCCTGCATCTTGGCGGCGAGCACACCCTCGAAGCGCTGCCCGGGATCGTCGACGGCCTGAACCAGGCCGGATTGGCAACGGTCAGCCTGGCCGAGATGTTCGGTCGCTGACCGGGCCAACGGCTCTGCGCACCGCCTGGCCTGGCTTCGCCGAGCGGCTAGCGTGGCTCCGCCGAACGGCTAACGAGGCTCCGCCGAGCGTGGCTCCGCCTGCCGGCTGGAGATCGGGCCGCGGCAGGCGTCCACGAAGAAGCGCCACAACCGCTCGAATGAGTCAGGCGTCGACTCGGTCCGCTCCGGGTGGCATTGGACGCCCAGCAGGAACCGGCCGTCGACCGCCTCGAAGCCCTCGACGAGCTCGCCCTCGGGGCTGGCNNGCCGCGTGGCCGCCCACGTCCTGGAGGAGGGTGCCCCCGGCAAAGACGTTGATCGCCTGGAAACCGCGGCAGACGCCCAGGATCGGCACGCCGCGCGAAGCCGCCGCGGCGTAGGCCTCCGCCTCGAGGGCGTCGCGGTCCGGCTCGAGGTTGATCGAGCCCTGGTTCGGGCGGCCGTAGCGGGCCGGATCGATATCCGCGCCACCCGACATCAGAAGACCGGCCATCGTCTCGAACGCCACTCGGCGGTCTGTCGGAGAGCTGGTCGCGTCGAGCACGATCGGCTGAGCGCCCTGCCGTTTGACAGCATCCGCGTAAAGATCGTTCTTGCGCTGCGCGATCCCGGGTTCGGACTGGCGGCCCGGATCGGCGACGGTGATGACGATCCGCGGGACGGCAGGCATGGCCCGAGGATAGCCGGGCCATCGCATCTGCGTGCACACAGAGCAATCAAAATGGGGCGATCCGCGCTGTTGGCCGGGCCTTCCGGCGGCTGGCGGCCAGGGTTTGCGATCCTCGGAGCGTGGCTCGGGACGAAATCCATACGCGAGGTTGTGCTGGTCCCTGGTCCAGGCGTCCGTCGGGCTCGTTCCAGGCGGGATTTGGGCGTTTTGATGTTCTGTGTGCACGCGCGGGAGGAAGGCGAGCGGCAAGGCGAGCGAACGGCAGGGCGAGCGGGCGGCCGTGGCCACGCTACATCCGGCCGGCGGCGATCACCCGGTCGAGGAATTGGCGGGTCCGCGGCTGGCTGGGCGTCGAGAAGATCTGGCTCGGCGGCCCCTCCTCCAGGATCCGGCCTGCATCGAGGAAGCAGACCCGGTTGGCGATATCACGGGCGAAGCCCATCTCGTGGGTCGCGATGATCATGGTCATCCCGCCCGCGGCGAGCTCGCGCACGACGCTCAGGACTTCGGCCACCAGCTCCGGGTCGAGGGCACTCGTGATCTCGTCGAGGAGCATCAGCTCCGGGTGCATCGCCAGGGCCCGGACGATCGCCACCCGCTGCTGCTGACCGCCCGACAGCCGGTCGGGGTACTCGTCGCGCTTGTCGGCCAGTCCGAAGCGGGCCAGCAGCTCGGTCGCATCGCGCTCGGCCTGGTCACGCGGCATTCGCAGGACCCGGCGCGGCCCAAGCGTCACGTTGTCCAGGACACTCATGTGAGGGAAGAGGTTGAACGCCTGGAAGACGATCCCGATTCGGCGCCGGACCTTGTTATCGTCCACGCCGGGCAGGCTGATGTCGGCGCCGTCCATCAGAATCCGGCCCGCGTCGATCGGCTCGAGCAGGTTGATGCAGCGAAGCAGGGTTGACTTGCCGCTGCCCGAGGCGCCGATGAGACAGACGACCTCATGTTCGCGGACTGCCAGATCAATCCCGCGCAGGACCGCCAGCTTGCCGAAGCTCTTGCTGAGGCTCTCGATCCGGACGACCTCGCTCGGGCCAAGCGGCGTCGTGCCGCCGCTGATCGGCGCCCCAGTCATCGAGCGCCGGCCAGGTAGCGGCGTCGATCGCGGGCGACGAGATAGTCCGTGAGGCGGGTCAATGGCAGGGTCATCACCAGGAACACCGCGCCGAGGGCGACGTACGGCGTGTAATTGAACAACGCCTCCTGCTGGATGTTCGCGGTGCGGAATGCCTCGACCACGCCGATGAGCGAGACCAGGACGGAGTCCTTCTGCAGCCCGATGAAGTCGTTGAGGAGAGGTGGGATCACCCGCCGCACCGCCTGCGGGATGACGACATGGCGGAGGGCCTGGGCCCGGGTCAGGCCGAGCGAGCGAGCGGCCGCCGCCTGGCTCGGATGGATGGACTCGATCCCCGCCCGGTAGACCTCCGAGACGTATGCGGTGTAGACGAGCGTCAGCGAGACCACGGCCCAGAAGAACGGGTCATTTGGCAGCCCCGGGATGCCCAGGGCAGAGACTCCGAAGCCAAGCAGGTAGATGATCAGGATGCTTGGCAGGCCCCGGAAGACGTCCGCCCAGGCGATCGCCAGCAGGCGGACCGGGAAGAAGACCGGCCCGGGCAGGCTGCGCAGGACCGCCAGGAGGAGCCCGAGAGCGAGCACGAGCACCTCGGCGATCAGGAACAGTTGGATGTTCGTGATGAGCGCCCCGACGATCTCGGGCAACGATCGCCAGAAGACCCCGCCATCAAAGAAGTCCTGCTGGACCTGCGGCCAGCTCGACGAGCTGACGATGACCCAGCCGACAAGCGAGAAGAAGACGACCGTGCTGACCAGGGCGATCAGCGTGGAACGGCCGCCGTCGCGTCGACGGCGGCCGTTGATTGCGGCAGGTTGAACGGGCGGCCCGCTGGGCGGGGTCATCCCGAGTTGGCGATCTGCGCCGAACGGGTCTACTTCAGGGCCGGCGCGCCCTGGTCGTAGATCCACTTCTGAGTCAGGGCGGCCAGCGTACCGTCAGCCTTGATCGACGCCAGCGCCTGGTTTGCACAGGCCGTCAGCGGACTGCCCTTGCCGAGCAGGATGCTGAAGTGCTCGACGGCGCCAATCGTCGGCAGGTAGCCCACGATCGTGCCGCCGGTGAGCTGGGCGTCGCGCATGTAGAAGGCCGTGGGCAGGTCAACGACAATGCCGTCGATCTGCTTGGCCTGGAGGGCCTTTACAGCGCCGTCGAGGTCGTTATAGACGCTGGCCGGCTTGGTCGGCTGGATGTTGGCGGTGATGTACGTGTAGCTTGTCGTGCCGACCGGGGCACCCAGCTTGAAGTCCTTCAAGCCGGCCACCGTCGTCACCTGGGCGATCGGATTCGCCTTGAGGGCAACGACGGCCTGACTGAGATCGAAGTAGCCAGCGGTGAGGTCGACGGCCTTCGTTCGATCGGCGCTGTACGAGACCTGGGTGAGGTAGATATCGAACGTCTTCTTGCCTGGGGCGATCGCATTGTTGAAGGGCACCACCGTCCACGCGACCTGGTCCTGGCTAAAGCCCATCGCCTGGGCCACTGCATAGGCGACCGACGCCTCGAAGCCCTGTCCATTGAGTGGGTCACCCAGCGCCCACTTGGCGTTGGCCGGCGTACTGGGGTCCGGCTGGAAATACGGCGGATAGGCCGGATTGTCGGCCCCGATCGTGATCTTGCCGGTTGCCAGGGTCTGGATGCTGGCGCAGGCATTCGCGGTCGGGCTGGCGGTTGCCGGCGGGGCCGAGGCCGACGGCGCGGCCGAGGCGGACGGAGCAACTGAGGCGACTGTGGAGGGTGCGGCCGCGGCGGGCGAGGCAGTTGGAACGGCCGTTGCCGAGCCGGCCGCACACCCCGCCAGCAGCACGGCCGCGAGGGTGGCTAGGCTGAACAAGGCTGTACGCATGGCGGGCTCCCTGATGAGTAGCTGAACGCGGCGGAGTGTAAACGACGAGCCGCACCGCCGTCCCGGGGTGGCCCGTCCCGTGGCTCCGGGGCTTGCCGCCGTTGCTCCGGCGCCGGCTCGGGCGGCAGCCGCGAGGCGAAAGGGCGCCCCGGCCCCTGGAATCGCCGAAGCGGCGTCGGGAGGAGGCTCGACGCCGCTTCGAACTTCGATCGAGAAGGCGGCAGGAGGAGAACGCCGACTCGACCTTGATGATTCCTGGGCGATGATCCGCCCCTGTTCAGTGCAGATGACGCCTCATGCCATCATCGAGCCCCAGCGGCCGGCTCGACTGAGCTCCCGGAGGAACAGCAGCCGGTTGATCTCGCCGAGCGTCCAGGGGGCCTCACCCACCGGCAGCCCACACAGGTAGGCCGTCAGGTTGGCCGCTTCGTCAGGTGCCAGGCCCCTCAACAGGAGGAGCCGATACGTCGCCCGGGTCGCCAGATCGTGGTTCGCCGGAAGCTGGTTCGGTTGCGTCACCCTCGGCTTCGAGACTGTGGAGGTGCTGGACCCAGACGCGGCCGCGGAGCCCGCCTCGGCCGCCCGCCACGAGACCACGTCCCGGGATAGAGCCCCGGTTGCGCGCGCCCCGCTGCGACGACGTTCGGCCATGATCCACGTTCCGCCTGTCACTCCACGGATGAGGTGTTCGGGAGCTATTCCCCCGATGCGGCTACTGTCGCGATCTCGCCGGATCGGATCGATAGGACCTCGGTACGGGTCGGGGTAGTACTTGCGCCGATTCCGGCGACGGCTCGAACTCCCCGGGACTCGTCCGGACGCCCCGGGATCACCCTCTGTCCCCGCGACCATCGTCCGGTTGCCACCCTGACGCGCAAGTCGCCGTCGTCGTGACGCGCCGCGAGAAGGTGGACGGCAACCGGTGAGCGGATGGCAACCGGTGAGTCAGGAACTCCATCTAGACTCGACGCGTGCGCACTCGGACGATCGAGCTCCGGTTCACGGCCGCCGTACTGACGGCGCTGTGGGGCCTCGGGGCGTTGTACATCCTGCTCGGCTACCGGCCGGGTGGGCCGATCGACATCGTGGTCGGGCTCGTCGCGGTGGCACCCACGGCGGTCGGCGCAGCCGCGATCGCCTGGCCGCCCCTGGTCGGGGGTGATCGGACGTACGTCGGCGTGATGACCCTCGGGATCGGTGCGATCCTGCTCCTGATCCCGTCGACCGGCAGCGTGCTCAACCAGCTGATCAATGGCGGCGCACAGACGCTCCTGCCGTCGATCGAGGTTGCCTATCCGTGGCTGCTGGCGCTCCTCGCCACGAGTGTCTTCACCGGCCTCGGGATCGCCCGGCGAACGCTCGGCGACCGGTCTGCCCGGAGCGCCCGGCTGGTCCGGGGGATCGGCCTGGGGGTCGCCGCGACCGTCATCGTCGGTTCCACCTTTACCGGCGTCGCGGTCGCCAACGACCTCGCCCTGCGCGATCGGCCCGCGGCCTCATCGCCGTTTGGCCCAACCGACCCGAGCCGACAGCCGCCGGGCTGCTCCGACCCGATCCAGGTGGGCACGACGGCACTCCTCGCCATGCAGATGACGGCCAACGTCGACGGGCATCCAATTGGACAGATCCAGCTGTCCGGTGAGCGCAGCGGCAACGACCTGCGCTGGACGGCCGACGTCGCCACGGACCACGCTCTGGGTCGCTTCGGCGTCGCCCGGATCGGCAGCCAGGCCTGGCTCCAGGCGCCAGGTGGGGCGTGGCAGACGGCCAGCACCGCCCAGGTGAGCGCCGACGGGATCGACAGTCGGGTTCTAGCCGCAGCCCTGACCAATGCCTTGCGGACGACGGCCGAGAACCGCGGCCTGGAGTTCATCGAGGGCGCCCAGGCGCGCCACTGCCGGATCGAGATCGATGGGCCGACATTCGTTCTGGCGTTCCCGCAGGTGAGCTGGTTCGTGGGCAGCGATCCTCTCTCGCACTGGCGCGGGGAGCTCGACTTCTGGGTCTTTTCCGACGGCGAAATCGGCCAGGTCCAGGGCTCGGTCAGTGGCGAGGCGGCACCGCTGGGCCGAAGCGGGATCGTGGGTACGATCGCCGTCACGCTCGACGCCACCGAGCGGGATCGAGCTCGGATCATCGTCACCCCGACCGACTGAGCGACTCACGGCGACGGGGCGGACGGGGCGATCTCGAGGGGCCATCGCGGCCAGCGCAACACGGCGACACGGGGCCATGGCGACAAGGGATGAGGGCGAATGAGCATCGATGAGCGGGATCGGCTGAGCGCGAAGCGGGATCGGACGGCACGCTTCTACCGCGTGGTCCGGTTCCTCGAAGGCCGGGGCGATCGCGGCGCGGCGCCGGAGGAGATCGCGGCCGCAGTCGGGATGTCGAAGCGGACCGTCTACCGCGACCTCAAGGCGATCGAGGAGGAGCTGCTCCTGCCAATCTGGTCCGAGGAGGGCCGATTCGGCCTGGCTGACAGCGGTCTGTTGCCGGCCCTCAGCCTGACCCGCGAAGAGGCCATGGCCGTCTTCCTGTCGGCGCGTCTGATGGCCCGCTACGCAGACGAGTACGACCCGGACCTGGGCGCTGCCTTCCAGAAGCTTGCCGAAGGCCTGCCGCCGGTGCTTGCCCATCACATCGTCGACTCGGTCGATCTCCTGTCCCAGCTTCGGCCGGCCGACCCGGGCCGGCGCTCGATCATCCGCAGCCTGACCGGCGCCTGGGCGGACCGGCGGGTGGTGGAGTTGCGCTACCGCTCGGGCACCTACGATGCCTCGAAGGGCACCCGCCGGGCCCGCGTCAGGCCCTACCTGATCGAGCCGTCGCTGACGACCCGAGCCCTCTACCTGATCGGCTTCGACGAGACGATCAGCGCGGTCCGCACGTTCAAGATCGACCGGATCGAGTCCGTCGCGCCCACAGCGGACCGCTTCGAGCCCCTGTCCGAGGGGGCGATGGAAAGCTCGCTTGCGGACGCCTGGGACATCATCAGTGACCAGCCCCGGACGGAGGTCCAGCTGTGGTTCTCGGCGGCGGTCGCCGGCCGGGTCCAGGAGACACGCTGGCACCGGACCCAGATCGTCGAGCCGGCCAAGGATGGCTCGCTGATCTGGCAGGCCACCGTATCGGGCACGGTCGAGATCCGGACGTGGATCCTGGGCTGGGGCGCGGAGGTAGAGGTACTGGCGCCCACCGAGCTGCGCGCAGAGATCGGCGCGATCAGCGCCGCCGCGGCAGCTCGCTACCCTTCCCCCTGAGTCGAGTACCCTATGCGTCCAGTGCCCGCCCGCCCGCCGACCGTCCGGACCCGCGCGATCCGCCACAGCCTTCTGGCCGTACTGATGGTCCTGCTCGCGGGCGCCTGGTTCGGTGGTCCGGCCACGGTCAGTGCGACCTCGACCAGTGCCACCATGGACGCTCAGGTCCTCGCCTCAATCAACACGGATCGGGTGGCGCTCGGACTCCACGCCCTGCGCCTTGACTCCCGGCTGGTCGGCTGGTCGGCGGATCGCAGCGCGTGGATGGGAGCACGTGGGGTCATGACCCACACGAGCTACGATGGATCGCCGTGCAACCTGTACAACGTCATGCGAATCAAGTGGTACGGCTGCGGCGAGGCGGTCGCCTACACAACCGCGACGCCGGGAGCGGCCGCAGCGGCGGCCCTGTATGCCCTCTGGAAGGGCAGCCCGGATCACTACGCCCTGATCACCAGCAAGACCTTCAACTACATCGGAATCGGGATCACCTACCAGCCGGTCGACCGGACGACCTATGCTTCGATCCTGTTCCTCGAAGGGCCTGACCGGAGCCTGCCGATTGCTAGCTTGACCAACGTATCGCTCACTGACCGGACGGTTCACTGGGGTTGGACGGCCGGCGACCCGATCCTCCAGACGCATACTGCCGGGGTGAAGAACTACGACATCGAGCTTCGCGCGAACAACGGGTCGTGGCGCATGCTTCGAGCGAACTCGGTCACCCTCTCATACACGTTGCAGAACCGGCTCCCGGGCAGTAGCTGGGCGCTGCGAGTCCGGGCCCGGGACAACGCCGGCAACGTGTCCGGGTGGGTCACGTCCGCCACCATCGTGGTCCACTGACCCGCCGGCCATGCGCCGCCACGCGTTCGCGGCCACCAACCTCATCAGCGACCCGATCCACGGCTACATCGAGCTGACGAAGCGGCTCGAGCCGGCCGACTCGGCCGCCCTCGGGCTGCCCCCCGAGACCTGCGCCGAGGAGGATCTGCTGGACACGGCCTGGCTGCAACGCCTCCGTCGGATCAGCCAGCTCCAGAGTGCCCGCTGGGTCTTCCCGACGGCCGAACACAGCCGGTTCACCCACGGCCTGGGCGTGATGCACGAGGCCGGGTCCTGGGCTCGCAGCCTCTATCCCAGCCTTCGATCCACCCTGGCCGCGAGCGGTGATCCGATTCCCTCCGAAGGCGTGGTGGTCGAGACCCTCCGGATCGCGGGCCTGCTCCACGACGTCGGTCATGGTCCGTTTGCCCACTTCTTCGATGAGCACGTCCTGATCGCATTCGAGGCGCCACCCGATCCCCGCCGGCCTGGGTCCAAACGGCTGACCCATGAGGACTTGAGCCAGCTGATCATCGAGCGCGAGCTGGCGCCCGTGATCCGAGGCTTGCGCCGGGCACCAGGGGCCGTGGCCGAACGCGACGCGTTCGCGCCAGGCGAGGCGATCGACCCGCGCTGGGTCGCCTTCCTCGTCTCGAAGCCAGCCTTGCTCGACTCGACGATGCCGCGCTGGGTCCGCTGGCTCCAGCCACTCCTGTCGGGGGTCTTCACGGTCGACAACCTGGACTACGTCCGGCGCGACGCATACATGACCGGCGTCGCGGTGGGGCCGGTGGACGTCGAGCGACTGCGCCGCTACGCGTTTATCAGCGAGCGCGGCCTGACCCTCTACGAATCGGGCCTCGGCGCGCTCGAGATGTTCCTGTCGGCGCGCCTGTTCATGTACGAGCAGGTCTACTTCCACCGGACCGTGCGGGCGATCGACCTTGACCTGGCCGAGGCGTTTGCGCCGTCGATCCAGGCACTGGCCGGTGACGGCTCACCGGTCGATGCCCTGGCGGCGTATGCAGACCTGGACGAATACGCCCTGCTCCATCAGGCCGCTCGGTGGGCCCGCGGCGAGTCGGTCGCCGATGACCCGCGGCCGGGCGACGGTCGCGTCAGGCCGGAAACAGCGGCCGCCTGGCAGGGGATCCTCCTGCGCCGGCCGACGTGGCGTGCCGAGGCGGAGATTCGGGCCTCATACGAAGGCGGGGCATTCCCCCAGGCGCTGGTCGACGACCTCGGGGCGAGCGTGCCGGGACGGGTCGCCATCGACCTGGCGCTCGTCGATGCCCGCCCGGCCGAAGCGACGGCCACGGATTCGTTGCTCGCGATCGAAGGTCGCGACGGGCGCCCTGCAGCGCCGGTCAGCGAGTCCCTTCGCCGGCTGCCGGCCTGGTCGCTCATTGGGCGGCGCTACGAGCGAGTCGACCACCAAACCTGATGATGGCTGGGGCTAGGCGAGGCTTGGGCTCGGCTGCTCGAGGATGGCGGCCGGCGTTGCCGTGACCTGGGCGACGGCACCGGCAGGGAGCGGGACCGAGAAGTCCGGAAGGGATGGAGTCGCGGCGATCGCGCTACCGGCCAGCAAGGCGCCCAGGATTGCGAGGGTCAGCCGACGGCGCACGCCTGCCCTTATAGCGGAGCCAGGCGCATGCCGTCAGGGCGGGGCGTTTCGATGCCCTCGACGCCGCCTCCGGCTCGTGAGCGAGGGTGTGCTTAACTCCTCGAATGTCGGCCCGACCCTTCGATCAGCTGCTCGGGGGCAACACCGTGGTGATCCTCGATGGGGGCCTCGGCACTGAGCTGGAGCGACGCGGCGCAGACCTGACCGATCCGCTCTGGTCGGCCCGCCTCCTGGCCGACGATCCCGAGGCGATCGTGGCGATCCATCTCGCCTACTACCGGGCAGGTGCCCAGGTCGCAACGACGGCCAGCTACCAGGCGACCTTCGAAGGATTCGGGGTGCGTGGCATCGGCCGGCACGATGCTGCCGGGCTTATGCAACGGAGCGTCCAGCTGGCGATCGAGGCGCGCCGGCGCTATCGAGCCGAGGCCGGCCTGGCAGCTGTGGTGACAGCCTCGGCGACGGGCGCAGGCCTCGCGCTTCCGAATCTCCTCGTCGCGGCATCAGTTGGGCCATATGGTGCGATGCTGGCCGATGGCTCCGAGTACCGCGGTGACTACGGCTTGAGCGTCGCCCAATTGCGCGACTTCCACCGCCCGCGCTTCGCCGTCCTCGCATCGAGCGGCGCCGACCTTCTCGCCCTCGAGACGATCCCCTCGGTCGACGAAGGACGGGCGCTGGTCGAGCTCGTCGAGGAACAACCGGACGTTCAGGCCTGGCTGAGCTTCACCTGCGCCGACGCCGCCCACACCCGGCGGGGCGATCCAATCGAGGAAGCGTTCGATCTCGCCGAGCGTTGTCCGGGGATCCGTGCCGTCGGAATCAACTGCACGGAGCCAGTCCATGTCGAGGAGCTGATTGGACGGGCCGCCGGGCTGACCACCAAGCCGATCATCGTCTACCCGAACGGCGGCGAGCGCTGGAACGCGGCCGGTCGGACCTGGTCGGGCGCGGCCGACGATCTCTTCTCGACCGGGGTTGCTGCCGGGGTATCTACTGGGGTATCTGCATGGCTGGCGGCCGGCGCCCGGATCGTCGGAGGCTGCTGCCGGGTAGGTCCCGAGACGATCGCCGAGATCGCGCGGATTGCCAGGATGCCGGTCGGGTAGTCGGATCCGGGCCCGCCAAGCCGCGGTTGGGGCAGGAGGCCTCGGTTGGTGCCCGCGGGGCCGCGGTGAGAGCGCCTCCGGGCCGGGGCCGCGGCAGCGTCTTACGTTCCGCTTACATGTCGTTACCGGCTGTGCCTTGTGCGGCACGCGGCTCGGGATGATCCTCAACCCAAGTTCATCCGCACCCAGTCTGTCAGGAGTTCACGAGCCATGACCAGCAAGCTTCGCCAGCTCGGCGCCCGACGGATCCTCACCGCCGTCCTGGCGATCGGGCTCGTCGGGATCGTCGCCGTCCCAGTCATTTACGCGGCTTCCAGCGCACCCGCGCCGACCGCATCGATCAGCGACACGTCATCCGCGAACGCGGGCGGCGCGGCCCAGATCGACGAGGCGGCTCTGACGCCGGCCGCGGTCCGACTCGGCGCCGGGCTGCTCAACCGGGTCGTCCGGGGCGACCTGACGGTCCGCGCCAGGGGCGGCACCTACGTGGACATCCGCTACGAGCGCGGCCAGATCACGGCCGTCAGCGCGACCTCGATCACGATCACCGGACCCGATGGCAAGGGCGCGCCCTTCACGGTCACGCCTAAGACCAGGGTTCGCTCCAAGGGCAAGCTCGAGGCGATCGGCGATCTGAGCGTCGGGCAGAACGCCGTGGTCTTCGGCACCGGCAGCCCCGGGAATTACAACGCGGTCCTCATCCGGGGACTCCTCGCCCGGCCGGCGACGACCAAGACGGCTCCAGCGCCGGCCGGCTCCACGGCGCCCTGACTGTCTCCCGGCCGCCCCCTCAGTACCCGGGCTTGCCGGTAGTTGACGGGGCCGGCGCGGGCCCGCTCACGTTGGCAATCAGGAATCCGTTGACATCCTCGCCGGTGGTATCGCCCGCCTTCGTGTCGCCCTTCCAGTAATAGAGCGGCAGGCCAAGGTAGGTCACCTGAACCGTCCCGTCGGACCTGGTCAGGCTCGCGAGCGCGCCGGTCACGCCCGACCCCGCGACGGCCTGGCTGGCAGACGCGACGATCAGCGGAGGCCAAGCGACCGCGCACGATCCGGTGCAGGTCGAGGAGGTCGCACTGTCGCCCGTGTGCGTGTAGAGGGCGAGACCGTTCGGGCCGACCAGGTATGAGCCGAGCGTTGACGAGGTCGCGGTGCCGATCGTCATCGGCCCGCTGGCGGCGGATGCGGGAGCCTGGCTGGCCGGCGCCTGGCTGGCCGGGACGGAGGGCGAGCCGCTCGCGGTGCAGCCGGCGAAGAGGGCCGCGGCGATGACCAGGGCAGAGATCGTGCGTCGGACCGGCATGAAATCCCTCCTGCGGGTATTCGTTCGGAAGTTCGCGGGATGGTACGCCGCGCCGCGAGGTCCGGTTTCCAGCTCGGCTATGATCGGCCGATCCGCCCGTAGCTCAGTGGATCAGAGCGGCTGACTTCGGATCAGCAGGTCGGGGGTTCGAATCCCTCCGGGCGGGCCATCCAAACCCGCGCCTATCCCGAGCAGGTCCAGGTAACCGTCCCTGATTCGGACTTCCCAGTCGCCGTCCCGCCCACCGGCTTGAAGCCCTTGAACCACCCGCTGCCCGACCCGTCGTCATGGAGAGTGACCCACGACTCCGTGCCCTCAAACGTGTCGGTGCCGATGGAGAGGCGGCCCATGACACCGGGTGCGTAGTTCCCCGGGCCTGCGAACTCCCCCGGGGGCAGGGCGAAGTCGAACGAAATGGGGAGGCCGCCGATCCGCTCGGCCCCCGTGACCGCCCCGGGGCTTGTCCACAGCGCGGCGCTGACGTATGCCGCGCACGATGGGAAGCTGCGGCCGGTATAGGTGTCGACGAACGATCCGTGGAGCTCGGCCGCGCCGGTGAAACTCACCTTGACCGTAAACGCGACGCCATAGCCGTCACTCCCGGCCTCGCCGCTTCCCGCCGACGGGCTCGCCACCGCGATTGACAGGCCGGGAACTGAGGGGCTGGCCGAGCTCCCACATCCCGCGACGACGAGCATCGCTGAGACGAGGAGGGCGACCGGGCCGCGCATCGGTGCCTTCCCTCTCGACGACCCCGGCGACCTGCCAGTCTGGCTCGGATGCTACCCGACTCGCCTCACGCACGTTCCGAGCTCGTCCAACGGGCGTTGGTGATCGCGTAGGCAGGCCCGCAGGATGGTGGCGACGAGCTCGGGCCGTCAGGCTCGTCGCCAGGTCATGAGGTCAGTCTATGCCCTGGATCCGACCGTTCTCTGACGTCCCGACGGGCCGCCGACGAAGGCAGGCCAGTGGGTACTCTGTGGCGGTGAGCCAGATCACGAATCTCCGCCAGTTCGAGGCCGTCGCCCGTGAACGGATGAGTTCAGCGACCTACGGCTACTACGCCGGCGGCTCGTGGGACGAGCAGACCCAGCGCGACAACGAGGCCGCCTTTGCTCGTCGGCGGCTCCTGCCCCGGGTGCTGGTCGACGTGGCCGCGGTTGACCTGTCCACGACGATGCTCGGCCGGCGCGTGGCGATACCGATCGGATTCGCTCCAGTGGCCTAGCAGGGTCTGGCCAACCCCCAGGGCGAGCTTGTGCCGGCTCGCGTGGCCGCTGGTGTCGGTCTGGTTTATTGCCTGTCGACGTTTGCCAACCACTCGATCGAGGAAGTCGCAACGGTGGGTCCGGGCGCACGCTGGTTCCAGCTCTACGTCAAGGAGGGCCGCCGGGCGTCCGAGGAAGCGCCGGCCAGCCTGGATGCCCTCGAAGGGGTCGTGAACGCGGTGGCAGGTCGGGCCGAGGTCTATCTCGACGGTGGCGTCAGGCGCGGCACGGACGTCGTCACCGCCCTGGCCCTCGGTGCCCGGGCTGTGTTCATCGGTCGGCCGTACGTCTACGCCCTGGCGGCCGACGGCCAGGCCGGCGTAGCCCGCTGCGTCGAGATCCTTGAAACCGAGCTTCGGCTCGCGATGACCCTCCTCGGCGCGCCGACGGTCGGCCGCCTAACCCGAGATCGGGTGGTCTAATGGCGTACCTCTTCAGGCCGGAAGCGCCGAGTCGACCTACACTCGCCGTGCCACAACCACCCGGAGGTCGAGCATGCCACCCACCGGACATACCTACGTCCTGAACCAGAAGCTGCTGTCCCTGAGCGGGGACCTGTGGATCGAAGACGAGCAGGGCAACAACGCCTTCCAGGTCGACGGCAAGGCGTTCAGCCTGCGCCGGACCCTGATCCTCCTCGACCCCTCAGGCAACCCGCTCTACGCGATCGGCAAATCCCTGGCTCATCTCCACCGCACGTTCGAGATCAAGCGCAGCGATGCCGTGGTGGCGACGATCCAGGAGGCGCTCGTCAACTTCCTCGGCGATCACTTCACGATCATCTCGGCGACCGGCGATCAGCTGAGCGTCAAGGGCAACTTCATCGACCGTGAGTTCCGAGTCAGTCGGGGAGGCGCAGACGTGATCGTGGCCTCACGCAAATGGCTCGCGATCCGTGACAGCTACGGAATCCAGATCGCGCCCGACTTCGAGACGGCGCTCGGCCTGGCGATCGTGGTCGCCCTCGAGCAGATGGAGCTAGAGGAGCGCGAGGGCCACAATGCGGGCTCCGGCCTGCTGGGTGGGTTCCTGCCGGGCTTCTGACCCGGGCGTGACCAGGGCGCCCCTCCGAATGGTTGCCGCCCCGGGCCGGCAACCCGCCCGCAACCCAAGCTTGATCACGTCGGCGCCCGTGCCCGGGTATCCTGTCGAGCGTCAGATCCCCATCCCGACCCGTCACTCACAGGTGGTGCTCATGAAGGTCGGCGTCGCCATGGAAACCGCGGCCGGAGAACGGCGCGTCGCCTTGGTACCCGAAGTGCTCGGCAAGCTGACAGCAGTCGGGCTACAGGTCCTCGTCGAGGCCGGCGCCGGTACCGGCGCAGCCATCCCGGATTCGGCCTACGCGGAGGCTGGCGCGCAGATCGTCTCGACCGCGGACCTGTACGGCCAGTCGGACGTCGTCCTCAAGGTCCAGAAGCCGTCCGAGGCCGAGGTGGCGCGGCTACGCGAGGGTCAGGTGCTGGTTGGATTCCTGCAGCCGCTGATCGACCCGGCGCTCGCCGGGACGTTGGCGGCCAAAGGCGTCACGGCGATCAGCCTCGACGCGCTGCCGCGGACGCTGTCGCGGGCGCAGTCGATGGACGCCCTCAGTTCGCAGGCTAATGTCGGCGGCTACAAAGCCGTGCTGATCGCGGCCGGTGCGTTCGGGCGCTACTTCCCGCTCTTGACCACGGCCGCCGGCACCGCCAAGCCGGCCAACGTGCTGGTCCTGGGGATCGGCGTCGCCGGCCTGCAGGCGATCGGGACGGCCCGCCGGCTGGGCGCGGTGGTCAAGGCCTACGACGTACGCTCCGAGACAAAGGAACAGGCCCAGTCGCTGGGCGCTCAGTTCCTGGTCCTGAAAGCGCTCGAGGACGCGTCGGGCAGCGGCGGTTACGCCCGGGAACTGACCGCCGACGAGCGCTCTGCCCAGCAGGTCGAGCTGAACGGCTACATCGGCGGGATGGACGTGGTGATTACCACCGCCCAGGTGCCCGGCCGCCGACCGCCCGTCCTGGTCACGGCCGAGGCCGTCGGGCTAATGAAGTCCGGCTCGGTGATCGTGGACATGGCCGCATCCGCGCTCGGCGGCAACTGCGAGCTGTCCCGGGTGGGCGAGACGATCGTGACCGACAACGGCGTGACGATCATCGCCCCGGACAACTTGCCGGCCACGATGCCGGCCGGTTCGTCGGCGTTCTACGCCCGGAATATCTCGGCCCTGCTCCTCCACTTCGTGAAGGATGGCGCGATGAACTACGACTTCGACGAGGAGATCACCGCCGGCACGGTCATCACCCACGGTGGGGCCATTGTCCAGGTCGCGACGAAGAAGCTTCTCGAGCCGGCCACTCCGCCCGCTCCGCCGGCCACTCCGCCCGCTCCGCCGGCCACTCCGCCCGCTCCGCCGGCCACTCCGCCCGCTCCGCCGGCCACTCCGCCCGCTCCGGCCGCGAGCGGCACCGGCGCATGAGCCAGGAACTGCTCAACGCGCTGGCCCTCTTCGTCCTGGCGATCCTCGTCGGGTTCGAGGTGATCAGCAAGGTCCCGGCCACGCTCCACACGCCCCTGATGTCCGGGGCGAACTCGATCCATGGGATCGTCCTCGTCGGGGCGATGCTGATCGCCGCCGAGGCCGACAACCCCCTCAGCTACCTGCTCGCCTTCGTGGCCATGACGTTCGGGGCGATGAACGTGGTCGGCGGCTACGTGGTCACCGACCGAATGCTCCAGATGTTCCGCAAGAAGCCAACTCCGAAGCCTCTGGCTCCGGCTGAACCCGAGAGCCACGCCTGATGTCGCAGGCCTGGATCTACACCATCGTCTACTTCGCCTGGCTGATCGGCGCGGCCTGCTTCGTGCTGGGCCTGCACCTGATGAACTCGCCGGCCACCGGCCGCAACGGCAACCGGCTGAGTGCCACGGGCATGACCGTGGCCGTGGGGGCCACGCTCGTCGACCTGATCGTCCGGCCGGAAGGCCTGAGCACGATCGCGCTTGTGATCATCGTCGTCGGCTTCCTACTTGGCGGCGGGGCCGGCCTGTATACGGCCCGGACCGTGAAGATGACGGCAATGCCACAGCTGGTGTCGTTGTTCAACGCGGTCGGCGGCGGGGCAGCCGCCCTGGTCGCAATCGACGACTTCGTCAAGCTGGCCGGCGCCGGCGCCGACCTCGCGACCACGGTCTTCGTGGTCCTGGGAGTGCTCTTCGGATCGGTGACGTTTACGGGCTCGCTGATCGCCGGCGGCAAGCTTCAGGGGTTGATCCCGGGCAAGCCGATCGTCGTGCCGGGTGGCCAGATCCTGACCATCGCGATCGCCGCGATCGCCGTGCTCGCCACGCTCGTCCTGATCCTCAGCGCGGCCGGCGCGTTTGCCCTCAGCGCGACGGTCACCCTGCTCGTGCTGGCCCTGATCGTGGCGGCCGGCCTGATCTTCGGGGTCACGATGGTCCTGCCCATCGGCGGGGCGGATATGCCGGTCGTGATCAGCCTGCTCAACGCGTTGACCGGAACCGCGGCCGCGATGGCCGGCTTCGTGATCGGCAACCCGGTCCTGATCATCGCCGGGGCGCTCGTCGGTGCGTCCGGCACCATCCTCACGAACCTGATGGCCACGGCGATGAACCGGTCCGTCCTGAACATCCTGGCGGGCGGCTTCGGGACCGGCGACTCGGCGGCCGGGGCAACTGTCAGTGCGGGTGGGGCCTCCGTCCGCGAGATCTCGGCCGACGACGCCGCGATCCAGCTGGCCTACGCCCAGAGCGTGATCATCGTGCCCGGTTACGGCCTGGCCGTTGCCCAGGCCCAGCACCAGGTCCGCGAGCTGGCCGAGCTGCTCGAGTCGAAGGGCGTGGACGTCAAGTACGCGATCCACCCGGTCGCCGGGCGGATGCCGGGCCACATGAACGTGCTCCTGGCCGAGGCGAACGTGCCCTATCCACAACTCAAGGAAATGGACGAGATCAACCCCGACTTCGAGCGCTGCGATGTTGCCCTGGTGGTGGGCGCGAACGACGTCACGAACCCGGCGGCCCGCCACCCGGGCTCGCCCGTCTCGGGCATGCCGATCCTGGACGTGGACCATGCCAAGTCGATCATCGTGATCAAGCGCTCGATGGGCCGCGGCTACGCCGGCATCGACAACGAGCTCTATTCAAACCCGAAGACCGGGATGCTCTTCGCCGACGCCAAGGAAGGCCTGGCGGCCCTCACGGCGGCCGTCAAGGCGGTCTAGCTTCCCGGCTACTCTGCCCGAAACCGACGGGTTCTGGTGCAGCCGGCTGGTGGCGGCGAATCGATTCCCTCGGTCCGACCTGCGCCACGCGAATACATCTGACGCGTTTCGGCTCGAGCTCGTCGTTCTCCTGCGTGAGACGCCGAATTTCGACCTGAATCCGGCCGGAATCGGTTGTTCTCCGGCATCGGACGCCGGATTTCGATGAGGTCGGTCGGTTACCTCGTCGTTTGTATTCGTGTGGTGCAGGTCCAACCAAAAGGAAGAGTGGACCGGGGCCCGCGGACATGGCCGCCCGCGCACGCTCCCGCACGCTGGGGCCTGGCGACCCCTGTCAAAGCGGTCCCGGGGTACGACCGAACGCGACGCCTCGCTCGCGCAGCGAGACGAGGGCATCGTGGCCGATCACGAGGTGGTCGAGCAGCTCGATGTCGAGTAGCCGGCCGGCGGCCAGCGCCTCGGCCGTCAAGTGGAGATCGTCCGGTGACGGCGTGGGATCACCAGACGGATGGTTATGCACAAGGATGACGCCCGAGGCAATGAGCCGAACCGCATCGCGGTAGAGCTCACCCACTCGGACGAGGACTCGAGCTCACATTGCCCTGGTAGACAGTGGCGACCCGGAGCACGACGTTCTTCGTGTTTAGCAGGACCACGCGCAGCTCCTCACGCTCGAGCCGGCCCATCTGCAGGATCAGCCGTTCGGCCACGGCGCGCGGCGCCCGGATCGTCCAGCGGCCCGTTGGCCAGTCGGCCAGGAGCCGCCGGCCGAGCTCGAACGCAGCGCTGAGCTGCGCGGCGCGTGCCGGGCCGATCCCGGGGATGGCCGCCAGCTCGGTATCCGACGCCCGGGCCAGGCACGTCAGGCCATCGTGGCGGACGAGCGCTTCCTCGGCGAGGTCCACTGCGTTCATTTCCGCGGGCGCCGGTCCCCCACACGAGCGCGATCAGCTCGGCAGCACTGAGGCCGCCCGGGCCGCGCTGGGCAAGGCGCTCGCGAGGCCGCTCGGCTTCGGGCACCTCGCGCAGCGCCCGACCGGCCCGGTTGGCCGCCGCCGGATCGAGGACGAGCGGCGCGAAGGGGTTGGTCATCGAGGCCTCGATCGATCGTCAGGGGATGGTGTTCCCGGCCCCAAACGACGGAGCCCGCCGATTCCTCCGCCATCCGGAGCCGGGAACATGACGAACCCTATCGGGCGACGCTCACCGGTCGATCATCGCCGGCTGCACCCTCGACTCAGCCGCCGAGCGACAACCCAACCAGGATCAGCGGGATCGCGTTGAACATCGCATGGAGCCCAAAGGACGAGGCGAGCGAGCCCCGCCGGACGAAGATCCAGCCCAGGGCAAGGGCCACCGGCAAGCGAGTGACGAAGGCGATCAACGCCGCCGGCGGCGTGCCACTCAGGGTCAGGACGTGGGCCAAGGCGAAGAGCAGCGCGCCGCGCAGGATCCCGGCTCGCGGCCCGAGGCCGCGGACCCAGGCCGTGGTGGCGAAGCCGCGGTAGAAGAGCTCCTCGCCGAGCGGCGCGATCAGTACGCCGGATACCAGGTTGATCGCCGCGTCGGCGGGCGTCTGCGCTGCCGGCAGCGGACTGGCCGGCGTTACCCCCAGCAATCCGACGAGGACCGCCCCGAGGACGGCCGTCAGCAGCAGGATCGGAACGCCCACGATCATGCCTTCGAGGAGGTTCCGGAACGGCCCAGCGATCATGAATCCGCCCCCAGGTGTCCGCCCTGGTACGCCCATCTCCCGCCAGCCGAGCGCGCCGGTGCCAACCACAAATACGGCCACGAGCAGGAGGGCGCTACCGTTCAAGATGAGCAGGCCACTCAGGGCCTCGGCGGGCGAGCCCGCCCGGACGCCAAGGGCACCCAGCGGCACGAACGCGATCAGCTCGATGAACAGGGTCAGGGCGACCGTTGCGCCCAACAGGATGAACGGCGACGGGCCGCGGTAGCCGAGGTTACCGGCCGCTTGGCGTTCGATCGCCTGCGAGCCCGCCGCGGCCGCCAGGCCGGTGGCCAGGAGCAGGGTCCCCAGCCCCAGCAGGATGGCCCCGGCAAGGTCCGAAGGCTGACCGAGGAAGACGACCAGGATCGTCGAGGCCCCGAGGAGGCTGGCCAGCCAGCCGACGAGGTAGAGGCCAGGGGCATGGCGTCCGTCGAGTGAGAAGATCCGCAGGCCGGGCCGTGCTGACGGCGAGGGTTGGTCGGGGCCCGGCGGATCCGATCCTGGGGGTTCGGGCGGGCGGAGGTCGCCCGACCCGGTCAACGCTCCGGCAGCGGGTCGGACGCGGCCCGTGTCGAGCGCGGGCCAGCGGCCCGGGGCGACTTGCGCGAGCGCGTCGTTGCCCCCTCCACCACGGTCGTGATCACCGGCGGCTCGACCGGACCGACGGCGGTTGCCGCAGCCACGCTCGCGGCGGCTGCCGCAGCGACAGGATAGGGGGCCGGCGTGGCGCCGACGGTTGCTCCGATCGGCTCACGTCGCTCGAAGTCTCTGCCGCACCAGGCGCACAACGACCAATCCAGCCCGACCAGCCGGTTGCAGTTCGGGCAAACCCGGTTGAGGCGGGTCCGGCAGGTGGGGCAGATTAACCATTGCTCGCCGACCCGCCGGGCGCAGGATGGGCAGTGAGGGACGGCATCCACTTCGTTCAGCAGCGCCTCTTCGGCCAGGGAGCGCTCGGTCGCTTCGCCGATCTTCTCGTGCGGCCGGATCAGCCGGTAGATCAGTGCGGCAAAGACGAACAGGACGGGCGTGAACAGGATGATCAGGCTGGCCGCAACATAGGGCAGGATCGGGTTGTCCGAGCGCGTCTGCATGTCCCGGAACGCCCAATAGGCCGTGGCGATCCAGATGATTACGATGTAGGCGGCGATCGCCCGTAGGCCGAACTGGATGATCGGCGCATCGAAGAAGCCACCAAAGGCGCTTCCAATCGTGCTGAACACCTGACCCATGCGCCTGGCCCCGTTCCTCTTGAGGGTGAGACGACCCGCTTCTGCCGTTGGGCAGTGTATCAGGGGTCCCGTGCGGGCTAGACGAGCGGCGGCCGCGCAGGGTGACGCCGGGATCCCACGCCGATCATCCCGCCGGTCATCAGGACCAGCCCGGCTACCAGCAACAAGGTGACTCCCAGGCCATCGCTGTACGGGCGGGTCTGGTAGGCCCAGTCGAGCCCGAACAGGATCCCGCCGATCGCGAGTGGCGCCAGGCCGGCCCGGATCCAGCTCGGGATGGGGTTCGGGATTCCGTTGACGGCGAGCAGGCCGAGGGTGGCCACCACGAGCGGAAGGTAGCCGGCGTTAGCCAGGCCCCAGCGATTGAAATAGCCGCTGCCCACGGCCCCGATCACCCCGTCGCGCGACCAGGGCATGAGGAAACTCATCGCCGCAATGGCCGAACCGGCAATCGCCAGCCAGCCGGGCAGCTCGGCGGGAGCATGCACCCAGACACCCACCCGCCTGCCGGCTAGGGCGGACGCCTGGGCGTCCGTCGCCGGAGCCCAGAATGTCGGCGCAAAGGCCAGGGGCGAGGTCGCCCCAGTTGCGCTCGTCGCGTATCCGGTTGCGGCGGGTCGCGACGGACTCAGGAACTCTCCCGGCCGGTCCACGCGAGGTCGCAGGAGCGGCGCGCTGAGCGCAGCCGACGGTGCGAGGTAGGCGCCGGGGATGGCCGGATCGAGTGGCCGAGCCGCCTCTCGGGTCAGGGTGTTCGGCCAACTCAGCGCTGGGCGGTCCTCAACCTGTCGGAGGATCGATTGGGAGCGCGCTGGCTTCAATTCGGCCGGCGGCGCCGCAGACGCAGCCGGGCGCCACGTCGAGCCGGCCGGATCAATGACGGCGGACTGGGGCGGAATGGGCGGGTTGACGGTGGACGTGGCTAGACCGGAGCGTCGCGCAGCGGCCCGCGGTCGACCGGGGGCCGACGAGGGGCCGCTCGCGGCCACTGACTTGGCGGCGCCGGTGACAGAGGCAACCAGCGTGCCGCACGCTGGGCACGAAAGCCGCCCACCGGAGACGAGTGCTCCGCAGGAAGGGCAGGCGATCGGCTTCCTGGGCAACGCTCAACACCTCTGTGACCGACCGCCGGCGTGGTTCGGCGGCTCAGGCGCTACAGGGTGGCACGCTCCGGGCGGGTTCCACCACTCCCCCGATGGTCCTCCCCCAGGAACAACGTCCAGGTCAAGCCGCGCCACGTCGCGAGGGCGGCGGCGCCGGTCAGGCCAGCCACCCAACAGGTCACGAACAGGAGCGTCGAGCCGGCCATCGCCAGCACGCCGCTGAACCCGGTCCCACCCAGGAGCGCATCGCGGACGAAGCCCCATGACCAGGCGATCAGCCCGATCGCCAGGCCAAGGACGACGACAGCCCCGAGGACCGACAGCGCGAGGAGCGGGACGACCACGACGATCCGGCGCAGAAGCAGGTTGAGTCCGCCCCCGAGGGCTCGGGCAAGGCCGGCCGCCCAGAGCACGGCCAGCCGCGTCGCGAGGCCGCCCCAGGTTTCCCCAACGAGCCAAGCCAGGAGGATCGCGCCGACGACCTCGGGTGCGCGGGCCGCGACTCGGATCGCGATCGGGGTCACCAGGTCGGTCGGCAGGGTGAGCTCCAGATACGCAATCTGGCCAAGACGTTGGATGCCGATCCCGAAGACGATTGCCACCGGCAGCAGGCTGATCAACCGGATCGCAACCACTCGCCGGAGGAGCCCTGAAGCCGCGGGGAGGGGGTCGCCGAGACCTGGATCGCTTCGGCCTGCTCCGATCAGTGCAATCTCCGCCGCCGCTCCCACGATCGTCCCGACCAGTAGCACGGCGCTGAAGAGGGCAATCGCGAGCGCGATCCGCAGGAGGAGGGCCGGCGTGGGCCCGTCCGGGGTGATCGAGGCTGGGCCAATGAACGTGGCCAGCCCGACCAGGCTGGGCGGGACGATGACCGGCAGGACGAACACGACGATCCCACCGCGGGCGAGGAATCCGGCGAGGGCAACCGGCCATAGCCCCAGTCCGGCCAACGCTCGCCCGGCACCGGTCCACGCCGACCGCCAGCCGTCCACCGGACTTACGGCTTGGGGCTCGGGCTCGACGACGGCGCAACGAGCTGATTGAGCTGGCGCAGGGCTTCCTGGACCTTGGCGATCTCCGTCCCATAGGTCGCGAAGTCACCGTTGCGGAGTGCGGCCTGGGCCAGCTCGAAGTGCTGGTTGGCGTAGGCAACCAGGGCCGCCACGCTGCCCGCCGGCGGGCTCGCGCTGGGGCCGGAGCTGGGGCTTGGCAACGGACCGGCACTCGGCCCGGCACTCGGCCGCGGTGAAGGGCCACTGCTGGGCGCCGGTGAGGCGCCTGGGCTGCCGGCCAGGAGCTGGCTCAGGGCGCCGGCCAGGTCCGTGCCCCAGACGACCTTCGTGGGCGTCGCCACGATGATCCGCTCGAAGGCCGGGAACGCGCTGTTGGCCGATTGGAGGTAGACCGGTTGGAGGTAGATCAGCGAGTTCTGGACGGGGACGACGATCAGGTTGCCCCTGATCACGTGGCTGCCGGCCTGGTCCCACAGAGTCACCTGGGCGCTGATCGTTGGATCCGCGTCGATCTTGGCAGAGATCTGGTTCGGCCCCAGGACAGACGTATCCTGGGGGAACTTGTAGACCCGGACCTGGCCATAGTTGGCTGGGTCGTTGCGCGCGGCGATCCAGGCGATCATGTTGGGGCGGCTGGCCGGGACCATCGGCTGGAGCAGCAGGAACTCGGCCG
>PLZO01000084.1 GCA_003152165.1 Chloroflexota bacterium
AGAGGAGGGCATCGGCCTGGGCGAGAGCCTCGGCCGCGTGACGATGCAACTCGTCGTCCGCGAGCATTTCGCGATGATCGCAGCAGCCGTCCAATGTGACGTTGATGGAATACCGAAGGGGTCGCATGACACGAAGGGTACCGCCCGATCGTGTGGCGTAGCCAACGATGCCCGGTCATCGGGTCTCAAACGGAAGCCTCGGCCGTGACGACGGTGGCGGCGGTTCACGCTTCCACCACGGCGCGAGCAGCGCGGCGAGGGCAGCCAAGGCCGAAGCATGGGCAGCGCGGCGGGTGATGCACCCTGCGGTGAAGAACAGTGGTTGGCGGCCGGCGGGCCGACGACCGACACGATGAGTTGATCGTGTGATTCGTCGAGCAGCCCACTTCGGCGGAACCAATCGACAGGTTCGCTCGTCTGAGTAGTGTTCCGACGGCATCGGCTCATCGCTAGGGATGGCATGGCTCGCATCGGCATCCTTGCACTGCTCATCGCCTCTCTTCTCGGCGCGTGCTCCTCGCCGTCCGCCGGCGCCACCATGTCGCCGTCCGTGGGCGTCAGCGCCTCGCCTTCTGCGATCGTCTCGCCCCTGCCGTCGGCCTCGGCGTTTCCATCAGAGGTCGCCGGCCTGCCGGTGATCAGCGTTGCCAGCGCCGACGAGCTGCTGCGGTCGGGCAAGCTCGACGGCCAGGCCGTCGCGGTCGCCGGTTACTACAACGCGATGGCCCTGCCCTGCCCGTACCCGGGGCGGTACATCGGCCCGCTCGAGGGCTGGTGTCGGCTCGTGGCCTTCACCGACACCCGCGCGAGCGCTCAGCTGTGCCAGTCGAGCGGCGCCAGTGGCATGAGTTGCAGCCAGCCGTCCGGAACGAACCTGGCGCCCTTCTTCGTGAGCGAGACGAGCGGGGACGCGTGGTCGTGGCTGACGGCGGGCGCAACGGGCGAGCCGGCCGCCCTGGTGCTCATCGGCCACGCCGGCGACGCTCGGCAATGGCAGTGCACCGCTGCGACCCAGGCCGAGTGCGCGAGCGCCTTCGTCGTCGACCGGATCGCCTGGGCGAATGGCCATGACCTTCCGCCGGCGGCTCCGCCGACCGGCGACCAGCAGTCGGGTACGCCGATCACGCCCAGGATGACGCTTGCGCAGGTCGCGGCCGCGATCGGGCTCTCCGGCGACCTCCTGACCGGGGCGGCGTTTCGGGCCGGCGACATCGCCACCGTCGACCCCCGCTGGAACCTCGCCGGCGAGAACGTCGTGTGGCTGGCGCGGTCGCTCGGGCCGGCTGCCCAAGCCGGTTCTGCGGAGACTCGATCAGAGATCGTGTGGCTCGTCGACGACGCCACCGGGAAGATCATCGACAGCCATCCCCTGAAGCTGGCCTCTGGCTACCAGCCCGCACGGTTGTGGCAGATGGCCACCGCCCACGGGGTCGACTGCTGCGCGGGCGACGTGCTTGCCTTCTACCGGGTGGCGTCCGGCGACGGCACGGTCGTGTACGAGGGCATCGTGCCAGGCGGCTCGTCCGGAGGGCAGGGCTCGACGACCTACGGTGGCGGATACGGCTCAGGGCCGCTGGTCCTGCCCGCCGGCCAGTACTCGATCACCGCGTGGTTGGCAACGAACCACGGGGGCGTCGCAGGAACGCCCCGCGAGCAATGCTCCACGCGGGTCACGCTCCGGCCGCTCGACGACGTAGCGCTCAATGCCGATTTCCCGCCCGACAAGGCGTGCACCTTCCAGCCGACGCCGTCGCCATCACCTGGCGGCTGACCCGGCGGGTCGCACGATGAAACCCTCGTGACAGCGTGGCGTCTTACCGGGCGCCGGCCACCCCGGCTTATAGGGCGGGGAATCCCACGTTCGACACCCCATTGACAGCCAGCTGGCCCCGGATGACTATATACCTCGGAAAGCGAGGTAGCCTGATTGTTCGAGGACCGCCAGATCCGAGCCCAGCTCCTCAAAGGGACGCTGCCCCTGCTCATCCTCGCGACGCTCCGCGACGGCGAGCTCCACGGGTACCACATCGCTCGTCGGATTCGCGAGCGCAGCGGAGAGGCGTTGGCCCCGAGCGAAGGCGCGCTCTATCCAGCCCTCCATCGACTCGAGGCCGAGGGAGCGCTCGAGGCGACCTGGCGGGAAGGCGAAGGCGGGCCACGCCGACGCTACTACCGACTCACGGCTGGCGGTCTGGCGGCCCTCGCGCGAGCCGAGCGGGACTGGGCAGCGTTTGCCGGCGGAGTCAACCGGGTCGCAGCCGAGGGATCCAGCTGATGCCTGAGCCCGTCGCGCCCGCACAGCAGACGCTCGGCCCGGCGATGGACGGATATCTGGCCAGCCTGGTGGTGGCTCTCGAGCTGCCGAACGGCGAACGGATCGAAGTCCGCGACGAGATCGGCGCCCACCTGATCGATCTGCGATCCGAGCTCGTTGAGGGCGGGATGTCACCCGAGTCCGCCGCCGCCGAGGCGATCCGACGCCTCGGACCGCCCAATGTCCTGGCCCACGAGATCACCCATGCCCGCCAGACGCGCCGGGCCCTCCTCGCCGCGATCGGCGGCGCAACCTGGGCGGCTACCGGAGCCGCCGCCCGAGGACTCATCCTCGGGCTCGCGAGCGTAATGATTGTCGCCGTTGCGGCCATGCTCGCGATGGCCGGCGCGAGCCGGGTCTTCGGGACCGGCACCTGGACGCTCTGGGATGCCGGCTGGTTGACCGCATTCGGGGCCGCCGTGTTCTGGGCTCCGGCCTGGCTCGCCGGCCGAACCCTCGTCTCCGTCACGGCACGCCGGAGCCATCGCCCGGCCGAGCGTGTTCGTCGCTGGATCGGGCTCGTCGGCGGGCTCCTCGTCGCCCTTGTTACCCTCGTTTGGTTCCGGGCACCCCTGAACCTGGCGAGCGTCATCGCGCTGGCCGTCGTGCCGGCAGTCTTCCTCGTCACGAGCTTGACGGCAACCGACGGGCTAAGCGAACCCTCGAAGAAGGCGCGCTGGGCGACGCTGGCGCTGTTCGCGACCTTGTTGGTCGCCCTCCCGGTCCTTGGGCTGATGCTCGCCACTCCGATGCAGAAGCAGCTCTCAAGCGTGGGCAGCGGACCGTACGACTCGATGGCCGCCATGCTCCATGCCACCGGGTTCGACCTGCCAGGCCGCTTCGTGACCGACCTACCTGATCTCGGGTCGACTTCGATGACGCTTGACCAGGGACTGGCCAACGGGGCTCTTGAGAACGCCGCCGCCGTGATGACTCGCTGGCATGACCTTCGGCTCGAAGCCTGGCGAGCGAGCCCGTCCGGCGGCGAGCTCGATCAGGCCTACACACTTCCGTTCGCGACCGCACCGCTGACCGTTCAAGCGGGTCGACTTGTCGGTGCCGTCCGGGTCGATTCGACTCGCGACGTGACCCTGTGGTGGCTTGTCGTGACGGGCATCTCCCCCGATGGGGGGCGCGATGTGATCACGACGCTCGGCGGGTCGAACTCCACGTTCACTGGCTCGGCGCTCGACTGGCTGACCGCGCCGTAAAGGCGCCCTGGCAGGGCGACTCAGACACCGTCAGTGCCGCACGATGAACGGTTCGTGCGAGAAGCTGGCTCCAGTCGACCAGCTCAGGTCTTCAACGCGTCAGCCGCAGCGACACGCTCTCCGGATACTGGGCTCGAGGGCTCGTGACGCACTTGCGACGAATGTCGCTGCATCGCCGCCTCGAGCCGGGCCAGGAATGGTTTTGCCCCGAGCCGGGTGAGGATCTCGCGGGCCGCGTCGGCCGCGGCGTGGACCTCCGGGTCGGTAGGGTCGAGCAGGGTCGCCATGTCGATCACGCAGAGGGCTTCGTCCCAGGCCAGGCCGAGGTCGCGCCAGGCCCGGAGCGCGCCTCGGTAGAGGGACAGGGCCTCGGCCGGGTGGCCATCGAGCGCCGCGATCATGGCAGGCTCGCCCTTGGCGACTGCCTTGACCGCATCCAGTGTTGGCCCGAAGTCACGGCTCGTGCAGAAGGCTGGGGTGGCGAAGACGAGTACGAATGGCTTGTGCTCGGCGAGTGCCTGATCCTCGGACAGCTGGTAGGAGCGCGGGTCGGGACTCGTATCGGTGGTGATGCTGGCCAGCACCCCGCTGGCACGCGCGCTCGTCGGGGTGGGCACCGCGGGCGCCTTGGCCCCGACCCGGACCGCCAGGCCCGTGGTCGTGACCGTTAGGCCGAGCTCACTCGACTCGCCCGGCTGGTCCGGTGGGGTGACAGTCACGACCGCCGCCCAGTTGACCGCCGCGTCCAACGTGGTGTCGTAGAACTAGATCGCCCGCTGGTTCGGGATCGCCCACACGAAAGTGGCCGGAGCAGGAGCGATCACGGACGTATTCTTGTCCTTGTCAATATTGATGAAGCCGACTTCGACGCTGTAGTCGGGGGTGCCGACGGGCGTCGTGCCGGGCGTCCGGTGTGCCCGTCGCAGCCTTGTCCAACGGCAATGGCAGCGTCGTTGCCGCGATGCGCCGCTCGGCCGCCTCAAAGTAGGTCGGGTCGAGTTCGATGCCGATGAACCTGCGATCCAGCTCGAGCGCTGCCACTCCGGTCGAGCCGACCCCCATGAACGGGTCCAGCACCAGGTCCCCCGGGTTGGAACCGAGCTCGATGAGCCAGCGAAGTACGCGGACCGGCTTCTGGGTCGGATGCTTCGGATTCTTGAGGCGTTCGTTACCGCCGCAGGCCGGCGACTCGATGAAGTTGTGCATGTCGCGCTGGCGCGTAAAGTTCCAGACGTGGCCCTTGTTCCAGGCGGCGACGATCAGCTCGCAGCTGTTGAGGAACCCGGCTCGGCGCAGTTTCGGGGCCGGGTTCGTCTTGTGCCAGACGATGAACTGGAACGTGTCGAAGGCGGGATCGAAGACCTCATGCCAATGGCCGAGGAGGTTGTAGCTGGTGAACGCGAAGATCGTGCCGGTCGGCTTCAGAACCCGCTGGAAGGGAACGAGCCACTCCCCGGGATCGAACGGATCCTGATCCCACGCGGCAATGTCGTTGTTAAAGTCAGACCTCCAGGACATCTTGATGTTGCCCGTCGTGTACATCCCGAGGTTGTACGGCGGGTCGGTGCAGATCAGGTCGATCGAATGGTCCGGAATCCGATCGAGCAGCTCGCGGCTGTCACCATTCCACGTCGTGCAGTCGGGTAGGGGTAATTGGCAGGCAGGACTCAATCCTGGCGCTCCTCTCCTGGCATTTCGGCAGTTCTGCCGGGAATGTTGGGCCTCGTTCGCCCGCGGCGTGGTAGGGATGGCGGCGGGACCACTTCGATTGCTCCAGCATCGCGATTGGGCTGTGCGCGACCTTCGAGACGAGCCCGGTTCGCTCGCGCTAATCGCATCACGGTCCGCCGCTCAGTCCCTGCTCACCTGCCCGACGTTGACCTGCCGTTCGGCAATGTTCAGCTGGACGACCGGGAGCGCCAGCCGACGCACAACCGCGAGGACCTTGATCGCGGCGAGATGCCGCCGCTGGGCTCGGTCGAGGCGCCGGTCGAGGTAGTCGGCTTGCTTGATCGACCGCTCCCCGACATGGAGTGCAAGTCGCTCCGCTTCGACAACCCCAAGCCAGGTCATCACGATTCGTTCGATCACGAGTCGTTCCAGTGGTGATCCGACTGGCCCATTGAGGTCGTGTCGAAGGGCGTCGGCCCGGCGCCGCAGTGCCGCAGCCTTGAGAGCGTCGTCGCCAGCGATCGTCGTGATCAGACCCTCCCCTGCCCCACTGAGGCGAACGACGACATCCCAGCTCGTCGGGTGGGAGTCGAAGCTCGCCTTCACAAGGGCCAGGGCGGCTGGGTCGCCAGCTTGAGCGCGAGGGATCACCTCCCCATTCAAGGAATCGGCGAGTTCGCGGACGTCAGCCATCCCGTCGCCGCCGCCAGGCGCCTCGGTCGTGCCGGTGGTAGCCAGCTCCCGCGAGCGCCGCCTCGACGACCTTGTCGACTGTCAAACACAGGTCAGAGATCTCGGCCTCATTCGAGTTGAGCTGATTGCGCTCGGTCCGCTGGGCTGCCTGTTCGACATCTCGGCGGGAGCGCCGGTACGCGTCCTCCGCCGCCGCGGTCTCTCCCTTCGGACCGGCCCCGACATATTCGCGGACAACCCGCCCAGCCCGCCGGACGCTGCGGGTGAAGTATTGCCCCCGCCCACGGCGGGACTCCCAGCCCATTGTGTTACTTCACCGAGCCTTGCGCCGCTCTGCACCCTGGCCGATCTGACCAGCGACCTCCGGGCGTCTGGGAGGCGGTGGGGAGCGGACCCTCGGCCGCGGCCTCACTAGAGTCCACGATGAGATCCACGTCGGAGTCGGGCGGTGGGATGGCCCTGTCAGCCTTCGCGGCGGCCGCGATGAGTTGGCGACCGAGCGCGTCGGCGTCCGACGCGTCCAGGTCGAATTCGAACCCGTAGCCGTCGACCAGCTTGTTTCTGGTTGATGCAGCGATCGTGACCAAGCCGAGATCGATGACCGAGACATCCACGGCGAGGTGGTCAACGGCGAGGTCCACGATCGGCTCATCGTACGAGCCGTCGCCGGTCGGCCCGTGAGGGTAGAGCCGAGCCCGCGTGGTCGGGAACTGGAGCATCGAATCGAACGGCTTCATGATTGTCTAATCCTCTCTTTACTGGTTGGCCGGCTAGGCCGTTGTGGTCGCGGCATCCAACTCGTCACGGCGGGTCCGGCGTCACCCACCAGTACGCAATCGACGCCCCAGCGCTGACGAAGCCACCTCCCGAACGCCCCGACATCGGATGGATCCGGGCCGAGCAACGCTCGGACGCCTTCACGAGGGTGTCGCTCGAGCCACTCGGCTTCCGTCGGAGTAAGCGCGTCCGGCGGGGCCCAGCTAAGCCGGCCTCCGTCGAGCCGCACATCCGCCCCTCGCTCCGTGAGGTGCCACAGCAGCTCTGCCGCCGTGCCGGTCGAGCCCCGGGCCATCAGGCTCCCCCGACCAGGAGAAGCGTTCGACGGATGAACGCCTCGACTGCCACGAGGGCATCGCCGAGGGCAGTCGACCCAGGGTCAACTTCGCTCATGGCGCCGTCCGTCCGTCCAACCGGGCTGCGTCGTATGGGTCGACGCCCCGGCCACCAGCCTCGAACGGGCAGCCGGGGCTGTGGCACCAGGCCCGCAGGTCGTCGCGAGCGATCGAGAGGGAGGGACTTCGATCGTCATGCGCCGGACAGCGAACCGTGCGACCGGGCGCAGCCCGCTCGACTCCCCAGTCGCGGATCAGGACGGCCGAGATCCCGGTGGTGCGATTGAACCGGGCGATCGGGGATTCGCCCCCGGACCACGACCGCGGCCGGCGCGGCACGATCGGCGCGGCCGGAGGCTTGAAGAGTCCGGCGAGCGCCTGGACCCTGTCGAGCGGCGCGGGCCGAATCGCTCCGAGCATCGCCCCCAGACCTTGGCCGAGCGGGGTGCCGGTCCTCGGATCGCAGAGCGGGTAGCGCTTCCGGGTGGCCGGATGCGGCATCGTCGCCAACCGCAGCCCGGTGCCGAGGCTGTCCGGGCTCGACAGGCGGTCCTGCGCCGGTCGCAGCTCGATATGCGCTGCCGACAGGTCCGCGTCCATCGCCACCACCCGAGCGTCTGCAAGGAGAACCCGCAGCGCGCGGCGCAGGACGGTCCCGGGGAGGGGCTCCTCAACCGAGAACCAGAGGTGTGCGCGCCCACCTCGGCTCGGCTCGGCGTAGGCCGGCACCTTGGCATCCCAGGCTACGGTCCCGACTCGGCAGGCCAGCTGGATGCCATCCGGTCGATCGAAATCGAGTGCCGCGACGTGGCCCATGGAGTCCGAACTGAGGAAGTACCCGCCAACGGGCCGATCCTCGTCGAGGGCGGCCAAGATGACTTCCGGCGTCAGTGGTTGGCGGACCGTCAAGTAGCCGCCCCCGCGATGGGTGTTGAACGCATCGCGTCGGCCAGCGAACAAGGTGATCAGGCGGGCGGTGACGTCGAAGCAGGCGGTCACGGCGCCAGCCGACCTGTCGACTGGGCCGCGGAGAAGGCCGTGGAGGGCCCGCCCAGCGCTTCGTCGATGAACCGGGTCACTGCTCGGGCCGGGACAAGGCGCCTCCGGCCGATCTTGACGGACTGCAAATGACCGTGGGCGATCACCTGGTACACGGCGCTACGGCCGATCCCGAGCAGCCGGGCCGGATCGGCGATGCTGAGTGGCGGGTCAGGAGCACTAGGGAAAGGCGCGGCCTCGGCCCGGACCTCGGCCCGGATCGCCTCGGCCAGCTCGGCCAAGGCGGCCTCAAGGCGGCTCATCGCTCGGCCTTGGCGGCGGGCACCGAGGCGGCCCGCTCTCGGACGCGTGTTGGCAGGGTCGAACGGCGCACCGCCCTCCATCAAAGCCAGCACGTGGTCGGTGGTCAGGTCGCGGGCTGGGTGGGCAGGATGCTCGAGCCCATCACCGGGACAGATCCAGCCGTACTGCCCGACGTGGCGAGCGATCACCCGCTTGGACAGGCGTGCCCATCGTGGATCCGCATGGACGTGATGGTTGGCACCGATGCCCGACAGGCGCGGGTGCTTGCTGCACCGACTACCGACTCCACTCGTGATGACACCGCACACGGTGCACAGTCGCCTCATATCAGACCAGGACCGGCGTCGGCGGCGCCCGCCGCGAGCGCCAGGGTTGACCAGGTTTCAGCGCTTTGCGTCCGGGCCTTCCACTGCGTCCACCAGGGGGTACTCCATACCCCCCTGTGGTCTGGACGTAGGAGAGGTTTGGCCGTCGAGGCCTGCATCCAGCTTGCGTCCTGACCGTTTACGTACGAATGACCCATGCCGTCCGCGTTGCGTCCGGCTTGCGTCCAGGAATCGGGGGTCATACCTCGGACCCCCATTCGAGGCTTGCGTCCGGCTTGCGTCCAGACACCAGCGGCCGATACTGGGTCGCTCGGTTCGCGCCGACCTTCTCGACGAGCCCCTGCTTGACGGCCTGGGCGAGCTTGCCGTGAACCGAGGAATGGCTGTGGTCTGGGAACTGGCGCAGGATCGCATCGGCCGTCAGGGCCTCGCCTTCGAAGAGGAGTGCCACGGCATCGGCCACGGTTCGTGCCGTGCAGACCGTCCGGGCAGTGTCGGGCGCCATCAGGAACGTCTCGCTGTGCCAGGCGAAACGGAAGATCTGGAGGTCGCCATCCTTCGGCTCGGCCCGGATCGTGCCGCCTTCGGTCTCGCGGTCAGGCCGAGTGAACTCGAGGACCGCGTCCACCTGACCATGCAGGCTCGAATGACCCCGCAGCCGGACCCCGCCGCTGCCCTCCCCGGTCTTGTTCGGATGATGGATGAGGATCACGGTCGCCCCGTGGTCGCAGAGCTCCTGCAAGGCAGCGAGCGCGACAGACATGTCCGTGCCCTTGTTCTCATCGAAGCCGCGGCCAGACATTGATGCCAGGGAGTCCACGACGACGACGACGCGACCCCCGAGGGCGTCGATCGCCGCGAGGACGGACGCCCAGGCGGTAAGGTCGCCGAAGGTGACCCCTCGGCGGTGGACGATCGAGACCGGCTGGTCCGGCCATGCGTCGGCGGTCATCATCCGGAACCGCTCGCGCACGGTGGCCGATGACTTCTCATTGGAGAGGTACAGGAACGGCCGGGGCTCGCCGAGCTCGACGCCCAGCCACGATCCGCCGGACGCCAGGGCGAGCCCGAGCTGGATTGCGGCGAACGTCTTGAAGCTCTCGGGCTTGCCCAGGAAGACCGCGATCCCGCCCTCCACGATCAGGCCGTGCGCCAGCCACGGGACCCCCGCACTCGACTCAGCGAGGAAGTCGGCGAGCAGGGTGTCGACGCGACGCGGCAGCGGGTCGGCAGGTCGTTCACCGCCGAATGGGGCACGGTGGGCGGCCGTGAGCGGGGGTTCCTCCGCGAGCGGCGTCCCGAGCCCGCCCCATTCGGACACCGGCTCGGACGGGTGACCATTCGTCGCCCCATTGAGGCGGTCGGTCTCCTCGTCGGTGACGGGCTGGTGACCGTTCTTCGGATCTGGCTCCAGGTCGATCCTGTCGATCCTGCGCTTGACGAACTCGTCCTCGGCTGCCGCGGAGTACGGGCTGCCCCGATCGGCCCGGGGGCTCGTATCGCTGGGACCGGTACGGATCGGGTCTCTGCTCATCGAGCCGATTCCCCATCCCGGATCTGGAAATGGACATCGTCCTCGTCGATGACGAAACCGGCGAGCAGCCTCCGAACGCGCGAGATGTCCCGCCCCTCGCCAGCCTCCGCGGCGTCGAGCATCGCCAGGAGGCGGAGGCCGACCTGCTGACCGGCCGGTGGCCCATAGGTGATCCAGTTCCACGCCCTGGAGCGAAGCTCGGCCGCCGTCGCGGGGCGACACCGTGGGGCGGCGGATTCAGCTGGTCGCAGCGTGGTCATAAGACCTGGCCTCGTGTGGCTCGACCGGGCCAGGCGTGACGATCACCGGCCCAGTCGTGTGCATGTCGGCGGCCCTCTGGGCGGCCAGGAGTGCGAGGACGAGTCGTCGCTGGGCACTTGTCAGAGAAGACACCGGCACGGCCGCCTGGCGCGTCACGCGGTCAGACATGCGTCGATCAGCGGCTACGTCGCGCTGGTCGCGTCCAGCGAGCGCCAGTAGGCCCCTGACCTTGCGCTGATCCATCCGATCTCCCGTGTCGTGACCACGAAAAAAGCCCCCGGCCGTTGCCGAGGGTTCGGATGTCTGGAATCAGAACAGGCGCTAGCCGCCCGGCTCACACCGGCGGGCTAACGCCCCGCGCCCTGATGCTATCAGGATCCCAGCGAACAGACAACTCCTTTGCGGATGTCACCTTGCCGGTGGCACCGCAGCGACGACAGCTAATGGCAGCTGGCAGCCACAGGACGTCGTGATCGGACGCTCGAGTGCTGCGACTTTCCTTGTGGCGCGAAGACGGCATGAGCCGGTAGAAGTCGGACGGATGCCCTGGGCCATTCCAAACGCAGATCACCTTGGCGACCATCGGCGGGGGGCGTCGGTGCCGAACGGCGCCGTTCAGACAGTTGGTGCTCTTGCAGTGGATCGGCACGCCGTCGACCTCGCCGAGGAATACGACCTCGTCTCGGTAGTTCTCGGAGTGAGACTCGACTGGAAAGGTCCCTTCGGGCCAGGACAATGCCACGAGGGGTGCGATATGCATCGAGATCCACTCAGTGCCGTCGGGCATCTCTAACCCGCTGATGCCCCACGAGCCGACCGCGGGCTCGGCATCGGCGAAGAACGGCCCCTCGACCTCGACGGCCAGCCGCACCCAGCGGGTCACGCTGACCTCCACTCCGGCACGAGCCACTGGGCTGAGACGGGAAGTAGATCCGGGCCGAGCTGGATCGACCGGAAGATCAGGCGGAGGATCCCGTTGATCGTCTCCGGCGGCCAGGACCAGTCGAGCGCCGGGACCGTGATCACCTCGGCGCGGACCTCGAGGGCGTCACGCTCGGCATCGACCTCGGCGACGCGCCGGTCGCGGGCCGCTCGATCGATCAGGCCGTCGGTGTAGGTGTCGATGATCCGCTCACGCTTCCGGTCGAGCTGCTCGCGCCGACGCTCATCGTTCGATTTCTCGAGCTCGACCGCCTCGGGCAAGCGAAGCCGGCCGGCCTCCGATCGGACCCACGGCAGGAGCTTGACCTGGCTGACGTAGATCGGCCGGGGATGATTCGGATCGTCGATCCCCCGGCCGCAGGCAGCCAGCGCGCCACCGGGTGCGCGGGTGACGGTCATCGGACCGCCGCAGGCGCACCACAGGAGCCCTGAGAGCTCGTGTAGGCCCCGCGACCGGATGCGCGGCCGGGCGGTTGCTGTTGAGCCCCTAGCGTGGACCACGACGCGCCGGACGCTGGTTCCATACCACTGGTTGCCGGCGCGAGTCGCGACGCCGGCGGCGTTGAGCTCCCGGGCCGCGTGGTGGTAGCTGCCAGCCAGATCGAACGCGGCCAGCACCACGGCCACGTCCTCACCGGGCAGCGAACCGTAGGGCGGCCGGCCGACCGGGAGCCCTTGCGCCTTGCGATCCGCGGCGATCTCCTTGCCGCGCTTGCGGGCCATGTCGCGGAGCAGGGTATTGGCGCCCGACAGCGCCGTCATGGTGAACTGTCCGGTGGGGTCGGATGGGTCGAGGATGCCGAGGTCACCGACGTGGACCTTGGCCCCGTTTTGCGTCGCCAGGGCGACGAGATCGAGCGTCTCCCGGGTCGAACGCGATAGCCGGCTGAGGTCGTAGGACACGATCCAGCGGACGCGACCAGTGGCGACCCGTTCCCGGAGGTCCTGGTAGGCCGAGCGGCGGTGCTCCAGGCCTTCCCCACCTGATCGACCCCAGTCGACCAGGACCTCCGGAGCGTCTGCGCCGTGGCCTCGGGCAAGGTCCTGGCAGCGGGCGAGCTGCTGCTCGTAGCTGACAACGCCGGGGTTCTGCTCATCGACGACGGAGCGCCGGAGGTAGATCAGGGTGTCCATTTGGACAGACTGCGCCGCTATATAGCACTGTGTCAATACGGGTACCGTCGGGCACAGACTCCACCCGCCTCCTGAACGTTCCCGAGAGGATACAGGAGTGCATCGGGGCGGCGCGTTCACGGGTCGCGGCCGGCGGTCCTGGCTGGTCGTGCGAGAATTCGCCCGATGAGCGCCGCACGACCTCGTCCCATCGAGCGTCCGCCATCGGCGATGGACCGCCGGCTGCGGGTAATCCGGCACGCCGTCGGCACCGAGCTTGAACGACTGCAGGATCCACGCCGGGTCACGGCGATCGTGATCCTGGTGGTCGTGTTCGGGGTGATCGGAGCAGGCCTGCTGGCGCGCGGCGAGGAGGCCGGAGCTGACGCCCGGGCCTATTGGGGCGCGGTCCGGATCTGGCTCAATGGCGGGGACCCGTACCACCCGAGCGGGCCCTTCCTGCCTTACGTCTATACGCCCTGGATGCTGCCCCTCTTCGCGCCCTGGGCACTCTTGCCCTGGGACGTCGCCTGGTTCGTCTGGCGGGGCGGGATCCTGATCGCCTGGCTGGCCTCGATTCACTGGGCCTACGAGCGCCGCCCGCTGGCGACGGCGGTCGCCGTCCTCGTGCTGTCGTTCCCGATCGCGGCCAACCTCGATACGGGCAATGTGACCATGATCCTGGCCCTCGGGCTGTGGGCGGCCCAGTTCTCGGGGGCGCGCCTGGCCGGCGCGATCTGGGCGATCGCGACCTGGATGAAATGGGTTCCGGCTCCGTTCTGGCTACTGCTCGCCCCGCGCGCCCGGACCTGGGGCCTGCTGTGGCTGGCCCTCGCCGGTGTGCTGAGCCTGCTGACGCTGCCGCTCACGATCATCCAGCTCCAGGCCCTCTTCGGCTTCGGGCCACGGCCGCCCCGGCTCGACTACCTCGTCCTGCTGTGGGGCAGCGTGCCCTGGTTGTGGCAGCACCCGACCGCTTTGGCCCGCTTCGATCCGCGGACATGGCCGGCGACGCTGGCTGCGCTGCGGCCCCGAATGGGCGCCTGGCGACAACGTTGGGCGAACGATCCGGGCGCGGCTCGCCGCCGGGTCCGGGTCGAGATCCGGGCCTTCCTGGGACTCGAGAACAGGGCGGGCTGATCAGGCCAGGGCGGCGGTCGAGCCCAACTGCACGAGATGCCGCTCAGTGCCGGCCGGGACGACGTAGCGGAAGAACGAACGATCGAGCGAGTAGATCCCGGTCGAGGCGAGCGCAAGGTCACCGAGGCGGAACGTAAAGACGGGATTCTCGCCGTTGCCAGCGTAGTGGTACGCCCTGCCGTCGCCGGCCAGGACGGCCAGGTTGGCCTGGCCGCCAAACGTTTGATGGAGGGCCCTGAGGAGCTCGTCGACCGGCGCGTCGAGCCGCCAGGCATCCTCGAGCCAGCGCTCGGCGACCTCGGTGTCGGCCCGACCGTGGATCCGGCCGTCTGCCTGGAATGCGCGGCGGCGAGCCCGGTAGTCGCGCAGGTCCCCGTTGTGGCTGAAGGCGAACCGGCCGGCCGGGTCGTCGAACGGTTGGGTGTCGGCCAGGGTCCGGGTCGACAGGCGCGACGGCCGGCGGAGATGGACGAGCAGGCTGGTCGTGTCGATCCGGCCAATGACCCGCCGGCCGGGATCATCGCGGAAGGCGCGCACGTCACGGTAGCTGGCCAGCTCGCCGCCGGCAGCGATCCAGGACGCGCCCCAGCCGAATCCGGCGATCCCGTACTGCTCGAGCTTCTCCACGAACGGAAAGAGCTCGTCGATCCGGAATGGGCGTTCCGAGTGGGCGACGAAGTGCTCACACATCAGGGGCGATGATAGGGCCCGGGCCTGAGTGCGGGCCTGAGGGCCAACCCGCGATATCCGGGCTGGAAGCCCGCCTCCAGGAGCGTCGGGCGCCACGGCGAGTCGGCGATCGGCGTGCCGTCGACCTTCGTGATCACGAGCTCGCGGACCCGCCGATCGGCGACGAGGGCGGCCAGTGCGCCGAGGGCGGATCGGGCGTCTTCGCGCTCGTCCGCGGCCGGGAACGACTGGAGGGAACGGCCGCCGCGCTCGAGGTAGAAGACGGCGCGGCCGTCGACGAGCGTCACGTAGGCGCCCGCTGCACGCTGGAACGGGCGCCGGTCGTCGTCGGAACGGCGGGGCCAGGCGAGCGCTGCTCCATACGGGTTGGCCGGATCGGCCGCGGCCAGGAGGTGGACCCGGCCAGGCTTGGGCTCGTCGCCGGTCTCGCGGACCGCCCGGAGCCGATCGAGTGCCCCGGCCAGGGCGAACTGCGCGGCTCCGAGCCCGGCGACGAAGTAGCCACGCCGGATCCGGCCGGCCTCCTCGAGGGCGCGCAGGACGGGATAGATTCCGGAGAAGCCACCACCGATTGCCTCGCTCACGACGGCCTCCCGGGTGAGAACCCCGTGGCGATCAAGGAGGGCCAGGGCGAGTGCGTGGAGCCGTTCCGTCGGGGTGGTCCGGTTGGGATCGGGCGTTGCCTCGACCAGCGACCAGCGTCCGGCGGCCTCCGCTGGGCCAAGGCTGGCCAGGCGGCCTGGTCGCCGACGTGCCTCGCGGCCGGGCCGGTGCCAGCGCAGGGCCCGGAGCGGCGCGAAGGTGTCGTTGGTCACCTCGCCCGCCCAAACCAGGTCCCACAACGCGTCCAGGATGGCGCGGTCCGGGCCGCCGCCGGCCGCGCCGTGAATGGGCCGGTAGAAGGACGCGCCCCGGCGCATGAGGAACTCGCGAATCGCCTCGTGGTGCGGCCCACCCGGCCTGCTTTCGCCGCTGCCAGCGCTGCCGCCCAGGGGATTGATCAGGGCGTCTCGGAGCGCCTCGCGGCCGGGCCGGACGAGGGCGATCCGGCCATCATCGCGGCCGAGGCTGCCCCGCCCCACCCAGGTCACCTCACCCAGTGCGCCAAGCTCGTCCAGCAGGCGCGGCTGGTAGCCCGGCACGCGCGCCGGCAGGATGTCCCGTTCGAGCACCGACGCGGGGATCGGCAGGCCGGCCAACTGGTCGATCACCTCGGCCAGGCGCTCAAGGGCGCCTGAACCGCGCAGCGCGATGGGCCCCAGGCCCGGTTCGTCACCGAGGCCAGTTAGCGGCACAACTCCTTGCCAGTCGGGCAGGAACCGGCCGAGCGCGGCTGGTTCGACCGGTTCAACCTCCTGGCGGAGCCGGGCAAGGGATCGCCGCCGAAGCTGGCGGAGGACTTCGGGATCGCACCACTCGCGCTCTGCGCCACCCGGCCGGAACTCGCCCCGGAGGAGGGCGCCCGAAGCCATCAGCCGGAGCAGGGCTTCCTCGACCAGGCCAACCGGCAGGCCCCAGCGGGCAGCCGGCTCCACGGACAGGAATGGCCCGTGGGTCCGGGCCCAGCGTCCGAGCAGACTGTCGAGAGCGCCGTTCGTCGGCTCCAGGAACGCCTGGGGCACGCCCGATGGTGGTTGGACGCCGATGGCATCGCGGTAGCGAGCGACGTCTTCGATCGCGATCCAGCGTGAGCCACCGGGCTCGCCGGAGATCCGGACGGCCACCGCCCGCCGGCCTGTGCTGAGCTCGGCCAACCACGCCTCGGCCGTCTCGAAGCCGCCGACGACCCGACCGCCAACCTCGAGTTCGGTCAGGTCGCCGATCCGGCGCAGGAGATCGTGGAGCTGATCCACCGTTGTCGCGGCCCGCTCCTCGCTGAGCGACTGCAGGCGGAGCTCCAGGTCGGCCAGCGCTTCGCCGTCGAGGAGCTCGCGCAGCTCCTCCTGGCCGAGCAGCTCGCGGAGGAGGTCACGGTCAAGGGTGAGCGCCTGGGCCCGTCGCTCGGCCAGTGGGGCGTCGCCTTCGTACATGTAGGCGGCGACGTAGTCAAAGAGGAGCGAGCTGGAGAACGGCGACGCTCGAACGGTCTCCACCCGGTGGACCGCCAGCTCGCGCCGGGCGACGCCGGCCAGGACTCCCTTGAGCGCGGGTAGGTCGAAGACATCCGACAGGCACTCGCGGTACGTCTCGACCAGGATCGGGAAGCTGCCATAGCGGCTGGCGACCGCCAACAGGTCCGCCGAGCGCTGGCGCTGCTGCCAGAGCGGCGTGCGCGTTCCCGGGCGGCGACGGGGCAGCAGCAGGGCCCGGGCCGCGTTCTCCCGGAAGTGGGCGGCGAACAGGGCCGAATTGGCCAGCTGCCCCACCACCAGGTCCTCGACCTCCTCGGGATCGGGAAACAGGAGATCCTCGATCCCGTTTGCCAACGCTCCGCCAGCCAGCGGCCCATCGCTGCCGGCCAGGTTGCCCTCGGGCAGCCGGATCGCGATCCCATCGTCCGACCAGATCGTCTGGACCGCGGCGCCAAGGCGCTCGCCGAGCCGGGCTTCGAGGGCCAGCGACCAGGGCGCGTGCACGCGTCCGCCGAACGGCGTCAGCAGGCACACCCGCCAGTCGCCAAGCTCGTCGCGGAAGCGCTCGACGACGATCCGCCGGTCGGTGGGCAGGGCGCCGGCGACCTCGAGCTCATCCTCGAGGTAGGCCACGAGGTTCTCGGCAGCGAGTGGATCAAGGTCGTTTCGGGCGGAGAGACGCTCGAGGGCTGCCGTCCGACCGCGCGCTCCCCGGCCGAGGTCGGCCTCGAGCTCGCGGACCAGACCGCCGAGCGCCTGGCCAAGCTCCATCGGCCGGCCGACGGCGTCACCGTGCCAGAACGGGAGCTTGCCCGGCACGCCCGGCGCCGGCTCAACGAGCACCCGATCGTGGCCGATCTCGATCACTCGCCATGAACTCGCGCCGAGGATCACGACGTCGCCGTGCATCCCGGCTCGCAGCTCGTAGACCATCTCCTCGTCGAGCTCGCCGACCCGCCGGCCGGGCGTGCCCGGATCGCCGGCGATGAACACGCCGAACAGGCCCCGGTCGGGGATCGTCCCGCCCGAGGTGACGGCGACGACCCGGGCGTCGCGCCGGCCTTCAATAACGCCGGTTACCCGGTCCCACACGATCCGCGCCTTGAGCTCCG
>PLZO01000055.1 GCA_003152165.1 Chloroflexota bacterium
GCCGCGAGCTGCTCGACTCACTCGCGCTGCCGGAACCCTGGCAGACGAACCTCGTCGAGAGCCTGGCCCTCGTCGACGATCTCTCCACCCGGATCGATGCCCTCGAGTCGGAGTTGCGCAACCTCGGAGCCGATCACCCAGCCATGCGCCTGCTTATGACGGTGCCCGGGGTCGGCTGGGTGCTCGCCTACACGATCGCTTCCGAGATCGGCGACATCAGCCGCTTCGCCAGCCCCAAGAAGCTCGCGGGATACACCGGGCTGTGCCCGCTCGTTCGTCAGTCCGGGGGCAAGGACCGGCGCGGGCCACTGGCCAAGAACGGCCCGACGTACCTTCGCTGGGCCTGATCGAGGCCGCCACCCACGCCGCCCGGGATCGTCGCTATCGCGATCGATACGAGCGCACCAAAGCGCGGCTCGGCCGCCAGCGCGGCGCCAAGGTCGCCCGGGTCGATCTCGCCCGCCAGCTGGCCGAGGCGATCTGGTATGTCCTCACTAAGAACGAACCGTTCCATCCGGCAGGCCCCGCCATGGGTTTGGTCACCTGACGACCCGCGATGAACTTGGGCCGCCGGAACAGCCTCCCAGAGACCAAGTCCCTCGCGACTCCGCAGAGGGCCATAGAAAGATGAGCGCTGCTCGACCGACTCAGCAACCCGACGGACCGTGACCGTCACGGGTTCGCATTCCCAGGAGATGCCTGGCCCTTGACGGCGAGGCCCCTCTTCATAGAAACCCATCGTGTGGGTGCCTACCTCTCGGTGCGGATCTCCTCCGGCGCGGGTCGGGTTGGGAAGGCTCGATAGAGGAGCACGTCGTAGACGATCTTGAGCCCGCCGGCAATGACGAATGGCGTCCCTGCGAGGGCGGCGCTCAGGTACAGCGGCGCGGCGATCAGCGGCGACGCCGCGACGCCGAGGCTCCGGGCAATCCCGGTCACCCCGGCGGCCGCCGAGCGCTCGTCGGGTGCCACGATTGCGATCGTGTACGACTGGCGCGTCGGGACGTCCATCTGGCTGATGCTGAACCTGATGAGCAGGACGCTCGCCGCGAGCGGCAAGGTCGGCATGAACGGGACGCCGAGAAGCAGGACGTTCGATGGCAGGTGGGTGAAGACCATCGTTCGAACGAGCCCGAAGCGCTGGGCAAGCGGACCGGCCGCGAGGGCCGACAGCCCGGCCAGGATGTTCGCTCCGAAGATCAGGCCACCCAGCGCCGCGGGATCCATCCCGAAGCGGTCTCGGAACCAGAGGGTGATGAAGCCTGCGATCACGAACCCGCCGGCAAAAGCGTCGAGCGCAAATAGGGCGGATAACCGGAGGACGACCCGCTGCGAGCGATGGAGTCCGAATCGGGTTCGGATTGCCGCGTCGGTCATTTCGTTCGGCCGTACCTCGATCCGGGCTGAGGCCCGGCTGAAGAGGAACGCAAGGGCGACGCCGGCGAGCGCGTAGCCGACGATGACGAGCCGGTACGCATCCGCTGCTGATGCCCCGGCCCCGATCGCCAGCTGGGCGGCGCCGCCGCCGACGAGCGCCCCTCCCGCTGTCGCGAAGGAGCCCGTGAGCTGGTAGCGGGCGAGTAGGGTCGTCCGCCGTGCCCCACCGACCACCTGGCTGAGCGCGGCCTGCTCAACCGCCAGGAATGGCCCGACCTCGTTGCCGCTCGGGCTGATCACGCCGACCGTCGCGGCGACGAGGAGCACGAGGTAGATCGGCGTGGCCACGAAGGCCAAGCCCGCGACCAACATCAGCCCGGCTCCGGCTCCGAGCACCCGACGCCGGCCGATCCGGTCGGCGTGCGTCGTGAGCCAAAGCGACACGGCGGCGTCGCCGAGCAGGGTGAGCGCGAGGAGCAGCCCGATCTCCGCAGCGGAAAGCCTGATGGCGGTCAGGTACAGGACGAGGACGACCGAGACGAGACCGTACCCGAACATCCGGATCGCCCGAGTGAGGAAGAGCAGCGCGACATCCCGGTTCGCGGAGGGTTCAGTCGGTCGGAGCATCACTCGACTCTAGGCGACCCAGATCGCACCCGTAACCCGCGACGGGAGCTCGCCTGTTGAACGGTTCTGGGGGCGGATGTTCGACTCAGCCGAGCCGCTTCTTCGCCTCGTCGAACTGCTCGCCAGTGATCTCGCCCCGGGCCAACCGCTCGCGCAGGATCTCCTCGGCGCTTGAGCGTGACGGTCCAGCCGCGCCCGGCCGGTGGACGATCAACCAGACCGACCCGAGGATTGCGACCGCGACGATCGCCATCGCCGCCAGCATCCACCAGCCACCGGTCCCATTGAAATCGTAGCCATACATCATTTCGAGTACCTCCGCGACCAGTCTGCGCTGGGACCGTGGTCGGGCGACCGTCCTTTCAGCCCGTCCTTGATGGGCCATTGGGCCTGTACGTGCGCGGGCTCGCCGGATACTCTGGGGGAGTATGAAGACAGAACCTCGCGGCGCTCGATGAACCACCCGATGGACGAGACCGACGCAGGCCACGCGAATGCGGCCACGGGCGTGGGCGGATCAGCCGCAGGCCATATCGGCCACGATCATCACGCCGGCCATTCGGTCGCGATGTTCCGCGACAAGTTCTGGCTCACGTTCGCGTTGACGATCCCGGTCCTGGTGTGGAGCGGCGATCCACAGCACTGGCTTGGGTACGCGGCCCCGGTGTTCGCGGGCTCGGCCCTAATCCCACCGATCCTCGGGACGATCGTGTTCCTGTACGGCGGGCTCGTGTTCCTGCGCGGCGCGAAGACCGAGCTGGCGGATCGGCAGCCCGGGATGATGACCCTGATCAGCCTGGCCATTGTGGTCTCGTTCGTGACGAGCTGGGCGGGCACGCTCGGCCTCTTCCAGGTCGAAATCTGGTGGGAGCTCGCGACCCTGATCACGATCATGCTCCTCGGGCACTGGCTTGAGATGCGCTCGATCGCCCAGGCTCGCGGAGCCCTTTCCGCCCTGGCCGAGCTTTTGCCAGACACGGCGGAGCGGCTGACCGACGCCGGCACCGAGACGGTCCCGCTGGGCTCGCTCGCCGTGGGCGATCTCGTCCTCGTTCGTCCCGGTGCCCGGGCGCCCGTCGATGGCGTCGTTGCCGAGGGCCTGGCTGATGTCGATGAGTCGATGATCACCGGCGAGTCCGTGACCGTCCCCAGGGCTGCCGGTGACAACGTAATCGCCGGCACCGTCACTGCCGGGGGCAGTCTGCGGGTCCGCGTATCGGCGGTCGGCGAGGAAACGGCCCTGTCAGGGATCATGCGCATGGTCGCCGCCGCGCAGGCCTCGGCGTCCCGGGCTCAGGCGCTTGCTGACCGGGCCGCGGCGATCCTCTTCTATGTCGCGCTCGGGTCCGGGACCGTCACCCTCCTCTTCTGGTGGCTCGACGGTGATCGCGAAGGCGCGCTCGTTCGACTAGCGACCGTCCTGGTCATTGCCTGCCCCCACGCGCTTGGCCTGGCGATCCCGCTCGTGATCGCGATCTCGACCTCGCTCGGGGCGCGGAATGGACTTCTGGTCAAGAACCGGATCGCGCTCGAACGGGCACGCGAGCTCCAGGTGGTCATCTTCGACAAGACTGGGACCCTCACGAAGGGGCAGCCGGCCCTCGTTGCAGTGTCGGCAGCGGACGAGTCGGAGCTTCTGCGGCTGGCTGCATCGGTTGAGGCAGACTCCGAGCACCCGCTCGCCCGGGCGATCGTCGCTGGCGCGAAGGCCCGCGGGATCGAACCGACGGCATCAGCCGGTTTCGAGTCGCTCGCCGGCCGCGGTGCTCGGGCCACGGTGGATGGCCAGGTAGTCGCTATCGGTGGACCGCGCCTCCTCGCCGACCTGGGCATCGAGCCTGACCCGGCAACCGAGGCGTGGGGCCGCGATGGTCGGACGGTCCTCCATGTGGTCGCCGATGGCCAGCTCCTCGGCGCCCTGGCCGTCGAGGACGAGATCCGGCCTGAGTCGGCGGAGGCGATCGAGCAGCTCCACGCGATGGGGATCAAGGTGGCGATGATCACCGGTGACAGCCAACTGGTTGCCGACTCGGTCGCTCGACGCCTGGGCATCGACGAGGTCGCCGCGCAGGTCCTGCCCGCCGACAAGGCGGCGGCGGTCAGGCGTTTCCAGGAGGGCGGTCGGAAGGTCGCCATGGTCGGCGATGGGGTCAACGATGCCCCGGCACTTGCCACTGCCGATGTCGGGATCGCGATCGGTGCTGGCACTGACGTCGCCGTCGAGTCGGCCGGGATCGTCCTCGTCCGGAGCGACCCACGCGATGTCGTCGGGGCGATCCGGCTGTCGCGGGCGACCTATTCGAAGATGATCCAGAACCTCGTCTGGGCGACCGGCTACAACCTCATCGCCATTCCGATCGCGGCGGGCGTGCTCGTGCCGTGGGGCTTGGATCTGCCGATGGCAGTTGGCGCGATCGCCATGAGCCTTTCGACGATCATCGTCGCGGCCAACGCCCAGCTCCTGCGCCGGCTCACCCTCCGACGGTCACCGATCGTCGGGTCGAGGCCAGTCTCTCAACCAGCCTGAAGGAGGTCGATATGCACCAGGACCAGCGCTCGGCGATCGATCCGGTGTGCGGCATGACCGTCGACATCGAGCATGCCCGAGCGAGCGGCCTGATCGGCGAGCACGATGGGGTCACCTACTACTTCTGTGGGCGGGGCTGCAAGCTCGAGTTCGGCGACGACCCGAAGCGCTTCCTTGAGCCTGGGTACACGCCCACGATGTAGCGCTAGCTCGGCTGCGGCGCTACCTGCGTCTGCACCCAGGCGTACAGGGCGTCGTAGACCGGGAGCTCGAGCTCGAGCTGGCGCGCATCGTCGAGGCCCAAGAGCGCGAAGCCATCCGCGATCGCCAGGAGACCGGATGACTCAGGCGTCGCGTCGCGATCGCTGGCGATGTCAGCGCCATGGACGATCCGGGCGAGCAAGCCGAGGGCCGGGTCGTCCCGCAGGTGGTACTCGCCAATGAGGACTTCGAAGGTGCACAGTCCATCCCGGTGGGTGAACGTCGCTCCGGGCGCATCGAAGCTCGTTGCCTTCTCGCGCTCCGCGAACGCGAGAACCTCGGCCGTGGGAACAAAGACGATCTCGGCGTCGGGATCGATGAACTTGCGAATCAGCCAGGGACAGGCGATCCGATCGGTCTTCGGATGCTCGCGGGTCACCCATTTCATTGTCGGCCTCGATCGTCCAGCGAAATGTTGACCCGTCGAGTGTGCGCCGCGGATTCGCGAACATCTTTACGATCGCGCCCATGAGATCGTCGATCGGGTCCAGATCGTTCGATCCCACGAAATCCAGGCGCTTCAGCTCGCCGATATCTTGGTCGGGGCCCTCGGCTATAGAAGTCGAGGCTGGGCTTCGACCGCCGTGCTGGACCACGCGCTCGCGTCAGTACGATGGCGGGGTCAGGATGAACAGGACGCGAGTCGGCCGAGCGGAGTTGTTCTTGTTCCAATGAGGGGTTCGGCTCGAGTGGGTCAGGCTGTCCCCCTCCTCGAGTCGATAGAGAACGCCGCCGATCCACACGTCGAGAGAGCCATCAAGAAGGAGAACGCACTCCTCATCGGAGTCATGGGCGTACGGCTCGTTGCCCGTCCCGCCGCCCGGTTGAACGATTGACATGATCACCTGGAGCTTACCGCCGAGCGACCGCGTGACGAACTCGTCCCTGGCGTGAAGTCCGGGATAGTCGACCACGCGGCGATCGCCTTGCCGGACAAGGACACCGGAACCGCGTTCGTCCTCGGCCTCGAACAGGGAGCCGATCGACTGGTCGAGGCCGGCGGCGATCCGACGGAGCGAACCGATCGATGGGCTCGCGAGACCGCGCTCCACCTGTGAGAGGAAACCTTCGGTCACCCCGACGCGATCCGCGAGATGCTTGAGGGTCAGATGCTTCGCACGCCGGAACGATCGGATCCGGGCTCCGAGCGGATCCGGTGTCTCGGCGGAAGCTTGATCATCGGGTCCGACTTGAAGACCCATTAATATTCTCCTGGCGCACGCTGCCTGATTCAAAACCATCCGGACAGGGATTGACGCACGTATCGGATGGCGTTCGCCACAGTGGACACAGGGCTGTGGGCCGCACTGGCGTGACGTTCCGCGCCCGATGTCGGAGCTTCTTTGTGCCCACGCGCTGCTTGCAGCCTCAACGACGCCGCTACACTCCACCATATTCTCGGGCTGAAGCCTCGGCCTCGGCCCGCCGCTCTCACGTCCATCTCATCGTCCCGCCGGCATCCTCCGAGGCGTGCCCCTAGTACTGAGCGGACTCGCGCCGGGGCCTCGGGAGGATCAATAGCCCGTCGCCTCTAGGGTCGCTGGACTCGCAGCCGTCGACTGGAAGGCGATCTGCGTCACTGCGCTGCAGGAGGAGCCATGCCCGACGCGATCTCCCACGCCTTGGCCAGCTCGATCATGACCTGGGCCCCCGGCGCTCCAACGCTGGTCCGAGATGCGATCTCGCTGGTCGGCCAGTTCGGGATCGGCCTCGCCGTGCTGCTCGTCGTGGTCGGGGCATGGTTATCCGGCGGGCGAACCATCGGGGGCTTCGCGATGGCCATCGCACCGGGCCTCATCGCCGCCGCGATCGCGATTGTCGCCGTCCACGTGATCGGCGACCTGGCCCCCGTCAGTCGACCGTTCGTGGCGCTCGGTGGCACACCGATCTTCAACCATGCAGCCGACGCCAGCTTCCCGAGCGATCACGTCACGCTCGGCATGTCGATGCTCGGGGCCCGGATCGCGGATCGACGGCTCCAGTGGGCGACCGTCGTCGTTGTGCTGCTCGTTGGGCTCGCTCGGGTGCTGGCCGGCGTCCACTGGCTCGACGATATCGTCGCCGGGGCAATCCTAGGCCTGGCCTGTGCCTGGCTCGGTCGGGCTATCTGGGTCGTGCTGGCCGGGCGATTGCGAGGAGGCCAAGCAGCTTGACGTTCACGGTGGCCTCGCTGAAGGTCGCCAACCGCGCTGCGATCGCCGGGGCCGCGGCGATCTCCGGTGCCCTGGCCGCGGTCCTGCTCCTGCCGCTGGTGCCGGTGACGGCCCTCAGTACCACCCCGATCCCCGCTATCTATGGCGAGTCCGTGGCCCAGGTGGGATGGCCCGAGCTTGCTGCCCAGGTGGCGACCGTGGCCGACGACCTGCCGCCCGTATCGCGCCCGCGAGCGGTCATCGTGACTCAGACCTATGGCGAGTACGGTGCCCTGAGTCTGCTTGGGTCCGGCCTGCCGCCGGTCAACTCAGGCCACAACTCGACCTGGGACTGGGGCCGGCCGCCCGACAATGCTGGGCCAGTCATCCTCGTCTTCGATTGAAGGTCGCCCGGATGCGGTGCAGGCGGTCGCCCGGTTCATGGTCGAGCCGCACGTTCGTGGGCGGAGGACGATGCCCGAGGCTCGCCCCCTTAGGCGGTGGTTGGCCCGCGTCGGAAGATGCCGAGCACCCACAGGACGATCAGCTCGAGGACGGTCCACCCCACGAAGGCGACGACGGCAGCAACGTCGAGCGTCGACCCGGCGGCGTGCAGGGCATCGGTTCGTAGGATCCCCTCGAACGGTGCGACGAAGACCTGGCTGACGTTAAGGATCGTCGACACGATGTCATTGCCGGTCCGGGCGTCGAGGAGCAGCAGCACGATCCGCAGGCCGATCACGAGCTGGAGCAGGCCGAAGAGCACGACGATCAGGCGGCGGGCGAACTCGGCGCCGCTCGGCGACGAAGTGAGTCGGCGGGACTCGACGGTTTGACTGGTCACCGGCCGACCGAAGCCGGTGGGGTCCGCTCGGTCCTCGGTGACGACGGTGCGTTCATCCTGAACTGTCATCGTTCATTCTCCAGGCGACGTGCTCGACGCCGTCCGAGGCGCCGTTTCCAGCATCCTCCTCCCCAAGACAAGCGCCATGGCTCTTTGGTCCTGTCCCCAAATGCCCGCGAGCTCCTCACCCGACCCATCTCCCCGCACGCGCGTCTGGCTCGACCCGGACCAGGGCACCATGGCCTCGAACCCTCACCGCAGGCTATGAGGCCGGGAAAGTCTGGCACCTGCGCTCGGCGTCCGAGCTCGACGAGGACGAGTGCGCGCGTCGCCGTCCCCAGCGCCGAGTCCGACGATCTGGTAGTGGCTCAATTTGAATTCCTCCGCACGTTGACCGGAGCGCCGTCGTCGGCGACACTGACGGGGTTATGTCTGAGCGCTCCCGAATGCCCCGAGACCCCAACCAACTCGCCAAGGCCGTCGTTGACTTCGCGACCGGCCAGCGCGACCCGGATCCGCCTGCCCGCGTCAAGAAGCCGGCTGCGGTCGAACTCGGGCGCATCGGCGGCAAGATCGGTGGCAAGGCGCGAGCCGCCGCGATGACGCCCGAGGAACGGGCGGATAGCGCTCGCAACGCTGCGCAGGCCCGCTGGGGCAACCGCCCCTAGGCTTTCTCTCGGATCGGTTCGGGGTTGTGACAGACTGTTGTCACAACCCTCACGCATAGTTTCACTATGAACCGATTGAGCAGGGCCGAGCGGGCGACGATCATCCGGGCGTTGGTCGAGGGAAACTCGATCCGATCCGTCGCCCGGATGACGGGCGCTGCCCGCAACACGATCACTACCCTGCTGGTCGATCTCGGCAAGGCTTGCTCGGCATATCAGGACCGGACCCTCCGCTACCTGACGGCCGAGCGGGTCGAGTGCGACGAGATTTGGGCCTTCTGCCACGCCAAGGCCCGCAACGTCCCCGAGGACAAGCAGGGCGTGTTCGGCTGGGGCGACGTGTGGACCTGGACCTCGATTGATCCCGAGACCAAGCTGGTCCCGTCGTGGCTGGTCGGCACGCGCCATCCCGAGGATGCGCGGGCGTTCATGGCCGACCTCCGCTCCCGGCTCATGGCCCCCCGCGTCCAGATCACGACGGACGGCCATCGCCCGTACATCGAGGCGGTCGAGTCCGCGTTCGGCGAGGGTGCCGACTACGCCATGCTGATCAAGCAGTACGGCGTCGAGGCTAGTCGAGATGGCTCGCCGACGGCGCGGCGCTACTCGCCGAACAAGGTCACGTCCGAGACGGTCTTACGTCGTCTCGGGTGCCCCTGACCCGAACCACATTTCGACCAGCATCGTCGAGCGCCAGAACCTGACCATGCGGATGGGGATGCGGCGATTCACGCGGCTGACCAACGGGTTCTCCAAGAAAGTCGAGAACCACGCGGCGATGGTCAGCCTGCACTTCATGCATTACAACTTCGCTCGCCCGCACATGTCGCTCGGCAAGCGGACTACCCCGGCGATGGCGGCTGGCGTGGCCGATCATGTCTGGACCTGCGACGAGATCGCGGCACTGCTGGACTGACGCGGCATGCGTGAGCGCTGCCGCATAATGGCGGCGTGTTCGACCATGAATTGAAGCTCCGACGAGCTCACAAGTACCTGCAGGACGTCAACGACGTAATCGGCCCTTGGATCAAGGGCGAGCACTACAGCATCCGGTACGAGTACGAGCCAGAGCGGGCATGGGACGGCCCCATCCCACCCGGCCCGTTCAAGAAATCGCCGGGAGCGACCCGCTGCTACCTCGCGAGTCCTGTCGTCCTGCCTGGCATACCGCCCTTTGACGCCACCGGGGCCGTGTTCGGACAAGGCATCCTTACGGCCTATGTCACCGCCGAACAGCCATCCACGGACCCGCCGAGTCTCTTGGTCGGCGATGCCCTCCACAACCTCCGGTCGGCTCTCGATCTGCTGGCCTTTGCCCTTGCTAACGCTCACACGTCGCCGCTCCCGAAGGAATTCGTCGAGCGCTCGGAATTCCCCATCTTCGGGGACGAAGATGGGGAAGGGCATACCGGCGTCGGCTCGCTCCGGTTCAAGGAGCGATCCAAGAACGGCCGGCCCACTCCGCGCAGCGGCCTCGCCAAGATCGCTGGATGGCATCCAGACGCCCAGACAGCGGTCGAGGGGTTGCAGCCGTACAAGCGAGGCAATGACTTTCGAACCGATTCCCTCTGGTTGCTCCATGAGTTGGACCGCGTCAGCAAGCACCGACTCCTGCACGTCGGCGTCGCCGCCGCTGCGGGGACGACTTGGCGTCTCGACCCACCCGTGACAGCCATGAATGTCCGCGCCATTGGCCCCGGCTTCATGGAGTACATCAGTGGCCTGCTGGATACCGACACACCAATAGCTCGGCTCTACGGAATCAGACCCACCGATCCGAATGCCGAGATGCACGTGGATGTGCGACCGGCCCTTGACGTAGCGTTCCGAAAACAGGCGGTCGGTGGTCAGGACAAACTGGTCCTGAAAACCTTGGCCGAGATCTACAACCACATCGTCGGGACTGTCATCCCGACCCTTTCGCCGTTCCTCGGATAGCGCGCTACTCACCGGGAGTATCCCGGCGTTCCGAACGCCCGTTCGGTTGAAATTGAGCCACTACCGACGATCTCGTCGATGCGGCACGTCGGACAGCCAGACCCAGCTGGCGTGGCGCGTGCCGGACATCCAGGCGGCGCTCGCCGACCTTCGCGCTCGAGGCGATCGCATCGAGGAGTACGTGGCGCCCGATCCGGTCACGGTGAACGGCGTCGCCGACATGGGCCACTCCTGGGCGGCCTGGTTCATCGACCCGAGCCGGAACGTGCTGGCGGTCGTCCAGCCGAAGGGCTAGTGGCCGGGCCAGCCGCCGAGCCGTCCCGCCGCAACCGAGCTCAGCCAGGCGCTATTGCCGCTCGTACGTTCGGAGCGGGAAATGAAGCGGGAAACGGGATTCGAACCCGCGACATTCTGCTTGGGAAGGGGTCGGTCACAAGGCCGGGATGGCGCGCGAGGCGCTCGCGTGGGCCGGGGGCGTCTCGCGATCGGCGCCGACGCCGGCCGCGCCGACCGTTGACATGCTCGAGCGTTCGGCCTAGCCTCCCCCAATCAAACGTTCGTTTGGCGGAGCGAGACGTCGAGTGAGCAGCGAACTGGCAGTCCCGGCACCGCCAACGAACGCGCGCCCACGCGAAGCGGATCTGCTTGCCACGGCGACCCGAGCCTTCCGGGAGCGCGGGTTCCACGCGACGAGCATGCAGGACCTCGGCGAAGCGCTCGGGATGAATCGCGGCAGCCTGTACCACTACATCGCCGGCAAGGACGACCTGCTTTGGCTGATCCTCGGTCGGGCGTTCGACCTGCTTGAGGCGCGGGTGGTTCCCATCCTCGAATCGGACGCTCCGCCACTCGACCGGATTCGAGGCGCGATCCACGAGCATCTGCGCGTCGCCGCTGACCACGCGGACGAGCTCTCGCTCATCCAGATCGAGTTGCGGTCATTACCGCTCGAGCGACGAGCCCAGATGATCGACCGACGTAACGGGTATGAGGGCCTCTGGCGAGCAGCGATCAGCGAGGGCATGAGCGACGGGTCCCTGCGCGCCTTCGACGTACGGCTCGCGGGAATCGGGATCCTCTCCGCCTGTAACTGGTTCACCCAGTGGTTCCGACCCAACGGTTCGCTGACCGTCGATGAGGTCGCCGAGCGGTTCTGTGACTTGTTCCTGACGGGTCTCGCGGCTCCGGACGTCGGCGTCCAACGCCGCGAGGCGCCGAGATGATCCCGCGCTACCCGAACGTCACCGTCCTCGGGGCCGGCACGATGGGCGCCCAGCTTGCCTGTCTCCTGGCCGGCGCGGGTTCGCGGGTGACGCTGCTGGACATCGACGCCACGATCGCGAAGGCGGGCCTCGATCGGGCCGCCGCTCTCCGGCCCTCGCCGCTCTACACGCCGAGGGACCTTGCGCGCATCCGGACGGGCGGGCTCGACGAGCTGCCCACGGCCGTGGCGGCCTGCGACTGGGTGATCGAGGCGATCGTCGAGCGGCTCGAGCCGAAGCAGGAGCTGCTCGCGCGCGTTGACGACGCGCTCCCCCCGGACGGTACGGGACCGATCGTCACGACAAACACCAGTGGGCTGTCGGTCACGAGCCTCGCCGAGGGCCGCTCGGACGCGTTCCGGCGCCGGTTCTTCGGCACCCACTTCTTCAACCCGCCGCGCTATACGCGGCTCCTCGAGCTCGTTCCCCAGGCCGAGACCGATCCGACCGTCATGGCCGACGTCGAGAGGTTCGCCTCGCTGTTGCTCGGCAAGGGCGTCGTGGTCGCCAGGGATATGCCGGCCTTCATCGCCAACCGCCTTGGGGTCCACGGGCTGCTCACGGTGCTGCGCCTCGCTGCGGAGCTCGGGGTCGGTCCCGACGAGGTCGATGAGCTGACCGGCGAGCTCATCGGTCGACCGAAGAGCGCGACCTTCAGAACGCTGGACCTCGTGGGCATCGATGTCGCGCTCGCGGTCGCCGAGCACTGCCACGAGGCGCTCGGAGAAGGCGAGCGCGAGGCGTTCGAGCCGCCGCCGATCCTGCGTCAGCTGGTCGCGAGCGGTCGCATCGGGAGCAAGGCGGGTGCGGGCTTCTACCGCAGAGAGCCCGACGGCGAGATCCTGACGCTCGACCTGGAAACCGGCGAGTACCGGCCCCGCCGCCGCGTGTCATCTCGCGTAGTCGAGACAGCCCGGGCCGAGACCGACCTCGCGCACCGCCTCGGGATCCTCCTGCAGGGCGGCGATCCGGCGTCGGAGCTCGTCCGGCGCGCGCTGACCTCGGAGCTCCGGTACGCGGCGAAGGTGGCCCCCGAGCTCGCGGACGACGCCTGGAGCGTCGACGCGGCGATGCGCTGGGGCTTCGGCTGGCAGTGGGGTCCCCTCGAGACGATCGACGAGCTCCGAGACGGGGCGACGGACCTCCTCGACGGCGAGGCTCGGGCCCTGCTGCCCTCGGGCTACCGCCTCGACGGGAGAACGTGGAGCTTCCGGTCGGCGGCGCCGGTGGCGCTTCCGGCGGCCCCCGGGGCCTTCGACCTGCCGGTCGCCCGGACCGCGGCGCGCGAGAAACAGCTCCCGTCGAACCCGGCTGCGAGCGTCGTAGAGCTGCCGGAGGGGATCCTGGGCGTCGAGCTCCACGGCAAGCTGAACGTCATCGGCCTGGACGCGCTCGACCTCGTCCACCGGGCGGTCACGCTCGCCGCGAAGCGCTACGACGGGCTCGTCATCGGGACCGACGCAGCCGACTTCAGCGTCGGAGCGAACCTTGCCCTCCTTCTCATCGAGGCCGAGGACGGCGAGTGGGATGAGCTCGACCGGGCCGTCCGGCGCTTCCAGGGCGTGACGAGCGAGCTCCGCTACGCTCCGGTGCCCGTGGTCGTCGCCCCGCGCGGTCGGACGCTCGGTGGCGGCACCGAGCTCGTCCTGGCCGCGGGTCGCGCCCAACCGCTCGCCGAGACGTACATCGGGCTCGTCGAAGCCGGCGTCGGGCTCATCCCGGGCGGCGGCGGCTCGACCGCGATGGCCCGCCGGGCGGCGGCCTCCGTGCCGGAAGGCGTGCAGGCAGACCTGTTTCCGGCATTTCAGCACGTGATCACCACGATCGGGACGGCGCGGGTCGCCACGAGCGCCGTGGAGGCGCGCACGTTGTGGCTCCTGACCGAGGCCGACCAGGTCACGGCCAACCCCGATCGGCAGTGGACCGATGCGGCCCGGACCGCACGGACGATGGCAGACGGCGGCTACCGGGCACCGGCTCGCCTGCCGATCCCGGTACTCGGTCGGCGCGGCATCGCGGCCGCCGAGGCCCTCACCTACAACCAGCTTTCGGGCCGCCAGATCAGCGAGCACGACCGCAAGATCGTCCTCGAGCTCGCCCGGGTCGTGAGCGGCGGCGAGGTGGCCGAGGGAACCGCGGTCGGCGAGCAGTACCTCCTCGACCTGGAGCGCGACGCGTTCCTCCGGCTTCTCGGCGAGCGGCTGACCCGGGACCGGATCCGCCACACCCTCAAGACCGGCAAGCCGCTGCGGAACTAGGAGACGCGAGTCATGCGAGACGCGGTCATCGTCTCGGCGGTTCGGACGGCCGTCGGCAAGGCGCCGCGCGGCAGCCTCCGCGAGACGCCACCCGAGGCGCTGGCGATGACGGCCGTGCGCGAGGCGCTCGCACGCGCCCCACAGCTGGACCCGGCCGAGGTCGAGGATCTCGTCCTCGGCTGCGCGATGCCGGAGGGCGCGCAGGGCCTGAACATCGCTCGCCAGGTCGCGATCGGCGCCGGGATCCCCGACGCCGCCAGCGCGATGACAGTCAACCGCTTCTGCGCCTCGGGCCTCCAGGCGCTCGCGCTCGCCAGCGCGGCCATCCAGACCGGGGTCTACGACGTCGTGGTCGCCGGCGGGATGGAGTCGATGAGCTTCGTTCCGATGATCGGCCACCGCTTCACCCCGGATCCGCTGCTCGCGGATACCCGCCCCCAGATCTACCTCTCGATGGGCATCACCGCGGAGCGCGTGTCCGAGCGGTTCGGCGTGAGCCGCGACGACCAGGACGCGTGGGGCCTGCGCTCGCATCTCCGGGCATCCGCGGCCCAGCGCGAGGGTCGGTTCCGCGACGAGATCGTGTCCGTCGACGCTTCCCTCACCGAGGTCGACGCGGACGGCCGACCGACCGTGCGACCGATGGCATTCGATACCGACGAGGGGATCCGCCACGACGCCGACCCGGCCCGCATGGCGAGCCTGAAGCCGGTCTTCGCCATGGGCGGCACGGTGACCGCCGGCAACTCCAGCCCGATGAGCGATGGTGCGGCGGCGATGGTCGTGATGACCGCGGAACGCGCGGCGCAGCTTGGCCTGGAGCCCCTGGGCCGCCTCGTCAGCTTCGCCACCGCGGGCGTCGACCCCGAGATCATGGGCATCGGGCCCGTCGAGGCGGTCCCGAAAGCGCTTCAAAAGGCCGGCCTTTCGCTCGACGACATGGCGGTCATCGAGCTCAACGAGGCGTTCGCCGCGCAGGTGGTCGCAGTCGTCCGGCAGCTCGGTTTCGACGAGGACCGGACGAACGTCAACGGTGGCGCGATCGCGCTCGGCCACCCGCTCGGGGCGACAGGGGCGAAGCTGACCGTCCAGATCCTGTCCGAGCTCGCGCGGCGCGACGCCCGCTACGGTCTCGTGACGATGTGCGTCGGCGGCGGCCAGGGCGCGGCCGGCGTGATCGAGTGGCTCGGCGGACGCCAACCGGTGGCGGCCCGAGCCAACGGAGGCGCGGCATGACGACCGAGGGTCGCGAGCGGGGCGGCAGCGTCCCCGAAGGCACCGTCCCCGGCGGGTCGTTCCTGACGGGCGCGTCCGGCGCGGAGCCGATCTTCACCCCCGAGCTGCTCACCGACGAGCAGCGGGCGATCCGCGACGCCGTGGTCGCCTTCGTCGACCGCGAAGTCGGGCCGCGCCGCGCCGCTTTGGAGGCCAGGGACTATGCGGTCCATCGGGAGCTGCTCGCGCGGATGGGCAGCGACGGCTTCCTCGGGATCGACGTACCGGAGGCATTCGGCGGTGTCGGTCTGGATCGGATCACCTCGGTCGTCGTCAACGAGGCCATGGCGAGCGCAGGATCGTTCGCGGTGACGTACGCCGCGCACAGCGGGATCGGGACGCTGCCGACGGTCTTCTTCGGGACGGACGATCAGAAGCGCCGCTACCTGCCGGGCCTCGCTGCCGGGACGACCGTCGGTGCCTACGCCCTGACCGAGCCGTCGGCAGGGTCGGACGCGATGGGCATCCGGACCCGCGCGACGCGCCAGGAGGATGGCTCCTGGCGGCTCGACGGAGCAAAGCAGTTCATCACGAACGCCGGCTTCGCCGACCTGTTCACGATCTACGCAAAGATCGACGGCGAGCAGTTCAGCGCCTTCCTCGTGGAGCGCGCGACCCCGGGCCTCTCGGTCGGAGCCGAGGAGGCGAAGATGGGCCTCCACGGCGCCTCGACCTGTCCGGTGACCCTGGACGCGGCGGTCGTGCCGGCGGACAACCTCCTCGGCGAAGCGGGCAAGGGCCACCGCGTCGCGTTCAACGTCCTGAACGTCGGGCGGTTCAAGCTCGCCGCCGCCTGCCTCGGCGGAATGCGCCCGGCGATCGGGACCGCCGCGGCCTACGCCGCGCAGCGGAGCGCGTTCGGTCGCCGAATCGGCGAGTTCCCGCTCATCGGGGCGAAGCTCGCGGGGATGGCGGCTCGGACCTACGCCGTCGAGTCGGTCGTGTACCGGATCGCGGGCCTGCTCGAGACGCGACTCGCGGCCGCCGAGGACGTGACGTCTCCGGACGCCATGCGCGCGGCCCTCGAGGAATACGCGGTTGAATGCAGCCTGGCGAAGGTGCTCGCCAGCGAGGAGCTGGGCTTCGTCGTCGACGAGCTCGTCCAGGTCCACGGCGGCTACGGCTACATCGAGGAGTACCCCGCAGCGGCGGCCTATCGCGACGCCCGGATCCACCGTATCTGGGAGGGCACGAACGAGATCAACCGGCTGCTCGTCCCCGGGACGCTCCTCAAGCGCGCGATGACCGGCCGGCTCGACCTCCTCGGCCCGGCGCGGCGCGCGCAGGACGCGATGCTCGCCGGCGATCTGCCGACCTTCGAGGGTCCGCTGGCGGCCGAACGAGGCGCCTTGGCCGCAACCCGTGCGGCGACCCTCCTCCTATCGGGAGCCGCCGTCCAGCGGTTCGGCACGGGCCTCGATGAGGAGCAGGAGGTCCTCGCCGGGCTCGCCGACCTTGCGATCGACCTGTTCGCGATGGAGAGCGTCGTGGAGCGGGCTGTTCGCGCGTCGGCCCCGATCCATGCCGACTTCGCGAGGCTCGTCGTGGCCGATCGCGTGGCCGCCGTCGAGCAGCGGGCAAAGAGCCTCGCTGCTCGCGTCGCCGAGGGCGATGACGCGCGAACGCTCGGCGCCGGCATCCGGCGCCTCATGCGGACCGAGCCGGTCGATCGGATCGCGATCTCGAGGCGGATCGCGGCAGCGGTGACCGAACATTCGGGGTACCCACTATGAACACCCGGGCGCGGGCCCCGAAGACCGCGACAACTCCGCGCAGCGCCCCGGATCATGTGGGCCGCGGGCCGACTCCCGACAGGGATCGGCCCTGGCTCGCCCACTACGACCCGGGGGTCCCGACCGAGGTCGAGATCCCGCCGATCCCGGTCGATGGCCTGCTGCGGGGAAGCGCCGAGCGGGCGCCCGATCGGACTGCCATGGTGTTCTTCGGCGCCCGAACGTCGTACGCCCAGCTCGATCGGGCCGCCGACCGGTTCGCCCACGTCCTGCGGTCGATGGGCGTCGAGAAGAGCGATCGCGTGAGCCTGCACCTGCCCACATCGCCGGCCTTCGTCATCGCTTTCATGGGCGCGATGCGGGCCGGGGCCCTCGCGGTGCCGTTGAACCCCCTCCTCGTCGAGCGTGAGCTCGGGATCCTGCTGGCCGAGACGGAGCCGAGGGTTTCGGTGACGGTCGATCTCCTCGTGTCGCGCCTGCGGGCCGTGGAGGCGGCGGCCGGTCCCGGGCGCCCAGGCCGCCTCATCGTCACGGGCATCCAGGACTCGCTCCCGGTGCCGATTCGCTGGCTCTACCCAATCAGGGCGCGGCGAGAGGGCCGCTGGCATCCGCAGCGTCATACGCCGGCGACGCCGAACCTCTTCCGGCTGCTCCGCGAGGCCCCCGCCGGACGATTCGAATCGGCGGCGACACCCGAGGACGGCGCGGTGCTTCAGCCGACCGGAGGCACGACCGGAACGCCGAAGGCGGCGATGCTGACCCATCGGAACCTCGTCGCGAATGCGTGCCAGACGGCTGCCTGGTTCCCCCATACGGCGAAGGACGACCCACCGACGATCCTCTGCCCGCTGCCGCTATTCCACATCTACGGGCTCACGGTGGACATGAACTACGCGATGCTGACCGGCGGCACCCTCCTGCTCCTGCCGCGCTTCGATCCGGAGATGGTCCTCAAGGCAGCGGCGAAGTACCGACCGCGGCTCTTTCCGGGCGCGCCGGTCATGTACGAGACGCTGGCCCACCATCCGGACGTCGGACGGTTCGACCTCTCCAGCATCGAGGCCTGCATCAGCGGCTCGGCGCCGTTGCCGGCCGGCGTCCAGCGGGACTTCGAGGCGATCACCCATGGCAAGGTCTGCGAGGGCTACGGTCTCACCGAGGCCTCGCCCGTGACGCACTGCAACCCGATCGACAGCGGGCGACGAAACGGGACGATCGGGCTGCCGTTTCCCTCGACCGACGCGCGTGTGGTCGACCCGAAGACCGGCAAACCGCTTGCGGCCGACGAGATCGGCGAACTCGAGGTCGCCGGGCCGCAGGTCATGGCCGGCTACTGGCAGCGCCCGAAGGAAACGGCCGACGTGCTCCACGACGGCTGGCTGCGCACGGGTGACATCGCGACGCAGGATGCCGACGGCTTCTTCACCATCGTCGATCGGGCCAAGGACCTGATCATCGTGGGCGGCATCAACGTCTACCCGCGCGAGGTCGAGGAGGTCCTGATGAGCCACCCGGCCGTCGCGGAAGCCGCGGTCATCGGCATGGCCCACGAGCACTACGGCGAGGTGCCGTGCGCCTTCGTCGTGCTCGCCGAGGGAGCCACCGCGACCGAGGAGGAGCTCTTCGCCTACTGCCACAAGAACCTCGCCCGGTTCAAGGTCCCCTTCGCGATCCGGTTCCGGCCGCGGCTGCCCAAGACGATGATCGGGAAGGTCCTCCGGAAGGACCTTCGAGGAGAGGCAGCGGATTCGTCGTAGCTAGACCGCGTCGATGAAAGCGCGGCGCCGATCACTAGGACCGGACGCAGAACGATGTTCCCGCCTTGTCGGCCGGACTCGGGTCAC
>PLZO01000058.1:0-40919 GCA_003152165.1 Chloroflexota bacterium
CGAGATTACGGACTGCCGAAGCTGCCGTCTCGCGTTTGGCCCAGCCAACGAGGGCCGGCTTGTCCTTGATTCCAAGGATCGTCGTCACCGAGGGCAGCAGTGGACCGCCGTTCCAGGCGTAGCGATGGCGGCCATCCCGGGTGAGCCCGATGGCAGGATCCGACCGTCCGCCCTCCGCCACCTAATCGGTCCTCGCGTCGTGGTTCGTCACGCTATTCATCATGATAGAACACTATCAATGTGGTCTCTTGAAGTCAATACCATTGTCGTGATGGATCGAGATGAGGCGAGGGCCCGCGGCGCCGCACTGCGTGCCTTCTTAGCCGCACGCCTGCCGGTCCCCGGCGCTCGATCGGTGACCGCCCTGGCGCGCAAGGCGGGCATCCAGCCGACGACGGCCACGAGCTGGTGGACGAAGGGCTATGTTCCCGATAACAACAGCCTGCGACTCCTCGCGGACGCCCTGGGCGTGGAACTGTCCGACCTCGTCGCCGCCTACGAGGGCTCCAGCGGACCCACCTGGGTGTTCACCAACCCCGAGCTCGCGGAGTTGATCGATCGCGCCGTCGATACGACAGTTCGGCGCGTGCTAGAGGAACGCGCCAAGTACGAGTGAGCGGGCGGTTAGCCCGGCGCCCGATCACGACTTAACCGGGCCTCCTGCGTCATCGTCGTGCCTCCTCCCGATCTCACCATGACCTCAACCACTCGGGCCAGCCGCGCCTGCTTGGCCTCGGCCAGGGTATCCCGGAAGGTTGGATCCGCGAGCCGCCGATAGGCGGTCCGAAGGCTGAGGCCAGCCAGCCTGGCAGCGTCCTCGACGCTCGCTCCGCCGAGGAGGGCGGCGATGAGGGCGCCATCGTGGCCGGACGTGCCAATCCGTGCCACGACCTGCCACGACCTGCCACCCTCGAGTCGCGGGGGAGTTGTGCCCCGGCGCGAGCGGCGACGATCACGATCGGGAGCCCTGCTTTTTTCGGGTCGAATGACCCGGTTCGTCCAAACGCACGGTCTATAGCCCTCGTCAGGTTCGTTGCAGGACGGTGACCGGGCAGGTGGGCCAAGCGACAAGATGGCCGGGCCGATCATCTGCGCTTGACCGCGGCTCGATCTACGCTTGACCACGGCGGAGGGCTCGGCCCGGCGTCGCGCCCGTATGGCGGCCATCGTCGACAACGAATGTCCCGTTGACGATCACGTGGTCGATCCCTTCCGGATAGCGGCGCGGATCGTCGATCGTGGCCAGGCTTCGGATCCGGACCGGGTCGAATACGACCACGTCGGCGAGGAACCCATCGGCCAAGCGGCCGCGATCCGCGATCCCGAGTCGGGCGGCCGGCGCCGAGGTCATCTTGCGGACCGCCTCTTCGAGGCTGAGCAGGCGCTCGTCACGGACGAACTCGCCCAGGATCCGGGGAAACGAACCGTAGGTTCGCGGGCTGGGCTTGTCGCCTACGAACACGGAATCGGTGCCGACCATCCCCGCCGAATGCTGGAAGAACGGCGGCATTGTCGCCCGATCGGGACCGGGGGTCACCTCGTTCAGGCGCAGGTTCTCGGACAGGAGCAGGTCGCACACGAGGTCGACCGTTTCGGTTCCGGTCTCGGCCTGGATCTGGCCGAGGGTCCAGCCCTCCCAGCGGGCGTGCTCGGGCCGCCCGAAGTAGCCAACCCGCACCTCCGCCAACCCGCCGCTGCCGGCGAACAACGTGCCGCGGGCACGCAGCTCGCGCCGGATCCGGTGCCGGACCGCCCGGTCGGCCAGGCGCTCTTTCGTCCGGGCCGGGCCGCCCTCCTGGGTCCAGGCCGGGATCAGGATCAGGAGGCGGGTGCTGGCCCATTCGGACGGGTACGAATCGAACGTGACGTCCTGACCGACCGCCCGCGCAGCGTCGACCAGCCCGAGCATCGGGGCAGGACCGCCGGGGAAGGTGGCCCGGTGGTAGAAGTGGGTGATGTGGGCCGGCGCCTCGCCCAGCCGGCCGATCTCGATTGCCTCGCGGAACGGGTCGAGATAGCCGTCGCCCAGCGGATAGCGGACATGGGTNNGCCTCGGCCAGGAGCGAGCGCATCCGCTCGATCGCACGCTGATCGGCCAGCACGTCATCCCAGCCGAGGGCGGCAATCCGAAGGACGGAATTGCCGACCAGGTAGGCGATGTTCACGCTGACTTGGCGGTCGAACCGGGTCAGGTACGAGGCGACCGTGTCCCAGTCGTAGGCGATGTCGGGGTGGCCGTCGAGGCCCGCGTTCAGCTCGACGAATGCGGCCAGGTCCGCCGGATCGTCAAACGGCGCATACGAGTTGCCGTCGACGCCGATCACCTCGGTGGTAACCCCCTGGCGGACCTTGGGCTCGTGCCTGGGATCGGCCAGGATCATCAGCCCGGCGTGGCTGTGCAGGTCGATGAAGCCCGGCGCGATCACCCGGTCGGTCGCGTTAATTCGGCGGCGGGCGTGCTCCGGGAGTGGCGCACCAGCCTCGATCACTCGCAGTCGATCTGCCTCGATTGCGATCGACCCCGGCCGGCCCGGCGCACCCGTGCCGTCGACCAGCGTCCCGCCGGTGATCAGGATGTCGACGCCGGTCATGCGCCGGCCGCCGGACCCCCGGCGTGGGCCAGCGGCGGATCAAGGCGATCGATCGGCCCCTCGAGCCGGCGGCCACGGACCCACGCACCACGGACCATCTCGGGATGCGAGCGGAAGATAAGCCGGCTGAGCAGGTCGGCCGGGCCGTCCGGTTCGGGCGCGGCCGGTGGCGCGGCCAGCTCCGGATCGACCACGATCAGGTCGGCGTCCTTGCCCGCCTCGATCGAGCCGATCTCATCATCCAGCCCCAGGACGCGAGCGCCTTCGTACGAGGCCAGCCGGAGCCAGCCGAGCGGGTCGAGGATCGGCCGCGCGTCACCGCTCGCCACCCGCAGCGCGTTCTGGACATAGCCGCCGACCCGCATCGCCCCGAACAGAGAGAGGTCCGGTCCGCCGGCCACATCCGAGCCAAGCCCCACACCAATCCCCGCCTCCAGGTAGCGGCCGAGGGGCATGATCCCCGAGGCGAGGAACAGGTTTGAGGCCGGGCAGTGAGCCAGGCGTGTCCCGGATTCGGCGATGCGCGCGACTTCGCGGTCCGACAGATGGATGGCGTGGGCGAGGATGGTCCGTGGGCCGAGCCCGCCAGCCTGGTCGTACACATCGATGTAGTCGCGGGCCCCTGGAAACAGTCGGGCCACCTCGGCCATCTCGGCGCGATCCTCGGCCAGGTGGGTCTGCCAGTAGGCCCCCTTGGCGGTTGCCAGCGCGGCCGACTCGCGGAGCATCTCGGCCGAGCACGAAACGGCAAAGCGGGGCGTGAAGGCGTAGCGCAGGCGGCCCTTGTCGCGCAGATGCCAGCGATCGCACAGGTCGGCCGACTGGCGCAGGGACAGATCCAGGACCTCTGACGGCCGGTGACTCTCGTCGTAGGTCAGCCGGTCCATCATCACCTTGCCGATGATTGCCCGGATGCCGTGCGCCTCGGCGGCCCGGAATGCCGCATCAAGGGACGGCTCATACACGGCGCCGTACATCAGCGCCGTCGTCGTTCCTGCGGCCGCGAACGCTCGGAAGACGGCCGGCGCGACCACCTCGGCGACGGCCTCGGTGAAGTCGTGCTCGAGTGGGAAGACGTACCTCTGCAGCCAGTCGAGGAGAGGCGTGCCGAAGCCCAGCCCGGCATGGGGTACCTGGGGCAGGTGGACGTGCAGGTCGACCAGGCCGGGCAGGACCAGCCACGGCCGAAGGTCCAAGACGGGGCCGCTGTCCGCCTGCCACGGACCCACCGAGCCGATCCGTCCGTCCGCATCCACCACCACGACCCCGTCCGACTCGTAGCGGCTGCCGCCCGCGGCCAGCGGCGTCAGGACTTGAGCCCGCAGGACGAAGGGCGCCTGGTCGGGCAGGGCGGGAGGCATCGCGGCGATGCTACGCCTCGCTTGACAGCCTCGCGCCCCCGGTCCCATCGTGAGTCGACAGGATGAACGCACTGACGTGACGATCCGGATGCCCGTGGGCCGCACCGCACCGGCTCCGCCGGCACCCGGGACGGTCCTGCCGGACACGCCGACGCCCGGGCCGGCACCGGGCCGCGGTCCGCTGCGGCGAGAGGGACCGGCCAAGCTCACCGGCACCGCCCTGTATACCGACGACCTCGTCTTTCCCGGGGCCTGGCACGGCGCGACGATCCGCTCGACCGAGGCCCGCGCCAGATTGCTCGCGATCGAGCTCGACCCGGCCTTCGACTGGTCGAAGGTGGTGGTCGTCACGGCCGGCGACATCCCCGGCCCGAACATCGTCAACTCGATCCAGGATGACCAGCCGATCCTGGCCACCGACGAGATCCGCCACCACGCGGAGCCGATCGTCCTGGTGGCTGCGCCCGACCGGGCCCTCCTGCGCCAGGCCGTCGGCCAGGTCATCGTCCGGACGGAACCCCTGGCGCCGGTCCTGGATCCGCTGGCCAGCGACCGGGTATTTGTCCACTACGAGATCGAGACGGGTGATCTTGCTGCGGGCTTCGCCGAGGCGACGCTCGTGATCGAGGGCGAGTACCGGGTGGGCCACCAGGAGCAGCTCTACATCGAGAACAACGCGATGATCGCCGTGCCCCGGGCGGATGGTGGGGTGGCCGTGCACGGCTCACTGCAGTGCCCGTACTACGTCCACAACGCGCTCAAGCGATCGCTCCTGCTGACGGATGAACAGGCCCAGGTGGTCCAGGCCGAGACCGGCGGCGGGTTCGGCGGCAAGGAGGAATATCCCTCGATCCTGGCCCTCCACGCCGCGCTCCTCGCCCGTGCCTGCGGGCGCCCCGTCCGGATGATCTACGACCGCCACGAGGACATCGCGGCAACCACCAAACGCCACCCAGCCGTCGTCCGCTACCGGAGCGGGGTGGCCGCCGATGGCCGGCTCGTTGCCCAGGACATCGAGATCGTCATGGACGCGGGCGCGTACTGCACCCTGAGTCCGGTGGTCCTGTCGCGCGGCACGCTCCACGCCGGCGGCCCGTACGCTTGCCCGAACGTCCGGATCCGCTCGCGGGCGGTGGCCACGAACACGCCGCCCAACGGCGCCTTCCGCGGCTTCGGAGCGCCCCAGACCGAGTTTGCCGCCGAGATGCAGGTGAACCGGATCGCCGAGGCGCTAGGGGAGTCGCCGTTGGACCTGCGCCGGCGCTGGCTCTACCGGCCGGGCGACACGACGCCGACCGGCCAGGTCCTGCGCGAGAGCGTGGCCGCCGAGGAGGTCCTGGAGCGGGCCGCCGAAGCCGCCGAGTTCGAGCGGGTCCGCGCCCGCACGGCTGGCGACCGGGCCCAGCGAGGCCCAGACGCCCGGTCGGCGCATGGGATCGGCCTGGCGCTCGCCTGGCATGGGGCCGGCTTCACCGGCTCAGGCGAAGTCCACCTCGCCTCCGTTGCCTCGGTCGAGCTGACCGCGGATGGCCGGCTGGTGATCCTCATCGGCTCGACCGAGATGGGCCAGGGCACCAAGACGATCTTTCCGCAGCTGGTCGCCGACGCCCTGGGCGTACCGATGGACGACGTCGAGTTCGCGCCCCAGGACACGGCCCTGGTGCCCGACAGCGGTCCAACCGTCGCGTCTCGAACCGCGATGGTCGTCGGCGGGCTGGTGATCGAGGCCTGCCGGCGGCTGCGGGCCGTGGTCGAGGAGCGCAGCGGCGGCCCGTTCGCCGATACCTACCGCGCCGATGCCGGGACCCACGGCGCGACCCGGATCGACCAGCACTTCCGGCCCTACCCGGGCGTCGACTTCGACGACACCACCTACCGCGGCGATGCCTATCCAGCCTTCGGCTGGGCGTCGGCCGTGGCCGAGGTTGATGTGGACCTCGACACCGGCGAGGTGGCCGTCCGGAGCGTCGTGGCCGCCGACGATGTCGGCCGGGTGATCCATCCCGTGCTGGCCGAGGGACAGGTGGAGGGCGGCACGCTCCAGGCGGTCGGCTACGCGACGATCGAGGAGATCAAGCTGCACGACGGGCGCTATCTCAACGATCGGCTCGCCACCTACCTCATCCCCACCGCGCTCGATGCACCCCGGATCAGCACGATCCTGGTGGAGGCGCCGTTCAGCGGCGCGCCCCACGGCGCGAAGGGGATCGGCGAGCTGCCGATGGACGTCGGCGCCCCGGCCGTCGTTGCCGCGATCCACGACGCGACCGGGGTCTGGATCCACGACCTGCCGGCCAGCCCCGAGCGGATCCTGGCAGCCATGGACACACTGGTGCGCCGGTGACCGTGCGCTTCGTCGTGAACGACGATCCAGTTGAGCTGACCGTGCCCGGAGCCCGGCGCCTGCTCGACGTCCTGCGCGAAGAGCTGGGCCTGACCGGCACGAAGGAGGGCTGCGGCGAGGGCGAATGCGGTGCCTGCACGGTCCTCCTCGACGGCGAGGTGGTCGACGCCTGCCTCGTCCCGATCAGCCAGGTGGATGGCCACACGGTCCAGACGGTCGAAGGACTGGCCGCCCGGCGGCCGAGCGTAGATCGACCCGCCGCCCCGGACGACCTCAACCAGCTCCAGTGGGCATTCCTCGAGACGGGCGGGGCCCAGTGCGGCATCTGCACCCCGGGGATGCTGATGGCCGGCCAGGCGTTCCTGGCCTCGGGCGCGCCGGCCACCGACGCGGCGATTCGCGAGGCGATCGCCGGCAACCTCTGTCGCTGCACCGGCTACACCAAGATCATCGAGGCGATCGCCCTCGCCGCGACCCGCCGGGACCAGGCCGAGAGCCTCGGCCCGACGTCCGACCACGCCGGCCGCCCGTGATCGAGTCGTGATCGAGCCGCCGCTCGTCTCGCCGCCAACCCTGGCCGACGCGTATCGCCTGCTTGCCGAGTCGGTCTATCGCCCGATCGCTGGCGGGACGGACGTGCTCGTCCAGCTGAGCGGCCAGCTCGGCCCGCCGCCGGACCGGCTGCTCGACCTGTGGCGCCTTGACGAATTGCGTGGCATTGAGCTCGACGGCGACGCACTGGTCCTCGGCGCGCTCACCACCTATTCGGGGATCCGTCGCTCAGCGGTCTGCCGCGACCTCCTGCCGGCCCTTGTCGAAGCGGCGGCCACGGTGGGCGCAGCCCAGATCCAGAACCGCGCAACGCTCGGCGGGAATATCGCCAATGCCTCCCCGGCGGGCGACATGCTGCCGGTCCTGCTGGCGACCGATGCCACGATCGTCGTTGGGTCGATCCGCGGCGAGCGGTCGATCCCCGCCCGCTCGTTCTGGACCGGCTACCGCCAGACGGCCCTTCGCCCCGACGAGATCGTCATCCGAATCCGGATCCCGCTCGTCGCCGACCGCCAGGTCCGCTTCCGCAAGATCGGCACCCGTCGGGCCCAGGCGATCAGCAAGGTGGTCGTGGGCCTGAGCTGGGTCGCGCCGACGTCCGGGTCGCCGTGGCGGACGGTGCGCCTTGGGCTGGGCTCCGTTGCCGAGCGGCCGATCCGGGTGACGGCGACCGAGGCCTTCCTCGAAGGCCGGCTGCCCACGCCCGATACCGCCGCCGAGGCAGCCCAGAGGGTTGCCGCGGAGATCCAGCCGATCGATGATGTCCGCTCGACTGCCGACTACCGTCGGGCGGTCACGGCCCGGGTGCTCCACCGCCTGATCCGTGAGGCCGGCAGCTGGTAATCCCCGGATCCGGTGCAAGGGACAGGAGGCGACCGTAACCGAGCTCGGTCCCAATCGCTACGGCAAGTCGGCGATCCGGCTGGTCAAGGTCATCCGCGGTGCCACCGGACACCACATTCGGGACCTGACCATCTCAATCACGCTCGACGGTGATTTCGCGGCCGCCCACGTCGCCGGGGACAACCGCGGCGTCGTGGCCACGGACACGATGAAGAACACGGCGTACGCCCTTGCTCGCGAGCACCTGACCGGCCCAATCGAGGACTTCGGACGAACCCTGGCCCAGCATTTCGTGGCGTTCCCGCAGGTCGCCGGGGCAACCGTCTCGATCCTTGAGTACGAGTGGACGCCGATCCCGACAAGCGCCGGCCCAGCCGGCGATGCCTTCGTCCGCGCCGGCGAGCTGACCCGGACCGCGCTGGTTCGGGCGACCCAGGCGGGGGTCACGATCGAGGCCGGGCTCGAGGACCTGACCCTGATGAAGACGGCGAAGTCCGGGTTCGCCGGCTTTCCACGTGACGAGTTCACGACCCTGCCCGAGGTAGACGACCGGCTGATGGCCAGCCGCTTGAGCGCGAGCTGGCGCTATCAATCGGCCGACCTCGACTTCGATGCCGCGTTCGAAGGGGTCGTCACAACTCTCCTGGACGTCTTCGTCGAGCACCGCAGCCCGTCGGTCCAGGCGACTATCTGGACGATCGGCAAGGCCGTCCTAGAGGCTCAGCCCCTGATCGACGAAATCTGCCTGACGATGCCCAACCTGCACCACTGGCTGGTGGACCTGACACCGTTCGGGCAGCCGAACGATCGCGAGATCTACGTGCCCACCAGCGAGCCCTATGGCCTGATCGAGGCGACGATCCGCCGCAGCGAGGTGGCGCCCGACGCGGCACTCGGTGTCCTGGCGCCGCTTCCGGCCGAGGCCGAGGCGGAGGCGAAGGAGCCCGCGGCGGCCGCGGAGGAGCCGGCGGCGGAGGCGGCGGAGAGGGCCGCCGTCGAGCCCGAGCCCGTGCCTCCCGAGCCCGAGCCGGTGCCTGAGCGCGAAGCGGCCGAAGTCGCGGCGCCGGACGTTGCCGCGACCGAAGTCGTGCCACCCGAAATCGTGCCACTCGAAGTCGCGGTGCCAGAGGAGGTGCCGCCCGCGACGGAACCTCCCGCGCCGGAGGAGGTGCCCAGCGTGGCGCCCGCCGTGGCTTCATCGCGGCACGCGGCGCCGGCCGTCGCTTCACCACCGCCGCGGGGCGTCGAGATCCGGGGACCCGCCGTCGCCCATATCGATACCGTCCTCACTACCGAAGCGCTCGCCTTCATCGCCCACCTCCAGCGCCAGTTCGGGCCCCGCCGGCTCGAGCTCCTCGCCGCCCGCAAGCACCGCCAGTCCGAGCTCGACCGCGGGGTGATGCCCGACTTCCTGCCGGACACCGCCGGCATCCGCAGCGCCGACTGGACCGTGGCTCCAACACCGCCCGACCTGGCCGACCGGCGGGTGGAGATCACCGGCCCGGCCGAGCCCAAGATGATGGTCAACGCCCTGAACTCGGGTGCCCGCGTCTTCATGGCCGACTTCGAGGACTCGCTGTCGCCGACCTGGGCCAACCTGATCGGCGGTCAGGCCGCGATCGTCGACGCCGTCCACCATCAGCTGACCTTCGACAGCCCGGAGGGCAAGCCATACCGGCTCAACGAGCAGATCGCCACGCTGGTCGTTCGACCCCGCGGCTGGCATCTCGACGAGCACGGCCTGCGCGTGGACGGAGAGCCCGTCTCGGCGTCCCTGTTCGACTTCGGCCTGTTCGTCTTCCATAACGCCCGGGAGCAGCTGAGCCGCGGCACGGCGCCGTACCTATACCTGCCCAAGCTCGAATCGCACCTCGAGGCGCGCCTCTGGAACGACGTCTTCCGGGCAGCCCAGGAGTCGCTCGGGATTCCGGTTGGAACGATCCGGGCCACCGTCCTGATCGAAACGGTTCTCGCGGCGTTCGAGATGGACGAGATCCTGTACGAATTGCGCGACCACGCCGCCGGCCTCAATGCGGGGCGCTGGGACTACCTGTTCAGCTGCATCAAGAAGTTCCGATCACAGGCGCACATGGTTTTGCCCGACCGAGCGCAGTTAACGATGACCGTGCCGTTCATGCGGGCCTACACGGAGCTGCTGGTCCAGACCTGCCACCGCCGGGGTGCGCACGCGATCGGTGGGATGGCGGCGTTCATCCCGTCGCGGCGCGATCCCGAGGTGAATGCGACGGCCATGGCCCGCGTCCGCGACGACAAGGCGCGCGAGTCGACCGACGGGTTCGACGGCACGTGGGTCGCCCACCCCGACCTCGTCCCGCTGGCCACCGAAATCTTCGACGCGGTTCTCGGCTCGGCGCCGAACCAGAAAGAACGCCTCCGGCCCGAGGTCTCCGTGCTGCCCTCGGAGCTGCTCGACCTGACGGTGGCGGGCGGCCTGGTCACCGAGGCGGGGGTGCGGATCAATGTGTCCGTGGCCCTCCAGTACCTCGACGCCTGGCTGAGCGGCAACGGGGCGGCCGCGATCAACAACCTGATGGAGGACACGGCGACGGCCGAGATCTGCCGCTCCCAGCTGTGGCAGTGGCGGGCAACCCGGACCCGCCTGGCCGATGGCCGGATCCTGGATGGTGACCTGTACAAGAAGATCCGGGCCGAGGAGCTCGCCCGTCTCGGTGGTACGGCCACGGGCCGTCTCAGCGACGCGGTCACGGTGCTCGACCAGCTCGTCTTTGCCAACGGCTTCCCGGACTTCCTCACGATCGAGGCCTACAGGCTCCTGCATTAGGCGCGAGTTCCAGCCCCGGCGCCGCGCCGCATCACCCCTCCGCCGCCCTTTACATTCGTCTGGCGCAGGAGCCACCGAGGGGCGGCGATTGAAGCCCCGCGCCGGCCGCACTTCCGCCGCCGCCCCGCCGCTTCGCGCTTCCGCCGCGGTTCCGCCCCGGTTCTGCCGCCGCCCCGCGCCGGCCGCGCTCCTGCTGTTGCCCGCGCCGTCTCAGTCGGTCAGCCGGCGCTCGACGAAGTGGCCGAAGCCGCGCTGACCCACGAAGTGGCCGTTGCGGATAACGGCTCGGCCGCGGACGTAGACGGACCGGACGGCGCCCGTGACCTCCAGTCCTTCGAACGCGGTGTAGTCGGAGGTGTGGTGGAGGTCCACGGCGCGGATTGTGCGGCGGGCGACCGGGTCGAAGAGGACCAGATCGGCATCGCGGCCCACCTCGAGCACGCCCTTCGAGCCGAGGCCGAACAGCCGGGCGGGCGCCGCAGCCAGCACCTCGACAAGGCGTTCAGCGCTGAACCGGCCCCTGGCCACGCCCTCCGACCAGGCAATCGCGAGGAGCGTCTCAATCCCGGGTGCGCCGTTGCTGATTCGATCGAATGGGACGCCGTTGATCCGCTTCTCCACGGCCACCCGATCCGGAACGTGATCCGTTGCCACCAGGTCCAAGGTGCCGTCCGCGAGCCCAGCCCACAGCGCATCACGATCGGCCGCCGAACGCAAGGGTGGGGAGATGACGACCTTGGCCACCTCGGTGTCGTCCGGGTCCAGGTAGCGGGCGTCGGTCAAGGCCAGGTAGTGCGGGCACGTCTCGGCCGAGGCTCGGACGCCGCCCGCCCGGGCACCTCGAACGGCCTCGAGTGCGCCCGCCGACGAGAGGTGGACGATGTGGACCGGCGCGTCGGCAGCCTCGGCGAAGGCCATCGCCCGGGCCGTCGCGATCGCCTCGGCCAGCGCCGGCCGGGAGGATGCGTGGAACCGCGGCGCTGTGTTGCCACGAGCCAGCGCACCGGCGACCGCTGCGTCGATGAGGACCGGATCCTCGCAATGGACCTCCAGCCGGCCGCCGTGCCGGCCCATCGTCCGGATCGCCTCGAACAGGCGACGATCGTCCAGCCGGAAGTCGAAGACCATGAACGCCTTGGCGGTTGGCACGCCGGCGTCGACGATCGTCGATAGCTCCCCGACCGGATCGTCCATCCGGCCGCTGATCGCCAGGCTGACGGCATAGTCGACCGCTGCGTCGGCCTGGGTCGCGGCGCGCCATTCCGAAAGGCCCGCCACGAGCGAGCGCTCGGCGGTCGGCGACGAACCAGTCCCTGGGTTGTTGAAGGCCAGGAACGTGGTCGTCCCGCCGAAAGCGGCCGCGACAGAATCCTGGAAGAAGCGATCGGGTTCGGCGTCGCTCGCGACCCGGGTGTGCGTGTGAACATCAACCATGCCCGGCAAGACGAGCAGCCCCGAAGCGTCGATCACCTCGCGGGCCGCTGCAGCAAGACCGGACAGGTCGGGCTCGATCGAGCTGATCCGGCCGCCTTCGACCGCCAGGTCGGCCGCGAACGACCCGCGCGGCGTCACAATCATCCCGCCGCGGACGACGAGCTCGACCGGGCTCACCCGGTCAGTCGACCTCGTGGATCGAGATCGCCTGGGCGCCCTGCCACAGGCAGCGCCGGCCGACTTCGCGCAGGCGGTCGGCCCAGCCGTCGTCCGGCTCGATCGAGGCGAAGTGGTTCGCCGCGAGCTGGCCAACCTTCGAGCTCGTCGTGCAGGCGCCGTACGGTATGAAGATCTCGCATTCGCTGATCCCGCCGGGGTAGAGCGCGAGCTGGCCGGGGGCCGGGTGCGAGGTGTGGTTCTCGTAGTCGATCCCGGGCCGCAGGTCGCCGTACGGGATCCAGGTCGACTCGCCACTCCAGCGGCAATGGATCAGCGACATCTCGATCGGCAGCATCCGCCGGATCACCTCGATCGTGCGCGGCGCGGCGGCCTCCCAGCGGGCGCTAAAGTGGACGTCGCCGACGACGATCTGGAGCCGAGCCATACGTGGAGGATAACGTGGCCAACCGGGTGCCGACGATCTCGAGCCACGTCCTGGACACGAGTCGGGGCACGCCCGCCGCCGGAGTGACAATCGCCGTCTCGCGGGTCGAATCGGACGGCCGCGAGACCGAGGTCGGCCGGGGCCAGACCGATGCCGACGGCCGCGTCGCGGACCTGCTCGACCGCCCCCTTGAGGCGGGTATGTACCGGCTCCGTTTCGTGCTCGGCGAGCGAAGTTCGTTCTTCGCCGCGCTGGCGGTCGACATCCGGGTCGAGGACGTCGGCCGGAGCTACCACGTGCCGCTCTTGCTCAACCCGTTCGGCCTGTCGACCTACCTGGGCAGCTGATGCCGGCCGGCGAGGCCTCGACGCGGGCATCGACGCGGGCAGCGGCGCCTTCGCTGCCGCGCATCGAGCTGCTCAACGGCCTTCCGGCGGCGGAGTTCGCCGCGGTCCTGGCGCCCTTGTTCGAGGGCGCGCCGCGGTTCCTTGGCCGGTTGGCCGCTGCCCGGCCCTTCTCGAGCTATGCCGAGCTTTGGCCGCGGGCGCTCGAGATTGCGCGGGCGATGCCCGAACCCGAGAAGCTCGAGTTGATCAACGCCCATCCCAGGCTGGGTGCCCCGCCCGGCAGTGTCTCGGCGATGTCGTTCCGGGAGCAGGGCTACGATCGCCAGGCTGACGCCCAAGAAGCAGCGGCCATCGAGCTCGAGCGGCTCAACGCCGCTTACGAGGCCCGCTTTGGTTTCCGTTTCTGCATCTTCGTCAACGGCCGTGAGCGGGCCGCTCTGCTGCCGGTGATCGTCGCCGCCCTCGAGGCGGATCGCGCGACCGAGATCCGGCGGGCGCTGGGCGACGTCGTGGCGATCGCTGCCGACCGCGCTCGGGGAGTCGGGCGATGACTCTGACCGGCCTCGTGAATGCCTCCCAGCGCTGGCGAATCATGCACGGCGCCATCCCCAGCTGCCCAGTCGGCACCATCGTGACGCTCACAACGAGCGACTATCGACTGGACGTCAGCCGCCCCTGGTTCGGCGTGGTCGTCCAACTGGACCTGCGGACCGCAACGATCACGGCGAGCAGCGACGGCCACGAGCTCACGCTGGGCACGTCCAGTGGCGACGTCGCCTTCCAGAACGAGGACGCCGTTGCCGCCACCGTCTCTGCCGCGGCGGCCAACCTGGCCGTGCCCGATGTTTCGGCGCTCGTCGGCCAAGTGGTCCAGTTCGGGACGACAGCTCCCAACGCGGACGGCTTGAACTTGTTCGTCATTCTCGTCCTGCGCCGGCTCAACGGCTGGGCTCTTGGCCTGACCCAGGCTGGCCACCCCGCCGGAATCGCAGAGCACAACGTCGCCTGGTTCCGTGTCCTTGATGGCCGCCCGCGCACGGCACCGGATCGGCTGGTCCTGACCTACCTGGGCAAGCGCAAGGATTGCGACCGGGCCTTCCAGTCCGAGGTTCCGACGCTTCGCGAGCTCGGCTACGAAGCGGCCGGCCAGGATTTCCTGCAGGAAAGTCGGAGCACGGCGACGGTCGTCCTGGCCTGCCTGTTGGGGTTGTTGCTCGCGCTCGTCCTGATCGGCATTGGCATCTTCGCCTGGTTGATCCTCACCAACCCGCCGGGCGTCCTGACCGTGACCTTCCACCGGATCCAGGCATAGGGGCGCAGACGCCTTCGATGTCCAACCTCGCGCCGGAGCTCGTTCTGGCCGGCCGCCTAGTCCGGCTTCGTCCCGTCGTGCGGGCCGATCACGCCGGTCTCGAGGCGATCCTGGGCGAGCCGTCCGTCGCTCGCCGGTGGGCGGCGCCGAGCGACGCCGGGGCCGCGGCGGATTGGCTGAGCGACGAAGGGGCGCTGCACTTCGTGATCGAGCACGACGGCGTAGTCGTCGGCAGCCTCCAGGTCGAAGAGGAGCTCGAGCCTGACTATCGCTTCGCGAGCATCGACCTGGTCCTGACCACCGAGGCGCAGGGACGTGGCCTGGGTCCCGACGCGATCCGGACGGTCGCCCGCCACCTCCTGGATGTGCGCGGCCACCATCGCGTGACCATCGACCCGGCGGTTGCCAACCAGCGCGCGATCCGCGCCTACACTAAGGTCGGCTTCCGGCCGGTCGGCGTGATGCGTGCCTCCGAGCGAAGCGCCGACGGGACGTGGCACGACAATCTGCTGATGGACCTGTTCGTGGGCGAACTGACCTGACGAGGATGCGGCAGGAGGCGTGACCGGCCTAAAATTTGCCGATACGCCCCGCGGATCGGTCGATCGGTGACCGACCTGGGGCCGGAGGGACTGCAATGACACTTGGGGCTTCGGCGTTCCCAATTCTGCCGGGTAAGACCGATGACTGGCGACGGTTCATCGGCGAGCTCAACGGTGCCCGGCGCCAGGAGTACGAGGCTTCTCGCAAGGCCCTCGGGATCCACGAGCGGACCTTCTTTCAGCCGACCCCCATGGGCGACATGGTGATCGTCACGCTTGAAGGTGATGACCCGGGGGGAGCCTTCGCCCGGTTCGCCAACTCCACCGATCCGTTCTCGACCTGGTTCCTGGCGAAGGTCAAGGAGCTCCACGGGTTCGACCTGGCGCACGTCGCCTCGGGCCCGATGCCGGAATTGGCGGTCGACTCGGCCTCCAAGTAGCACAGCACGGCACGTGCGAGGCGTGCCAGCGGGGCCGGGGCCGTTCGCCGGGGAGCTGGGCCGGGGCCGGGCCCATGCGCCAAGCTCCGGCCTTGGAATATGACGGCCATTCTTAGCCGACGAGGCGTAAGGCTCGGTCGACCCGGTTCGATGCGTTTCCGATCCTTCCAGGAGCGGATTTATTGCGGGGATCACTGGAATCGGCTGCAGCGGACGAAACGAGGGATTCGCTGATGCCTAGGACCGTCGGATCGTCGTCGGCTAAGAATGGCCGTCATATCCGGGAGTCTGGGAACCGGCTTCTACGAGCCGGGATCGGCCCATGGCAATTCGTGGTTGCAAATGGGCGATCTATCGCATACTCTGCGCGTTATGCACCGTCAGTTTGCGCCGTTCGAGGCGAAGCAGAAGCTCTGGCGGCCCAGCCGAATGGCTCGGGCCCTGGGGCTCTGACGGCGCGCACAACCGCCGACAAGGGGCCTCCAGGGACGGAGGCTTCGAGGGCCGCGACACCAATCGGGTGACGCGGCTCTTTTTGTTTGCCCAAGCGCAGGGCAGGCCTCCACTCCGGGAAGAACCCACGAAGAGGGAGACCTGCCATGAACATCGCGATCCTGGGGGATGGCCGGCTTGGCGGCGAGATCGGCGTGGCCCTCGGCAACCGGTCCGGAATCCGGCCGCTTATCCTTGGCCGACCGGCAACCGGGCGCCATCCCGTGGCCGCGCTCGCCGGCATCGAGCTCATCTTCGATGCGAGCCTCGGGCCGTCGGTCCGGGACAACGTTGAGGGTGCCCTGTCGGCGGGCGTTCGCCGCTTCGTCATCGCGACGACGGCCTGGTCGGACGATCAGCCGGCTGTCGACGCCTCCCTGAGGCGGGCCGGCGCCAGTGCGGTCGCCGCTCCCAACTTCAGCGTCGCCGTCAACCTGTTCTTCCGCCTTGTCGACACCGCCGTTGGGCTGTACGGGCCGATCGCCGCGTTCGATCCCTACGTCCTCGAGTGGCACCACGCCGCGAAGTCGGACCGACCGTCCGGTACCGCCCGGGAGCTCCTGCGCCGCATCGTCGCGGCGCACCCGAGGAAGCGCGGCGTGCGCGATCTCGATGCCGACGGGCCCGCCGATCCGGAGCTTGTCGAGATCGCCGTGCTGCGAGCCGGCGCCGGACCGGGCATGCACCTGGTCGGCTTCGACGCTCCGGGCGAGACGCTCGAGCTGCGACTCACCGCGCGCGACCGTTCGGCCTACGCGGCCGGAGCCGTGGCCGCGGCCGATTGGCTGACGGCTCGACCCCGCGTACCCGGCATCCATCCCTTCGATGAGGTGGTCGACGACCTCCTGGCTGTGCCTGTCCCCGTTGCCCTACCCGCCTGACCGCGGCCCCAAACCCGCCCTAAACCAACCTCAAACCAGCCTCAAGGAGACTTCCGATGACTAGCTACAACCGCACCGCGCGAACCCGTCGCCCGCTGCTCCGCGGTGCATTCACCGCCCTCGTCACGCCATTCACGCCCGACGGCGCCGTCGACGAAACGGCATTCCGGCGGCTCGTCAGCTGGCAGGTCCTGGCCGGGATCGACGGGCTCGTGCCGTGCGGCACGACCGGCGAAGCGCCCACCCTCAGCCCGGACGAACGCGATCGGCTGATCGAGATCACGCTCGAGATTGCCGCCGAGCGGCCGTCGCGCGCACGGATCGCCGTGGTGGCAGGGACCGGCACGAACGACACGGCGGCCACGATCGCCGCCACTCGCCGTGCTGCCGCCCTCGGTGCCGATGCCGCCCTTGTCGTGGGTCCGTACTACAACCGCCCGGACCAGCGGATGCTCGAGAGTCATTTTCGAGCCGTCGCCGACGAGGGCGACCTGCCGATCGTCGTCTACAACGTGCCCTCGCGGACCGGCTCGAACCTCGAAGCCGACACCTTCCTGCGCCTGGCCAGCCATCCCCGGGTAATCGCGATCAAAGAGGCCTCGGGTAACCTCGAACAGATCGCCCGGATCTGTCGGGAGCGCCCGCGCGACGTTGCCGTCCTGGCCGGTGACGATGCCTGGACGCTGCCGGTCCTCGCCCTGGGTGGCGACGGCGTCGTGTCGGTGGCCAGCAACGAGGTGCCCGGCGAGATGGCCGCGCTGTGTGCGGCAGCCCGAGCCGGCGACTGGGATGAGGCCCGCCGCATTCACGAGCGCTGGCTGCCGTTGATGCTGGCGAATTTCCGGGGCGGCCCGAACCCGGTGCCGGCCAAGGCTGCACTGCTCCAGATGGGCCTGATCGGGTCGGATGCGACCCGGCGACCACTGCTCCCGCTCGAAGACGGGCCGCGCGAGGCACTGGCCACGCTCCTGCGCACGCTTGGCCTCGTCGAGCTGCCCTCGGGTCGAGCGATCGCGCCGCGATCGGAAGAGGCGCCCCGCGCCACGACGAGCAGCGCGCCCGAAGAGGCCGTGGCGTGATCGCGGAGGTGGGATCCATCCTGCTCGATTTGGAGGCGGGACGCGTTCGTGCCGCCTCGCCGGACCCGTCGGCCGCCGACGGCTGGCGCGTGGACCCGGCGGTGAAAGAAGCGATTCTTGCCTGTTTCGCCGACCGCCGCGCCGAGACCTGGACTGCCGGCCCGTTCGCCTTTCGCGATCGAGTCGGCGTGCCGCCCAAGGCACTGTTCGAGTCGATCGACTCGGTGGCGGCCGACCTCGCCGGACGGCCCTGGCGGATCGTCCCCGGCGGGACGAGCATCCGGGCCGGGGTTCACCTTGAGCCAGGCGTGGTTGTCATGCCACCGGCGTTCGTGAATATCGGCGCCTGGATCGGCGAGGACGTGATGATCGACTCGCACGTCCTCGTCGGCTCGTGCGCCCAGGTGGGAGCCCGAGTCCATCTGGCGGCTGCCGTCCAGATCGGCGGCGTGCTCGAGCCGCCCGGCGCGCGACCGGTGATTGTCGAGGACGATGTCTTCGTTGGCGCCGGCTCGATCCTCCTCGACGGCGTCCTGGTGCAAGCCGGCGCGGTCATCGGTGCCGGCGTGATCTTGACCGGGACCTCGACGATCTACGACCTCGTGGCCGAGCGAATCCTGATTGGGACGGCCGAGGAGCCGCTGGTCGTGCCGGCCGGTGCGGTTGTCGTGCCCGGTACGCGCCCGGCCCGCGGCGGGTTCGCCGAACAGCATGGCGTGGGGCTTGCGACGGCATTGATCGTGAAGCAGCGCGACGCGGGGACAAGCGCCCGGATCGCCCTCGAAACGGCGCTCCGATGAGCCCTCCGAGCGGGGCGCTCGCGGCGCCGCCGGCCGAGGAGCTGCCAAGCTCGCCGCAGCCGGCCACCTCGCCGCTCGCGGCCGGCCCGCAGCTGCAGCCGGCCGGCGCGGAGCTACCGCCGGGCGGCCCGGAGCTACCGCCGGGCGGCCCGGAGCTGCTCATCGACCTCGACCGGCTCGACCTCGACGAGCTCGCTGTGCGCCACGACACGCCGTTCTATGTCTACGACCTGGCGGTGGTCGAGCGGCGAGTCGCGGCTCTTCGAGGCCTGCTCCCGAACTCGTTCCGGCTCGCGTACGCCGTCAAGGCGAACCCAAACGCGCTCGTCCTCGAGCAGATGGCCAGGCTCGGGCTGGGAGCCGACGTGGCATCGGCGGGGGAGCTGGAGCGGGTCATCGACGCCGGGTTCGATCCCGCGCGGGTCGTCTTCACCGGTCCGGGCAAGCGCGACTCGGAGCTGGCCTCGGCGGTCTCCGTCGGTGTCGGCCTGATCACGGTCGAGTCGCCCAACGAGCTGCGCCGGCTCGAGGCGATTGCATCGATGGCTGGTCGGCGAATCCCGATCCTCCTGCGCCGCTCGCTCGGCCTGGAGTCGTCGGGCGCGCCGGCCGCCGGCCCCGCCGAAGCCGTTCGGATCATCGGCGACGAGGGCGCCGGCAAGTTCGGGATGGACGTTGACGACCTGCGAGCGTCTGCGCGCTACGCCCTCGACTCGGCCCAGCTCGATCTCCAGGGCGTCCATGCCTTCGGCGCCTCGAACGTCCGCGATGCCGCGGCGCTCGTCCGCCATGTCGGGCAAACGATGGCGTTTGGGCGCGAGCTGGCCGTGGAGCTGAGCTTCGAGCTCCGGGTCATCGACGTCGGCGGCGGCCTCGGGATCTCGTACTCGGACGACGAGGAGCCGCTGGATCTCGACGATTTGCAGCTCGGCCTTGGGGCGCTGGCCCAGGCCTGGGCGGCGGACCCGCGAACGGCCGCCACCGAGGTGCTCGTCGAACCGGGCCGCTTCCTGGTCGGCCCAGCCGGTGCGTACGTGACCCGGGTCGTCGACACGAAGCGGGTCCGCGGTCGAGCGATTGCGATTGTCGACGGCGGGATCAACCACCTGCTTCGGCCGGCTCTCGTCGGCCAGCCCCAGCGAATTCGCCGCTTCGGCACGGGGTCAGGGCAGGGGACGGGGGAGCAAGTGACCATCGCCGGGCCGCTGTGCACCGGGCTCGATATCCTCGCCCAGGACGTCCCGTTCGGCCCGCCCGAGGTGGGCGAGCTCCTCGCCGTCCTCGACGCCGGGGCCTACGGCTTCACCGAGTCGATGCCCTTGTTCCTGTCGCGCCCGCTCGCTGCCGAAGTCTGCCTGTGAATGCGCCAGCCCCGGCGCCGGCCGGCTGTTCTCTCAGCCGCCGGCGGCGCGGCGACGGTCGGGCCCGTGCCCACGCGCGCGGGTGTACGGAACATAGGCGGGCCACCAGGTAGCGGTGTCCACCTCCACCTCGAGGTCCCGTTCCGGCCCGAGTCCGGCCACGCCGGCCCGGCGCGCCTCCTCGGCGACCGCGATGGCGACATCCCGGGCGATAGCGCGCAGGTCGCCGATCGGTGGCAGGAGCGCTCCGGCGGCAAGCCGGGCATCCGAGACCGCCGCCGCGACCGTTCGGGCAGCAGCGAGGAGCATCCCGTCCGTCACGGCGCGAGCCTCCGCGACGATGGCTCCGAGGCCGAGCCCCGGGAAGACGAACACATTGTTCGCCTGGGCGACCTCGCGCGTTTCCCCGGGCAAGGGCACCGGCGCGAAGGGCGAACCCGTCGCGACGAGGGCGCGGCCGTCGGTCCAGCGCAGGACGTCGGCCGGAAGGGCCTCGGACAGCGAGGTCGGGTTGGATAGCGGCAGGACGATCGGACGCACGTCGTCGGCGAGGGATCCGATGACGGCCTCCGTGAACATGCCGGCGACGCCCGTCGCGCCCACCAGGATCGTCGGCCGGATGGCGGCCGCCACCGCCTCGAGAGAGGCCTCCGCGGGGCCGTCCTGGATCAGCCCAAGGTCGGCGGCAATGGCCGCCGGGAGCGAGACCGCCCGTTTCGGCTCGCCCAGATCGACCCGGCCGTCGTGGACAAGCCCCTGCGAGTCGACGAGCACGATCGAGCTTGCGATCGTTGCCGCCGGAACGCCGGCCTGCGCCATCGCGAGTCGGAGCAAACGGGCAATGCCGATCCCGGCCGCCCCAGCGCCGGCGATGACGATCCGCTCGTCCGGCCACCGGCGGCCGACCTGGCGCAGGCCCGCCAGGCTCGCTGCGAGAACGACAACGGCCGTCCCCTGGATATCGTCATTGAAGGAAGGAACGCGATCCCGGTAGCGGTCGAGGATACGCAGGGCGTTCGGGCCCTTGAAGTCCTCCCACTGGATGAGGCAGCCTGGCCAGGTGGCCTCGACCCCCTCGACGAACGCCTCGACGAGCGCGTCGTAACGGGGCCCCCGAAGGCGCGGCGCAGCGTATCCCACGTACAGCAGATCGTCACGCAGCGCGGCGTTGTCCGTACCCACGTCGAGAGAGACCGGCAGGGTGACAGCGGGATGGATCCCCGACACGGCCGTGTACAGGGCGAGCTTCCCGATCGGGATGGCCATCCCGCCCGCTCCCTGGTCGCCCAGGCCAAGGATTCGCTCGTTGTCGGTCACGACGATCAGCCGGACATCGCTGAACGGCGCCGCCCGGAGGAGGGTCCCAACCTGGTCTTGATCGTCGGGGGTGATCCACACGCCCCGGGTTCGCCGGAAGATGTGGCTGAATTCCTGGCACGCCCGACCGACGGTGGGCGTGTACACGATCGGCAGGAACTCCTCAAGGTTCTCGGCCAGGACGCGATAGAAGAGGGTCGCGTTGCGGTCCTGGAGGGCCGCCAGGCCGATGTACCGCTCCAGGTCGTCTGTCTTGCGCCGGATGCGCTCAACTTCGAGGACGACCTGGTCCTCGATCGTCAAGACGCGATCTGGCAGGAGTCCGCGCAGGCCCAGCTCAAGGCGCTCCTTGGGGCTGAACGCCAGGTCCTTCGTGAACAGGCGCCGGCCCAGGAGGTCCGAGCCGGTCTCCCCGACGGAGATCGCCTGGCCCGCGATCATTCGGTCGAACGGGGGTGGCAGCGGTCGCATCGCGCCAAGGATAAGCGCGGAGGCTGCGCGGGCGGGGGCGGGCTGCCGCTCCGCGCAGCCTGCCCGTGCCGCCGCCGTCTCTGGCTGCATCGCCGCTCCGCGCTGCCTGCTCGTGCCGCTTGGTGCTTCTGGCGCGACAAATGACACGTTTTGACCGATCGATCGACGGCGTCCAGCTCGACGCCGACCACGTTTATCCCGAGCCACGCTGATACGCCGGGATGAACATGGAGCCTCAGCGCAGCGTTGCGCCTGGCGAGGGCGACCCGACCTAGCCATCTGAGCCCGAATCATGCCCTGACGCATACAACACGTGCAGTCTGTCGTGCCAGAAACACCAAACGCGGGGCCGGGCATCGACTCGCAGGTGAAGCGTCGGCCGGCACCGCCCGACGCCGCGCGGATCCCGCCGCGATCGAACGCGCCGCGGCACCGCCGTTCCATGCGGGCTGGCCCGCCGCGCCCGCCGCCTTGGACTACCAGCCGGAGGTGCCGGGTTCGCCCTTGAATGGGCCAACGACCTTCGAGGTGACCCAGCCGCCGTAGAAACGGCCGGGCTGGGGCGTCGCCAGCTCGTCGCCGACCCACGCCTCGTCGACGAGCCATGCGTAGAAGGCGAGGTAGTCGCGGATCACCTCGTAGCCGGCCATCGGCTCCTTGTATGCCCAGGCCGCGTTCGGGATCGTCCGATCCGGCAGCGCGATCGACCAGTACGACGCCTCACCCTTCCACTCGCAGAAGCTGTGGTGGTCGGTGAGCAGGAGCAAATCCATGCGGACGTCGGCCGGCGGCACGTAGTAGACGGGCGCGCCCGCCATTTCGAGGACGCGGAATGCTTCTGTCGTGTCGGCAAGCGCGAAGCCATCGACGACGACCCGGATTGGCTCGGACACCGGCTCGACGCGGGGCGGACGCGGGTAGTCCCAAACGGACTCCTGGCCGGGCCCGGGGATTGCCCGGGTCGTCGGCGGAGGCACGCTTCCGGCGGTGACGCGGGGCCTGTCCATCACATTCCTTTCATCGTCGAGCGCGCGCTTGGCGCGGCGGGCTCGGCAACCACCTCCCGCATCGTAGCGCGAGCCAGGGCAGCTGGTCCGGACCGGGGTCGGGCGGCTCTCCGTCGATTGTTGCTCCCAGAGCGACAAATGACGCGTTTTGGTCGGTCGACCGATGACGTGGAGCCAAACGTCGATCCCGAATATCCCGAGCCACGCTTGAGGCGGGATGAAATGTCGATCGATCGGCGACCTTGATCACCAGATAAGGGCGCGAACGGGTCCAAAGCGCCGGTGGAAGGCCAGATTCACCCCGTTTGTTGCGCCAGAAACACCAAGCGGCACGAGCAGGCCGAAACGGCCGGCGCCGCTGGCCCGCCGCGCCGCGACGCGGCGGCCGAAGCGACCCGCGGCCAGTGGCAGTACGACCGGATCGTCAGGCGGCGGCGCTGGTCCGCCAGACTGGCTCCTGTTCCGCGGCTCGGTCGGCCGAACCGCGAGGCGGAACGGGCGGGTGGAACAAGGCAACGGCGAGTCGACCGATCTCAAGCTCCTGGCCGGGTTCGAACTCGAGGCCGAGGTCCCAGCCTCCCTGCTCGACGGGGGTTCGCCTGCGCAGCAGGCATGAGAACTCGACCTTGGTGCCATCGAGGTCGAGCGACAGCCAGACCGGACCCGGATCGCCGGCGACCGGCGAAGTGACCACGACCCGAGCGCCCGTGACCGACAGGTCGCGGATCTCGCAGGGCAATCCGAGCAACTGGCCGACGACCTCTACCGGCAACCGGGTGCTGGCTCGCCGGTTGGCGGAGAACTTGCTCGATCGGATCCGCCCGATGGCGGCCAGCAGCAGCCCGAGATTGGCGGCGATGAAGAACGCCGCCCCGATCGATGCCCAGGGCACCGCGTAATGGACAGGGCTCAGGCCGAAAACGGTAGCCGTGAACCAGACCAGCGCGAATGCGCACACGAGGGTCAGCCAGGTCAGGATCCGCGGAACCTCGGTGCGCGCTCGGCCATTCTCGGAGCCATCCTCGGAGCCAGCCTCGTGGCGGCCCTTCGGCGTGACCTGGAACCGACTGTCCCGGCCCGGCGCGAAGATCGCCAGCGTGGCCGGCAGCACCGCCGGCATCCGGAGCACTTCGAACAGGAGCGACAGGATCGGCGGGTAGTGGCCGCGGGCCAGCAGCCGAAGGGCGATGAACTGGAGCCCCAGGGTGGTCACGAAGAACGGCGCGAAGATCAGGCCCGGCGCGTTGATCGGGACGGCGCCCGTCAGCACAACCGCAACCGGGATGAGCACGTAGGCGAGCGTCCGCCACGAGTCGAACCAGCCGAACAGCGTCGTCAGGAACGACAGTCGTTGGCCGGCGGTCAGGCCGGGACCGAACAGTGGGTTCTCCCGGCGCAAGACCTGCATCGCGCCTGTGGCCCAGCGGTTGCGCTGGAGGAGGTATGCGCGAGCGTCGTCCGGCGCCAGCCCGCGCGCCAGGACCTCGTTGTGATACACGCCGGTCCAGCCTGCCCGGTACATCCGGATCGTGGTGTGGATGTCCTCGGTGATGCTGTCGGTGGAGACTCCGCCGACGGAGCGGAGGGCAGCGACACGGACCAGCGCGCACGTTCCGCACCAGAACGGGGCCGACCAGCGCGTCTTGGCCGGGGCGATCACCCGGTAGAAGACGGCCTCTTCGTTGAAGGTCCGCCCGTTGGACTGGCGCTCATGCTCGAACGAATCGAGGTTGTAGAAGTCCTGGGGCGTCTGGACGAACGCCAGCCGATCGTCGACGAAGTAGGGCAGGGTGGCCGTGAGGAAATGCGCCGTCGGAATGTGGTCGGCGTCCAGGATGGCGACGATGTCGGCTTCGATCCAATCGAGGGCGTAGTTGAGGTTGCCGGCCTTCGCGTGTCGATTATCAGGACGCGCCAAGTATCGGGCGCCCAGCTGCTCGGCGAGTCGACGCACCTCGTCCCGCCGTCCATCGTCGAGGACCCAGGTCTCGTGCGCCGGCTCCAGGGCAACCGCAGCTGCGATCGTCGGCAGGAGGATCTCGGTCGGTTCGTTGTAGGTCGGGATCAGGACGGCCACGGTCCAGCGCTCCAGGTCATGGTCGACCGGAGGCGCCTGCGGGTCCAGGTTCCACAGCGCGACGGTGTACAGCACCAGGCCCAGCGCGTTGTGGACCTCGACCACGAACAGCGGGATGGCAACCCACCACCAGCCGAGATCGATCGTGCCGGTGAGTCGCCAGGTGAGGTAGGCCGCCGTGACAGCGATCGACGCGATCGCCCAGCCACGCACGAGCAGCTTTCGGCCGGTGGTCTCCGGGCGCGGCATCGAGCCGTCCGGGAAGCTCCGGCCGGCGGCAGTCTCGGTCCTGATCTGGGCAGTGATAGCCATGGCCGGGAAAGCCTAGGGACCGGCTCCGGCGCTTCGCTATCGTGCGAATGTCGGCCCCCGGTGCGGCCAAAAGTCCCCCACGTTGAATGCACCAACGCACTTCGGCGGGCCCGCGGACCCAACGCGCCGAAGCACCTACGTCGCTGCGGCGTCGACCCCGGGCTGGCTGCCGGCCGTTCCCTCGATCGGCTCGCCGTGGCTGAGCTTCGACGGCCACCAGTTCCAGCGGCCCAACAGGACGACGAGCGAGGGCACGAGCATCGAGCGGACGAAGAACGTGTCCATCAGGACGCCGGCGGCGATCCCGTAGGGCAGGTTGTGGGCCCTATTGGTGCTCCCAGAGCGACAAACAGCGGTCTTTGGCGCCCAGTCGAGCTGCCGTTTCAGCTGGTGCCGTTGAACTTGTCCCGAGCCGCGCTCATCCCGGGATGAATTCGACCAAGGAAGCCACTCAAACGGCCCTTGAGGGCCTGGACGGTGTGGTTCGGACCCGGATTGCTGCGAATTGTCGCTCTGGAAGCACCAAAGGCTTCTGAGCCGAAACGGTGGCCGAGCCCGAGCCCGAGCGCGACGCGCCTCGGATCTGCTTGGGCGCACCCCTGGCCTGCCGCGGTAAAGCGTCGAGCTGCCGTGCCGGCGCCGGCAGAATCTGGACCCGTCGCGCGGGGCTCGACCACGCTCCTGCACGAACCGGCGCCGGCGAGTCCCGAAGGCTTGACCGGGGAATTCATCATCTGTAGAATTCATCCAGCGTTGAGTTGTTGAGTTCCGGGTCGGACACGAGGGAGGCAACCCGAAATGGGCACAGGCGGGCCAGCGGGACCCGCGACCGAGCCAGCGGGACCGGCGATCGAGACGCACGGCCTCCGCAAGGTCTTCGGCGCGATCGCGGCCGTCGACGGCATCGATATCTCGTTCCCGGCCGGCCGGATCTACGGGCTGCTCGGCCCGAATGGGTCCGGCAAGACCACCCTGATCCGGCTCATGGCCGGGCTCGCCGTTGCTACCTCCGGATCCGTGACCGTGCTCGGAACCCGGATGCCATCGCGTCCGCTGCTGGCCCGGATCGGCTACATGACCCAGAGCGACGGCCTCTACTCGGAGCTGTCGGTCTGGGAGAACCTGTCGTTCTTTGCGGCGATGTCCGGCCAGCCCGACGTCACCGCCATGGCCGAGATCCTCGATGTCGTCGAGCTCGGCGACCGTCGCGGCAGGCCGATTCTCCAGCTGTCGGGTGGGATGCGCCGCAGGCTGTCGCTGGCCTGCGCACTCGTCCATCGACCGACCGTCGTCTTCCTCGACGAGCCGACCGTCGGTGTCGACCCGGTCCTGCGCTACCACCTGTGGGACCACTTCCGACGCCTTGCAACGGCCGGGACCACCCTGGTCGTATCGAGCCATGTGATGGACGAGGGTGACCGCTGCGACGAGCTGGTCCTGATCCGGTCCGGGCGCGTGCTGGCGATGGGCAACGGGGCGGAGATCCGGCGGCAGGCAGGCACCGCGGACCTCGAATCGGCGTTCCTAAAGCTGTCCGGCGTCCCGACCCGGGGCGACTCCCAGTGAGCGCCCGGCGGATCGCCGCTATTGCCCGCCGGATTGCCCAGCAGTTCCGGCGTGACCGGCGTTCGCTGGCCCTCCTGATCGTGGCTCCGATCGCCGTCCTGGCGCTGCTGGGTTACGTGATCCGTGACGAGAAGCCGATTAATACGCGCCTCGGGATCGTCAGCCTCGGCGGTCCAGCCGATGCCCCGATCCAGGCTGCGCTCAACGCCGCTGCGACGCAGGCAGGTGTCCCGGTCGTCGATGTTGGAACGGATGCGGCAAGCGGACGAGCTGCCGTTCAGGCCGGTCGGGCGGATGTCGTCATTGTCCTGCCGGCGAACCTCGCAAGCGGCGTCGCGACGGTCCAGCTGATCACCCTGGGCGAAGCGCCGGCCGATGACGGCGCCCGACTCCAGATCGTTGCCGGTCTCATTGAGCGAGCCGCCACCCAGGGCCCGCGGCTGACGATCGAGCACGAAACGATCTATGGCTCGGCCTCGGCCGACATCCTCGACACGTTCGCGCCGGCCCTGATCGGCTTCTTCGGCTTCTTCTTCGTCTTTGTCCTGACCGGCATCAGCTTCCTGCGCGAGCGGACCGGCGGAACCCTCGAACGGCTGCTGGCCACGCCGGTCCGGCGAAGCGAGATCGTGGTCGGCTACAGCGCCGGCTTCGGGTTCTTCGCCACCGTCCAGGTGGCCCTCATCCTGCTCTTTGCCCTCGGCTCGCTCAGCGTTCCCCGGATCGGGCCGGTCGGCAGCTTCGAGGTGGGCCTGGGGATCGCCAACGCCGGAAGTCCGCTGCTGGCGTTCGTGGTCATCTTCCTGACTGCGATCGGAGCCGTGAACCTGGCGATCTTCCTGTCGACATTTGCTCGGACCGAGCTCCAGATCCTCGAGTTCATCCCGATCGTGATCGTGCCCCAGGCACTCCTGGGTGGCGTGTTCTGGTCGGTCGACAGCCTGCCCGATCCAGTACAGGCGGTAGCCCGCCTGCTGCCGATGACCCACGCGATCGACGGGCTCCGGGCGGTCCTCCTCCGGGGGGCCGGCATGTCCGACGGCACCCTCCAGATCGACATCGCCTTCCTGGCAGGCGTGGCTATCCTGTTCGTGGTCCTGGCCGGGGCGACCATTCGGCGCGAGATCGCGTAGCGGCTCGACGGATCAGCGCAGGGAGAGGTCAGTGGCTCGTTCCGGCCGCCGCCCCGGCGAGAGCGGGGCTCGCGAGCGCATCGCCGAGAGTGCGCGCGCGGCCTTTGGCGAGTTCGGGTTCGACGGGGCGACGATCCGGATCATCGCGACGGGGGCCGGTGTCGACCCGGCTCTCGTCCACCACTACTTCGGGAGCAAACAGCGCCTGTTCCTGTCGGTCATGAGCTTGCCGTTCAACGCCGAGTTCCTCAAACGGCAGTTGCTCGCCCCGGGTCTGACCGGCGTCGGGGAACGGCTGGTCCGATTCTTCCTGGGGGTATGGGACGAGCAACCCAGCGTCCGACCGATCCTGACCGGCATCGTTCGCTCGGCCATGACCGAGCCCGACGCCGCGCTGCTGCTGCGCGACTTCCTCGGTCGCCAGGGCCTGTTCCAGCTGGTGGCTGCGATTGCCCCCGACCGGGCGGAGCTGCGCGCGGTGCTGGTCGGCTCGCAGCTCATCGGCCTCGCGATGGCGCGCTACATCGTCGGTCTCGAGCCCCTCGCATCCGCCGACCCGGAGCAGCTCGTGGCCTCGATCGGTCCGGCGATCGAGCGCTACCTCACCGGCGATCTCGGCGCGGCCTGACGGCTCTACTTCGTCGCCGCCCAACGACGATCGTCGAGCGCGCGCTTGGCGCGGCGGGCTCGGCAACCACCTCCCGCATCGTAGCGCGAGCCAGGGCAGCTGGTCCGGACCGGGGTCGGGCGGTGCTCCGTCGATTGTTGCTCCCAGAGCGACAAATGACGCGTTTTGGTCGGTCGACCGATGACGTGGAGCCAAACGTCGATCCCGAATATCCCGAGCCACGCTTGGGGCGGGATGAAATCTCGATCGATGGCCGACCTGGGTCGGGTGGCCGACGCCAAACGGGCCCACAAGGGGTCGCCGGCAACCTGAATCGCGTAGTTTGTTGCGCCAGGAAGACCAAACGCAACCGCCGCCGCCAAACGCAACCGCCTCCGCTAGAGGCCCACAGCGGAACGGGCGTCTCCACTCAGGTCCCCAGGCCGGGCGCGTTGACGAGGGGCACGCGCGGGTCGGGTCCCAGGGCGGGCCAGAGCGAGCGGGTCCAGGCGAGGTCCGGATCGTCCGAGTTGGCCATCGTCCGTCGATCGCCGGCCAGCGCGTTGAGGTAGTACGCGTCGTAGCCGGGCGTGGCGATGAACGGGTGGTAGCCGCGGTCGACGATCACCAGGTCGCCGTGCCGAACCGGGGCCAGCAGGTCGCCGGGTCCGTCGCCCGGTCCTTCTTTCTGGCCGTCGTCCCCGGCGTCGCGGCCGTAGACGCGTTGGAAGCCCCATGCCTCCGGGCGACGGAACTGGAAGAAGTACGTCTCCTCGAGGACCGCTTCGCGCGGGGGATCGTCGATATCGTGCTTATGGGGCGGCCAGCCGGACCAGTTGCCGGCCGGCGTGAAGGTCTCCGAGATCAGGAGCCGGTCCGCGGGGAAGCCCGGCGGCATGATCGCGTTGACCTGGCGGGTGCAGTTGCCGGCGCCCCGGATCTCCATTTCGACGTCCGCCGACGCGACGACGATCGGCTCGTTCGAGACGCCCGCCCGGCCGCTCAGTGGCGCCTGGGCGATCGCGATCACGGCGCGCTCACCGGGCAACGGGCGGCCGATGATCCTTGCCGGCGTCCCGGCGGGGATGTAGGCGGCCCAAGGTAGGCCGTCGAAGACTGACGCGCGCCCCTCGAGGCCGAGGCTGCGCCCTCTGGGCAAGGCGATCTCCACGCCGCCGCCGGAGATCGTCACGATCGCGGACTCGTGGGCGGGCGAGTCGAGCCCCACCCCTTGGCCGTCGCCGAGGCTGAACGATCGGAACGACAGGTAACGCCAGCCCGAGCGGTGCGGGTCGGTTGCCACTTCGCCGTTTGCGCCGGCCTTGATGTGGAGCATCTCGGGCGAGAGGTTCGACGGCAGCTTGGCGGCGTGGATCTCGGGATCCGACGGCGTCCGCGGAACGGTCAAGGTAGCGTGTCCATCGCCTCGATTGTGCGCCGGTCCGCTCGGCCCCGGGGCAGGCCGAGCGGTGCCGCGCACCGGGCACAGAACTTGCGTCCGGGCTTGTTCTCGGTACCGCAGTTGGTGCCTATCACGAGGGGGAGCGTAGCGGAACCTCCCAGCGTGAACAGGGTCGTCGACATTGTCGACACTAGATGAGGTGTCGACAACCGGCAGGCTTTGCCAGGAAGCCAGTAATAGCACATTAGTTCTATCTTGGCACCGGGGCCGTCGGGCCTGACGCAGCGACTTCGGGCGCGGGACCCTAGAAGAGCCTCAAACGCCCCGCCAGCCCGGGCTCGCCCTGCGCCTCGAGGAAGTCGGCCAGGACGGAGCGCGTGGCGGTGGCGATCTGCCGCTGCGCCGGCAGGGCGGTCACGAGGAACCAGGTGAACCGCTGCGCCGCGCCCTGGGGCGCCAGTCTCCCCTCGATCTCGACGGCCGATGGACCATCGCTCTCGGTCCGATCTGAGCTGCGTCCCGCAGCAACGCCCTGCCCGACCGGGTGCCTCCCGATCGGCCTGATCTGCGGCGGCTTCGAGAGCTGACCACGAGCATCAGGACCGAGGGTCTCCGTGAGGCAACGCTCGATCGCCTCGGAGAAGGTCTCATCGGGCCGCTGTGCTCCGCTGATCGTGGTCCAGCGCTCCGCTCCGTCGCTGTCGACGATCTCGATCAGGCCGATCGCGACGAGGCGACCCGTTCCATCACGCCGCACCGGAACGACATCCACCGCGCCATTGTGGGCCTGCTGACGGAGCCTGAGCGTGCCGCGGGGTTCGTCGGCGCGTCCACCGCCTCGAGCAGGCGCTTGAGCTTCGCACGGGCGGGTGTCTCGGAGGGCATCATGCGGGCGACCATCGAGCCTCGCGTGGGATCGACCCACTTGGCGCGGAACGGGCAGGTTGAGTCCCGGAGGTACGTCCGCCGAGGGAGGTCGGACGATCGCGGGATTACGATCGGATCGCCGATCATCCAGGCTCTGGTCGTGAGGAACCGGAAGGCGCCCGGCTGGCACGGGTTCGTCGAGCGTTGGAGCCAATGGTTGGCCAAACCGACGAGCGGCGCACGGGAAGGCGAGTGGTTCATCCTTCTTCCCGGAGACCAGGCCTCAGCCGGTGATCCGACGGTGCACCACAACGGCCGTCGATACCGGATCCGGTTCGTTCCGGCGGGAACGCCGGGCGCAGTTTTGTTGGACGGGTTCGGCGAAGAGACCTGACCGGCCGAAATGACCGATTGAACCCGGTGTCGATCGCCCGAACCAGCCCGAATAGGATCCGCTGCAGGGCCAATGCCGGGAGCGCCCCCACGTTGAACCCGTGGTGACGGCCCCGAGGGCATCCGAATGAGGAACAACGTCTGCTGACAGACGCGTGGGCGGTGAGCGCGCACCCCCAAGGAGCTGGGGCGTCAGGCGCTCACCCTTGCCGCGGCGTCATGAAATCGGCATGGCGGTGGACACAGCGCCACCCGTCAGCCTCGCGGCGATACACATGGGTCGAGCGGAGGGTGATGGACACTTGGTCAGGCTTGCCGTCGAGGCTGGCGAGCTGATGCTCGAGGTCGACCGTGCAGGCGAGGTCGTGATCGACCCAGGTGTGCAGGTTTTCGAGGTCAATCGCTCCATCCGCGTAGCGCGAGGCTGCCCAGTCGAGTCGGGGTCCGACTGCGTCCCAGCCAGAGTCATACGCCCCCCAACCGCCGAAGATCGAAACCCCCGCGCCATGGGACCACAAGGTCTTAAATGGCTCCGGGTTGCCCCGGACGAACTCGCGGAGGGCGGCCTCGTGACGCAGGCGTGCGGTTTTCCACTCGGTCATCGAGCTGTCTCCCCCAATGCTGACTGACGTGATCTAAGACAGGCCACGGTCGATGAGCAGGCGTGCCCACTTCGCCCGCCGCACGAACAGCGCCGACGTCGCCGGGTCGGACCTGGGGGGTCCGGCCAGCGGTTCGAGAGGCAGCGCCGTGAAGGCGCACCGCAGGACGAGGCCGACATCGTACGCCCGCCTGACCACGGCCGGGTCGATCGATAGGCCCTCTCTGGCCAGGCCGGCGACGTACGCCGGCAGGATCGTCGCTTCCACCTCGGCGATGTCGTTCACCCCGATCTCGCCGGACTCCACCCGCCCGGCAACCTCCGGGTGACGGCTTATGCCGCGGACCTCGTCGAGCCAGCCAAGGTGGTCGCACTCGAGCAGCTCGGCGAGGGCAGACGGGCCCTCGGGATCGCAACGGGCTGGCTGCGAGCGAAGCTCGCGCCGGATACGACCACGACCTCGGGCTAGTCCCAACCGGCACCTGCCCGCCTGCCGGCGGCCATACTATGTACGGTGGGCAGGCGACGCTTGCGCCCGAGAAACCTATTACAACGTCCTTCGATATCGACAGGAGACGAAGGCATGACCGAACACCGCATTGGTGCCACACGTGCGACGGATCTGGGCCTTAGTAAGGACGATGTCGAGAGGCGGCGATTGATCGAGAGCTTCTTTGAAGGCGGTCAGTTGGCCCTTGATGCAGGCGCCGAGTACAACCGCCGGCACGATGAGTTCGTCATGGAGATGCCCCAATCCGGTGAGCGTATCCGTGGTCGGGACCAGATGCGGGCGATGCAGGAGGCATTTCCGGCACCGCCGCAGGGAGTCCTCCGCCGGACCGTCGGAACTGGCGATTTCTGGGTGGTCGAGGGGACCAACGATTACGGTAGCGGCGATCTGTGGGACTTCGTGGTCATCATGGAGTTTCGAGACGGCCGGATCTTGCGCGAGACGCGCTACTACGGAAAGAAGTTCGAGCCGCCGGCGTGGCGATCACAATGGGTTGAACCGATCGAGAGCTGACCAAACGCGTCCCGTGGGCGGGGCTCTGCGAGAGGCGCTCGCAGGCCCAGCCAGGCGGCGAGCGTCGCCAGGATTTCGCTGATCCCGCGTATCGTGAGCGGCACGCTACCTCAGGTGGAGGGGAACCATCGCGCAACGACGCGGAAGACGGCAATCCCGAGTTGGTCGGGATCGGGACGATCTCCCTCAGGTCGACAGCGCAAACGACACGGCCGCATCGGTCGTCATCTGCCGTCCTTGATTCCAGGCCGCGGCGAGCGTGGCAGGATCGAGCCCCTCGCGTAGACGTCCCATCTCCGCGTCGTATTCCGGACGCTCGAACGCCAGAATCGGCGACTCGGCGACCTCTCGGAGGGCCTCGGCGGCCCCGAGAAGCCGCGCAGCCCGCATGCCGTTCCGCCGTGCCAGGGCGACGAACGCGAACGCCTCGAGCTGGTTCGCGATCGCCCCTCGATTGCCGAGATGCTGCCACTCATGAATCGTCTGGCCATATTCGACCTCGGCCTCGTCGATCGATCCGTGTCGGCGCAAGGCGTGCGCGAGGTCGCTCCGGGTGCCGAGGACCTGGCGCCGATCGCCGATCTCCCGGTATCGTTCGATCGCCTCGAGGAACAACGGTCGCGCCTCCGAGAGGCGACCTCTGTCCCCGGCGACTTGGCCGCGAGCACGAGCCGTGAACGCGATCGCCGCAGGGTTCTCGGAGCGACGCGCCGCGTCGGTCGCCCTCGCCAGTCGAGCATCGGCGTGGACGGGGTCCTCAGACCTGCTCTCGCCCATCGCCATGCCTGCCTCGGTCAAGGCAAGCTGCCACCAATCGCCGACCTGCTCAGCCAGCGGGACGAGCTCGTCGACCCACTCGCGCGGCGACGGCGCCCGTCCCGAGAAGACAGTCGCCATGACCATCGACGACAGGGCGGTGCTCAGCGCCCCCGGATCGGCCGTCTGTCGCGCGATCGCGACCGCCTCCTCCGCCCAGACGAAGGCCTGCCCTCCACCCTTCCACAGGGACCAAGTGACCGCCGCGGCCGCGAGGGCCCGAGCGGCGAGAATCGATCGCTCCCGCGATAACGGCGAGGTCGTGTCCTGCGACGTGGTCCGGGCGACGTCGACCGCGCGTCCGAGCCACTCCACGCTCTCCGATCCGATGGATCGCGACGCCCAATAGACCATGAGCGCGACACCCAGCTCGAGCGCCGCTCCAGGATCTGCCTCGAAGGCCCAATCGAGCGCGGATCGGAGGTTGTCGCTCTCGGCGTCCAAGTGATCGAGCCACTCGATCATTCTGCGGCCATGGAGGGCCGGCTCCGCGGTGAGCGCGAGGTTGCGGAAGAAGGCCAGGTGCGCAACGCGGAGCTCGGCGACCTCTCCACTTCTGACGAGCTGGTCCCGCGCGTACTGACGGATCGTCTCGAGCATCCGGTAGCGGGTCGATCCCTCATGGTCGACCACGACGAGCGACCGATCGACCAGCCGACTGAGCCCATCGAGGGTGTCGAGGCGGGCGTCGCCGTCGCCCGTGCTCACCGATGGCAAGCCTCCCACCGGGACAGGGTCGGACGTGACGGCCGAAGCCGCGGCGAGCGTCCAGCCCCCGGCAAAGACGGACAGCCGACGGAGCAGCTGACGGTCCGGTTCGGAGAGCAGATCCCAGCTCCAGTCGATCAGCGCCTGGAGCGTTTGCTGACGCGGCACCGCGGTCCGACGACCGCCCGTGAGCAGCCGGAATCGGTCACCCAGGCCCTGCGCGATCTCCTCGACCGAGAGCACATTGACCCGGGCGGCAGCGAGCTCGAGGGCGAGGGGGATGCCGTCCAGTCTCCGGCAGATCTCAACGACGACGGTCACGTTCGTGGGATCGAGCGAGAACGACGGCAGGGTCGCGGCAGCGCGATCGACGAACAGCCGGACGGCCTCGGCCCGGCTCGCCTGTTCGAACTGTGCGGGGTCGATCGCGAGGTGGACATCACGCGCGCTGGTCGCCGCGGGCAGGGCCATGGACGGCACGGCGAAGACGGCTTCGCCGCCGACTCCGAGAGGCTCGCGGCTCGACGCGAGGACCGTCAGCGACGGACAGACGCCGAGCATACGGAGGGCCAGGTCCGCGGCGGCTGCGATCAGGTGCTCGCAGTTGTCGAGCAGCAGCAGCAGCTCCTTGTCGCGTAGGTAGTCGACCTCAGTGTCGATCAGGAGCTGTCCAGGCTGTTCCTGGATCCCCAGGGCGCGGGCGACTTCCTGGACGACAAGGTCAGGGTCGCTGATCGGGGCCAGCTCGACGAGCCAGGCGCCGTCGCGATAGCGATCCACGAGAGCCGCTGTGGCCTCGAGCATGAGTCGGGTCTTGCCGGTGCCGCCCACCCCGACGAGGGTGACGATCCGACTGCGGGCCAGAAGCCCGCGAATGTCGCTAAGCTCCCGCTCGCGTCCCACAAAGGAGGTCAGCTGGCTCGGCAGGTTCGTCGCGTGTGCTGCCAGCGAGCGGAGCGGCGGGAACTCACGACGAAGGCCGGGCGCCACGAGCTGGTACACGTGCTCGGGCCGATCGAGGTCGCGCAGCCGATGTTCGCCCTGATCGATCAGCTCGGACGTCCGTGGCAGACTATCCGCGACCAGGACCGCCGTTGCCCCCGAGACGAGCACCTGGCCGCCGTGGCCGATCGCGAGCAGACGAGCGACCCGGTTGAGAGCGGCCCCGTGATAATCGCCATCTCGAACCTCCGCCCTGCCGGAGTGGATCGCCATCCGCACGCGGAGCGGGCCCGTCGCCGACCACTCGTGGCGGTCGAGCGCGTGCTGGCCCGCGAGCGCGGCCGCGATCGCGGTGGCCGGATCGTCGAACACCGCCAGGAGTCCGTCGCCGGTTGTCTTGACGATCGACCCGCCAGCGGCCTCAACAGCGGAGCGCAGCAACGTGTCATGCGCCTCGAGCGCGCCCGCCATCGCGTCCCGGTGGCTCTCCCATAGCCGCGTGCTGCCCTCGATGTCCGTCATCAAGAAGGTCGCGGTCCCGCTGGGCATACCCCAGCATAGGCTCGCTTGGCGCGACGTCGCGGGTCCATCCGAGCGTCAGTCCCGCCACCACGGCGAGATCGAGCCGGGCCGCCTGGAGTCTGCCGCAGGCAAGTCACCTACACCGGCGCCCGTCAGGCGGGGCCCTGAAGCCGATACACCCGTTCGCTGTTTCCGGCAAGGATGCCCCGAGCCGTCGGTTCGACCTCAGCCTCGTCCATCCGACCGGCCGCCACCTCCGCGGCGAGCACTCGTCCAAGCGCCTCGCGCCACAGGCGCATTCCCCGCCAGTGCATTTCGGGGTACGAATGACCGTCCGAGCCGGCCAGCAGCTTGGTTGTCGGGCACAAGGCGAGCGCCGACGCGATCGCCCGTTCGGCGCCCGCCCCTCCGAGTAACGGTATGGTCAGTGAGAGGTCCAGGTGGACCTGCGGAAATATGCTCGCGAGATATGCCGCCTGGTCGACGAACGGATGGTTGTGCAGCAGGACAACCGGGCATTCCTCTGTCGAGGGCGCGCGGAACAGGGGCCGTAGGAGGGACGGGTCGGCGGCCGGCAGGTGGACGTCCTCGTCGCCAAAACCGACGTGGAACTGGAGCGGCACGCCTCGGGCGGCCGCGAGTCGAGCCGCTGTCCAGACGACATGGGCGACGATGACGCGATCGTCAAGACGGCGAGCCTGCGCCCCCCGATCGAGCCGGCGGAAGGCGCCGGCGACCTGTGAGGCCGATGGCTTGGGCAGGTCGAGCCCGGCGCGGTATGCAGCGATGCTCTTGAAGCCGATCGCACCGGCTGCGACCGCCCGATCGAGCTCCTCGAGCAAGGCTCCGGTAAATGCCAGCCGGGTGATGGATCGCTGCCCTGTTGCGGCAAGGCAACCTTCGGCGACCGACTCGATCCGGACGATGGTTCGAACCGGCCGGCCGACGGTGCGCTGGAAGTCCGCCGGGGTCGAGGCCTGCGAGCCGTAGCCAGTGTCCACCAGGAGCGTCGATATTCGTGCGTCATCGAACAACCGCCGCGCATACAGGTCAGGCTCGTCGCCGACCGCTGCGGCGCGACGAGAGACCACCCGAGCTTCCAACTCGATCGGTTCTCGGGCGACTTCGCCCAGGAATGACGCCATCGCCCGAAGAAACTCGCGGTAGCCCAGGGACGTTGCCACGTCGCTCGCGAGCGAAGCCGGGCGCACGGCCTCGGTGAAACAGCGGCGCCATGCGGGCGCGTCGGCGTCACCAAGTACGCTCCACCCAGCGACGAGGGTGTGGCAGTGCTGATCGACGGCGGGCAGGTCGGCGACCGACGCGATGACCCGCTCAACACGCGAGCTCACGGCTCGCTGGTCGGCTCGGACGCCTTCACCGCCCGCACCCTAAACCGCCGATGGGGCCGCCGGGGCGACCCCATCGCACGATCTCACCCATCACTGCCGGCACGCGCCGACGGACCGGCTGATCACCGATCCGGTTAGAGCGCGGTGACGATGGGAGCGGCGTCCGCGGCATTGCCCGATCGGCGGCCGAGGAGGTACAGGACGGCGCCCGCGATGAGCGAGACGATCGCGATGCCGGCGATCCAGTAGAACCAGGCGCCGTACGCGATCGTGGCCCCCAGGATCGAGATCGATCCGCTGTCATTGGGGATGAGTGGCGTCCAAGCCCCGCTGAGAGTCGCCACGATCCCGACGAATGCGGCGACGCCGCCCAGGAGCGAGCTCAGGTAGAAGACGCCCGGGTGGGCCAGCTTGGTCGACTCGAACGCACTGCTGTACCGGCGGATGATGATGATCACGTCGATGAACAGGATCACCATCGAGACGCACCAGATGACCGTGACGGCCGCCTGGAGCACGTCGTAGATCTTGGTCTGGACGTCGATCGGCGCTCCGCCTCCGAACCCGATCGTGGGCAGGATGTCGAAGGCGAGGAGGGTGAACGCGCCGGCCACGATCGTCTGCACCCAGACCGCGGTATCGGGAACCTTGTTCTCGTTGACGTGACTCATCGCGGCAGGCAGGCGCCGATCGAGACCCGACACGAAGATGAGTCGCGCGAACGAGTAGTTATAGACGACGGTGATGAACAGGAAGAACCCGGCCAGGATCAGTGCGACGAGCTTGCCCAGCCCATCGCCCAGCGCGATCCCGACCACGGCCGCCACCGCGGTCACCTGGGCGGAGGCGCCATTGGTGGCCGGGACAACGACCATGATCGCGAACGTGGCGATGAGATAGGCGGCCATGACCGCAAGCGATCCAAAGACGAGATACCGGGTAATCGAGCGGGCGTCCTTGATCTCGACGCCCATGTTCAGCGGCACTTCGACGCCCAGGAGCGCCAGGATCACGAGCCCGAAAAAGGTCCAGTTCGTGAGGTTGAGCCCGGTCGCCGCGCTCGGCGCATAGGCGCTGAAATCGAGCGGGTTCGTGACGGCGGCGTGCCCACCGGTCAGCCACACGATCCCGGCCAGGCCCATCAGCAGGATCGCCAGGCCGTACAGCACGAAGACGACGTTGACAATGTTCTGGGTGACCCGAAACCGCAGGATCGAAATGACGCCCGAGAACACGATGAACGCCGTGATGATGATCCCCTGGACCCGGATGTCGAGCGTCCCGATCGAATCCGGGAACACGTAGCCAAGGAACGAGAACACGATAGTGCCCGTGGCGACCATGACCAGGACGCCCGGCCACCAGGCGCAGAACCCCGCGAAGAAGCCCCAGAAACTGCCGAACGCCTTGTTCGTCCAGAGGTAGATCGAGCCCTCGCCGGGGAACATCCGGCCGAGCTGACCGGTGACGATCGCGCCCGGGATCAGAAAGACTAGGAAGCCCAGGATCCACCAGCCGAACGCCGGTGGGCCGGCGCTCTGGATGACCGCTGCATTGGTGACGAACAGGACGATGGCGACGAAGATCGCCACCATGTCGAACGAGGTGAGAACCCTCGGTAGGATGCCGCCCGCGACGCGTTCCGAGAGGAGCTGATCGCTGCCGCTCGATGCTTCAGTCGACATGTGCGAGATTCCTCCATGTCCAGGATCGGCGTGGTGTTTTGTAGTCGGGCGCGAGTCCCTCCCGCGAGCCCTCCACTCGCGCGCCGCGGCTATTCCGGTCGGTTCGCTCGAATCGCCCTCCTTCGCTCCGCGCTCGCTTGCTCCCTAGAACCGTAGGGCGTGCTGCAGACACTCGTAGGCGGCGTCGTGAGCCGAGAACGAGGCGATCTCCGACCGCTTCACCGCGAGGTAGGCGGTTCGGCGCAGCGGTCCGAGGGCCTCCATCAACATCTCGTCCCGCTCGAGCTCGTCGAGCGCCACAGCGAGCGATGTCGGCAGACGGGCGACACCGCGACTCCGCCGCTCCTTCTCACTCAGGGTCGCCGGATCAACGTTGACGGGCTCGCCCGGATCGAGCTTGCGCCGGATGCCATCGAGGCCCGCGTGGATGAGACCGCCCAGGGCCAGGTACGGATTGCCCGTGCTGTCGGACGCCTTGAGCTCGAGGTTGGCCGAGCCCTCATCGTCGCCCCACATCCGTGACGGGATCCGGATCGCGGCCTCGCGGTTGTCGTTGCCGTAGCACACGAAGGCGCTGGACCAGTGCTGCGGCTGGAGTCGCCGGTAGCTGTTCACGCTGCCGCAGGTCAGGGCGACGAGGGCCGGCAGATGCTGCAGGATGCCACCGATGAAGTGGTACGCGAGCTGCGAGAGCCCGTACCGGTCGCCGGCGTCGTAGAAGACATTGCGCTCGTTCGGCCGAGGCACATCGGAAATCACGGGCCGAGCCATCGAGACCCCCTCGACGCGGTCGGCCGGGTCACCGTCGTCGGGCGAGCCGGTGTACCCGGCATCGGCCGGGCCGGCGGCGCCTGGATCGCTGTCCGCCGCGGCTGTCCAGGCGGAAAAATGGCAATGCGCGCCGTTCCCGGCCTGGTCGGGCAGCGGCTTCGGGGCGAGCGACGCCCAGAGGCCATGCCGCCACGCCACTCCTCGGGCGGTCTCGCGGTACCAGACCTGGCGGTCCGCAGCCGCCAGCGCCGGCGCGTGCCGGATCGAGAGCTCCTGCTGGCCATGGCCGAGCTCTGGGTGGTACAGCTCGACAGCCATCCCCTGGGCTTGGATCGCCCGGACGAAATCGATCGCAAAGTCGTGGGCGAGCGCGAACCCGGTGGTCGAGAAGCACAGGCTCTCGTCGACCGGGACGAGGCGGTCACCATCGGGACCCGTCTCACGTCGCGCGAGGAGGAACTCCGGCTCGAACGCTGCCTGTAGCACGAGTCCATCCCGCGCAGCCTCCGTGATCGCCGACCGCAGGAACGAGCGGGGGCAGGCGGCCCAAGGCCGCCCGTCGAGGCCGATCAGGTCGCTCATCATCGCCGCCGCGCCCGGCGAAAATGGCAGATTCACATACGAGTCGGGATCCGGCACGATCCGGACTTCCCCGACCGGCCCCATCCCATCGACGGGTTGGAGCTCATCGAGCATGTTCATCGCCTGCATCGCGACGGTCAGTCCAATCCCGCTCGCCATTCGTCGCGCCAGCGTCGAGCGGCTCGTCGCCTTCCCGCGGACGACCCCGCCGTGGTCGACATAGAGGAACCGGATGAGCTCAGCCCCTGCGTCGTTCGCCTGCTCGACGACCCGACTTATGGCCTCGACATCCACCTGACACCTCTGCGCGGACCCCGCCACGTCCCCGTTTCATCGCGCCATCGTCCCCGACCGTATAGTGCGCGCATTCAGGTCCCTGCGATCAACCAGTCCGGAGCTTGGGCGGGGCGTACCTGGCCGAGGGAGTCGATCGACGGCGAAACGGCCGCCCGTCCGTGTGTGGCGTTGAGCCGAGCCCAACGCCGTCTTCAGCGGACCACCGAAACCGCCGTCCGTCCGCACGATCACCAGATCGTGTCGTTAGCTGGAACCAGCCGGAGGCAGCACGCCCACCCGGAAACGAGGCATAGGTGCCGGGTGCAGGTCGATCTCGCGGCCGGCGGAGTCGAGCAGGACGACGTTCGGGCAGGGTTGCGCCCCGAGCAGCGCGTCGATCCCACACCTGCGGAGCCCATCGAGTACCGCAATCACCCCGCCCGGCGTCCATCGCGGTCGAGGGCTGTCTGCCCTTGCCGGTCAACGGACGACCCGCGCCTGGTGCTGCCACCCGGGCACCGTCCATCCCCAACTCGATGACGACAGCGTGGGTTGCCGCCGGGGTTTGTCTACGGGCGCGCTTGAGTGGCCTGAGCCGGCGTTCTCGCCAGTGCGTCCGAGCCAACGTTCCCAATGACCGGTGATGGACGCGCCATCGCCGTGTCCAGACGTTCGACGAACGGCTGCGCCCGAAGCCGGATG